>JAAYCU010000131.1 GCA_012729595.1 Phycisphaerales bacterium
TAAAAACAAGGACGCCGGAAATGAAGATACTTGCCAAACCCGGCCGGTTTAAGGTATAGAAGATGATAGAAAATTGGCCGGTTTTAACCCGCCCAGTAGTGGCCGGTTTTAACCCGCCCGGCGACACCCATCCCCAGCCGTTCGATCTGGGCCGCGTTCAGGCGCTGCTCCAGGCAATCGATGGGCATCCCCAACAGCGGCTTGCCATAATAGAGCACCTCGCTTATCAACTGGTTACCCGTAGTTCCGAAAACCGCGCGAGAGCTCGCCAGATCCTCTATAAACGGCAAGTTGCTCAGCGGCTTGAACTGCAGGTTTTCCTGAAGTCCCCGACAAGACGTGCCGTAGATACGGACCGGACAGTCGAGCTCCAACAAAGCGTGGCGAATCCGCTGGCTAAATTCCTGGTCCCCCTTGCTAAAATACACGAGCAGGTGATCGCCCCGGGACGCTTCCACGCTGCGCACTTCCTCGCGAATCACCGGTCCAACCAACCGCACCTCGCTCCGCCGTGCGGATGCGTCGAAGAAACTAGCTACCAGTACGCGTTCCGGCTCGCCAAAAAGCCACCGATACACCAGCGCGTTACCCCAACACCGGAGCCGATCTATCCGCGACATTTCCGGCCGACAATACACAAGAAATCCAAAATGATCGAAGGTCATGCGCGGAATCCGCAATTGACGGGCCGCCCGATGGGTATACACTTCAGAGTCCGAGATCACGAAATCCGGCCGGAACTCCCGCATTATCTCCAGAGCCATTTCGAGCACCGCCCCACTCGCTGCAATATCCAGCAACATGGGCAGGTTCCGCTTGACGGTCCGAAACACGGAGATACGCCCCTTGCCAATGCGGTAATACGCCATTGTGGGTACGCGTATGACCGGATAGTCCGGACTCAAAGCATGATAGGCGTCACCGCCGGCAAGAATGACTACTTCGTGACGTTTAGTGAGTTCGGGCAGGATAGCCAAGGCCCGCATCGCGTGCCCTCGGCCGAATCCGTGAATGCCATAAACTATCTTCATGAACGATCTCACCCTATTATTACGCCGAAACCCTATTATTACGCCGAAGCTTGCATTCATCTATGGTTAATGTTACGCATTGACTCTGTAAGAAACGATCAGCCTCCTACCGCTCCGTTGGCATGCGTGCGCCCCGCGCGTTAATAATACAATCCTGCAGCTTCATCTCCGTTACGCATCTTTATCGGAATGACCTGGCCGTCAATGCGCCTTAGTGATGTCTTTGCATAAGTTCAACAGATCCATAACATGAACCTGTCGAGGCCATTATACCGAAACGTCTCCGCATTGTGCGAGCCTGTTATCCGGCATCAAGCCGTCAGTCGAACACTGGCTTGGGGATAGTTATCATCATGAATCGCAAGAATAGTGGACATCCGAATACCCCCCTTGCGAGCATCCCGCCAACGATCGGAGCGTGAGATACACGCGATCCTGCCGTGATCGTGTAGCCGTTTTCGTCATCGTTAGTGCCGGCCCCTAGCCGGACGAGGCGGCATCTTCCGTGTCTGAGGTCGGCATCTTTCGTATAGGCCTTCCAGGGCGGCAGAGCTTGTGAACATCACGTCGGTGGCATATTCCACCTGCGGAGTGACCCAGGAGTTGTTCATCTTGCTCAACAGGGATTCCATCAAGGGATTGACCTGACGGACAAACGCCGACACAATGGGCGGCCAGTTCCGGTTAACGAAACCGTCGGCCATCTGAGGCATACGGTTGGCAGAGAAGAGGTATAACCGCTTCTCGCAATAGTCCAGCTTGAAACTGACCAGGTTTCGACGACGACCACGATGCGGACAGTCTATCGGTCACCGGATCGCGCCGTCGCAGGATATGGACCCGCTCTTCCTTGCTGAACGGGCCTTTACGATGGATGTAGTGGCGTCCAGTCCGCTCGACCATGGCCTTGACGTGTTGCTTGATTCGCCTGGATTGCTCATTGAAGAAGGTTCCGAACTCCTTGAACCGCAATCCTTGGAAGGCCGGGGGAGTACCATCGCGTCAGCCCAGCCCGGCCGCAGATGGGTTTTGCACAGGATCCGGTCAATACAGGAAATGCCGGTGATGCAGACCAGATGGGATATGATAAAATGTTCCATGGCATTCTACTTTCCACGGCTGCTTGGCAACAACCATGGTCAGGCCAGAACGCCACTTCTGCCTGAGGCACTGTTCAAACACTATTTTGGTTGCGGCCGAAGGCCACATTGGGAGAACACATGACACTCGCATCCATGATTATTCTTGTGTGCTCGGCAGCACTCGACGCCTATACCGATGAGCAACTTATCGGTATACGCGATGGTTTCGAGGCCCGCCGCGACGCCGCTTTCGAGGGGCTTCAGGGCCGTCCGCTGACGATTGCGGACAAGCGCGGGCCGCTGAGTCCGGGTAGAGGGGCGTATACGCGGCATTTTTCCTATTCTATTGCCGATTTTGCCATACGGGCGTTCTGGCTGAACGAGCAGATCGAGACGGCCAACCAGGCCCTGGAAACCTACTGCAGGCATTACATCGACGACCGACTGTGCCGCAACGACCGCGACAGCTTCTACTGGGCGGCCGATGTCGTTTGCCGCATCGTGGAGTTTTTCGGGCGCGGCGGCTCCATCGCCGTTGGGCGGCTCGACGAAAGAACCGAGGATTTGATTCTCGAGATGATGTGGGTATATGCCCGGGAGAACTCCAAGGTCGATTCCCTTGACGAAGCGTACGCGGTGTATGCCGATTGGAGCTGGGGACAGATGGGCGAAATGCCGCTGCCGGTCTCGGCGGAGACCGCGCGTTCGCAAACATGGGATGTAATCGAGTCGGAAAACCATCACATGATGAAGTTCTCCACGCTATGGCACTTCGCCAGGCTGCTGAGTCGATCATCGAAATACGCGAACATGAAATACGACGACGGACATACCCCCACTGAGCATTACACCGCATGGACAGAGTACGCGAAAGAATACTGCCGCCAGCGGGCCCGCAAGGGACTGTTTGTCGAGATGGCCGACGATAGCTACAACGCCCACACCATCAAGGGTCTCTACAACATGCACGACTTTGCCGAGGACCATCGCCTTCGCGAACTGGCCGGCGACCTGTTGACCCTCTATTACGCCTCGTGGGCTCAGGAGCAGATCGCCTGCGTTCGAGGCGGAGGAAAAAGCCGGATAAACGGCGGCAAGGATCGCCAAAGCCGCACTGAGATCAGCGAGGCCATGTGGTTCTATGTCGGCATGGGCCGGGCAACGATACCACACGGTGAGCTTGCCACGATCATTACAAGCAATTACCGGCTTCCGCTCGTGGTCATGGACCTGGTGCTGGACGTGGAGGGGAAGGGCAGCTACGAGGTCATGGACCGAGCCCCAGGACTGGCCCAAGGCGGTTTTTATAATAATCCGCATTATCGACTGCGTACGGATTACGGTGGGATCATACGTTACTGTTATTGCACGCCGGATTTCATCATGGGTCTGCCGATGGTCGAGGCCCGACCCTTTGAAGACTGGACGCTGATCAGCAGCCAAAGCCGATGGTTGGGGGTGATTTTCGCGGGCGACTTGAACGCAAGAATCTTTCCCCAATGCCGGCCTGAGCAGGTGAACGATTCCTTTAATCAGCAATGGGGCGTGCAACGCAAGGGAACCTTGATTGCCCAGCGTCTCTCGCCGGAGTATACCAGAGGCGCCGAGCATACCCGGGTCTGGTTCAGTCATAGCGGGCTTGAAAACCGCATCGAGAGAGATGGCTGGGTATTTGTCGAAGCCCCGCGTGCGTATGCCGCGGTGCGCCCGGCAAGGAGCGGGTATGCATGGGAACCCTCGCAGACCGCTCCGCGAAGCGGGCAGTGGATGACTTTCGAGGACGGCTTCTCGCCGATCATTATCGAGGTTGCACGCAAACGGGATTTCGAAAATTACCAGGCGTTTATGGACGCGGTGATGGTGCTGCCGATTTTGTGGCGGGACCAAACGCTGCAATACACCGGACTGGGCGGCGACACCTTTGTTTTTCATGCAGATTATTCGGAAATACCGAAGATTAACGGAAGGCCTTTTGATTACGCGCTGGAAAACACCTTCCATAGCCCGTTCGTGCAATCGAGGTGGGATAGCGGCCGGGTAACCATAACCAAAGGCAACCGAAAACTTGTGCTGGACATGTCGACCGAGGATTCCCGGGAGCGAGAACCTTAAAACCGAGGACACGACATGCCATTCGAGAAGTTCAGATAATTGCGCGGTGATAACACCGCCCGCCCAGGGCCGGATCGAACCAGAAGCCCAATACCGTGCTTATCATGGCCGACCTGTTGTATGAATGCAGGACGATCAACGGAGGCGAAGCACGTGACGGATACGCAGTCAGTTGCTCAGGTGCGAAACGGGGATGGCGCCAAGCGACCTGGCAAGGGGGCGTGCCCCCCACCGCGGAGCCGCGCTGCCGCTTCTTACGGAATACATTACCCTATCAATATCAATCAAGCTAACCTGTCCAACCCTCGTTGGAGATCGGCGAGAATGTCCTCTGGATCCTCCAGGCCCACGGATAGGCGGACCAGTTCGTCGACGATGCCCAGCCGATAGCGTTCCTCACGTGTTTCTCGGTAGTAGCTCATCAGGGCCGGGTGAGTAACAAGCGTCTCCGGTCCGCCGAGACTGGGGGCCAGCAGGCATAGTTTAAGACCGTTAATAAAATTCAGGGTATCGGCCAGGTCTCCATTGATTTCGAATGTAACAACCGCCCCAAACCCACGCATCTGGCGACGGGCGATCTCGTGGTGCCGATGGCTGGGCAAGCCGGGATAGTAGACCTTACGTACCTTGGGTTGTTTTTCGAGAAATTCGGCTACCTGCATGGCTGTTTTATTCAAACGATCAACTCGGAGGCTGAAGGTCTTGAGGCCGCGTATAAGCAGGTAGCAACTCATCGGATCAATCACTCCACCGGTGGCCCGCCGCCATTGATACACAGGGTCGAGCAGGCCGGCTTTTCCGAAAACCGCCCCACCGAGAATATCATTGTGTCCTCCCAGGTACTTGGTAGTGCTGTGAATAACAATGTCGACGCCCTGCTCGAGCGGCCTTTGGTTGTAGGGGGTTGCAAAGGTGCTATCGATAACGCTCAGCACCTTATACTTTCGAGCAAGGCCAACAAAGCATTCTACGTCGGCAATATTCAAGTAAGGATTGGTCGGCGATTCGGAAAAGAGCATGACGGTATTCTCGCGAATAGCGGCGGCCATAGCCTGGTAATCACCCATGGGAACAACCGTCGCCTCGATTCCAAAACGGGGCAGGATTTTGGTGACTATATTAAGGGTTTGTTTATAGGCGTCGTCGGTGATCACTAAATGCTGCCCTTGGCTGCATAAGGCCATCAGGGTGGCGGACACGGCGCTCATCCCGCTATCAAAAAGAATACAGCGATCAGCGTTTTCCAGGACGGCGAGCTTGCGTTCAGCGGCCTCGCGAGTGGGGTTGCCGTAACGACCATATTCGTAATGATCGGCCTGGCCTTGACCAAAGGCCTGCACTTCATTCATATCCTTGAAAACGAAGGTACTGGTCAGGGCGATCGGCGTGGTCAGGCTGCCCAGCCAGCGCTGCTCGCCACAGTGGACCGCGTCGGTATCGCACCGGCCGGTCGGCTCATCGATATACTCACTCATCTTGTTCTCCCGTCACTTCATTCGTAACGAAACCGGGCCGCGATGGGCATGCGTCGCCCCACCCCGAAGGCCCGGCTGGTGACTTTCAGACATAAAGCGGCCTGTTTGCGCTTGTATTCGCTGAGATCCACGAGGCGGATCACCTTATGAACGGTTTCGGCCTCGAAGCCGGCGGCAATGATCTCGCCGGCGCTTTTCTCCTCGGTAATATACTGCTCCAGAATCCGGTCCAAAACCTCGTAGGGCGGCAGGCTGTCCTGATCGGTCTGGTCGGGGCGCAACTCGGCGGACGGAGGCTTGGTGATGGTACTTTCCGGAACCATCTCCCGGCCGGCACGTTCATTGATATGCCGGGCCAGGCGATAGACCATGGTCTTGGGTACATCACCAATAACGGCCAACCCCCCGCACATGTCGCCGTAGAGCGTACAGTACCCTACGGCCAATTCACTCTTGTTTCCCGTGGTCAACAGCAGCCAGCCGAACTTGTTGGATAAGGCCATCAGCAGCACCCCGCGAATGCGGGCTTGGATGTTTTCCTCGGTAATATCCGGGGGGCAATCCGCGAAATTCGGTTTTAGGTATTCCTCGAAGGTGTCATGAATCGGACTGATGGGAATAACCTTATAGTCGATACCAAGATTGCGTGCGAGATCTTCGGCGTCTGTCAGGCTATGGGTACTGCTGTAACGAGAGGGCATGGCCACTCCGGTAACAGCCTCGGGCCCCAGGGCTTCAGTGGCGATGGCCGCAGTTACCGCCGAATCCACCCCGCCGGACAAGCCCAAGACCACCTTCCGAAAGCCGCATTTATGCACGTAATCCCTCGTACCCAGTACCAGGGCATCGTGGATATGTGCGATATCCACGGGATAGGGGTCGAGACGCCAGGAATCGGGGGCAGCCAGATCGACTAGAAGCATATCCTCCTGGAATGCGCCGCCTTGGGCGACGACCTGACCGCGCTCGTTGAAAACGGCGGACGCCCCGTCAAAAACCAACTCGTCATTCCCGCCGACCTGGTTAACGAAGATGATCGGCCGTCGGTGGCGGCGGGCCTGGCTCCCGAACAGGCGTATTCGAAAATCGTGTTTTTCGTGACCGAATGGGGAAGCGCTGACATTTATAATCAAGTCGGCCCCGGCAGTGGCCAGTCGGCCGACGGGATCCTCATGGTACAGGCGACGGCCTATAAGCTGCTCGTCGTTCCAAAGATCCTCGCAGATACTTACTCCCAGGGAAACGCCTTCATGATTAATCAAGGATACGGGTGGTCCCGGCTCGAAATAGCGTTCCTCGTCAAAGACATCATAGGTGGGCAGGAGCGATTTGTGGCATACCTGCTGGACACGTCCCTCCGCACAATATGCCACTGCATTACGCAAACTTCGCCCCAGCGATTCTTTATTTTCCTCGACAAAACCGACCAAGCAGGCAATCCCGCGACATGACTCGGCAATCTGCTGTACGGCTTTGACGTTAGCCCTTACAAACTCGGGCTTAAGCAGAAGGTCACGTGGGGGATAGCCGACGACGGCCAGCTCAGAAAAAATGGCCAGGGACGCCCCGGCGGAAGCCGCCCGGCCAAGACCGGCTAAGATCTTCTCGCTGTTCCCTCGGACATCGCCAACCACGAAGTTCAATTGCACCAAGGCGATTTTCACATCTGTCCCCCAGTCACATCGGCGGTGGTCAACCACCGGGCACCCAGTTCGGCCAGTTCCCGGCAGGCTTGCTCGCCAGTTTGCGGATCAACCGGTCGAATGGCATCACGAACCAGGCAAACGCGCCGGCCGCGTTCCAACAAACCCCTGGCCGCGAGTCGCACACAATAATCGGTGGCCACCCCGAAAACAACGTACTCCCCTACATCAAGACAATTCACCAGCATGGCAAAAGCGGGGTTATCGAACGCATCCAGGGTTTCCTTGGGAAAGATAAGCTGATCGTACTCGACCATCCACCGGTACAATCGCTCAGGCGGGTTAGCCTCCGCAGGGATAAGCCGATGCCGGGGCAGAAGGGTGCATGGGATTTTTCTCTGTCCGGGACTGTTGTGCAAGCAATGCGGCGGAAACTGCTCGAATTCCGGAGCGTTGGGCGGGTGATCATCGGTCGAGCTGAACACGGGAATTCGTTCTCGAGCAGCGAAGGCAAACAACTGTTGCAAAGCAGGCACGGCCAGCTCGGCACCGTACACATAAAGCCTACCGGCGGGGTCCATAAAGTCGAATTGGGTATCGACATCCACGAATATATATTTCCATTGAGGCATTTGTATTCCCTCGGGCAAAACATTCTAATCGTCAGATACCGCCAGAGCCACAAGGGGAAGGGGGCTGGCAGGATGCCTGCGGGCCTTCCGGTTTGAGCGTTTCCCCCCCAGTCGATATAATCCCACCCGCGTACTCCGTGATGTCGGCAACTGTAAATATAGGAGTCTTTTGGTATGCCACAATATTTCCCGGAAGTGAAGAAGATCAAATACGAAGGGCCCAAGTCGAAAAATCCGCTGGCCTTCAAGCATTACAATCCAGACGAAAAGGTGATGGGCAAGAAGATGCGCGATCACCTGCGTTTCGCGGTTTGCTACTGGCACAGTTTCAAAGGAATGGGAGCGGACCCGTTCGGACCGGGAACGATCCTCCGCAGCTATAACCAGTCGGACGACCCAATGAAGGTGGCGGAGGAAACCATGCAGGCGGCCTTCGAGTTTTTCACCAAGCTCGGAGTCGAATTCTGGTGCTTCCACGATCGGGACATCGCCCCGGAGGCAGACAAACTGGCGGAGACCAATAGACGGCTGGACCAGATCGTCGCTCTGGCGAAAAAGTTGCAAAACGATACCGGGGTTAAATTACTCTGGGGGACCAGCAATATGTTCTCTCACCGGCGTTTCATGGCCGGGGCAGGAACCAACCCTTCACCGGCGGTATTCGCCTATGCGGCCAGCCAGGTGAAAAAGGCTATGGAGGTTACCAAATACTTGGGGGGGGCCGGCTACGTATTCTGGGGAGGGCGAGAGGGTTACGATACGCTGCTGAACACGGATATGGGCCGTGAGCTGGACCATCTGGCCTGCCTCCTGCATATGGCCGTTGACTACAAGAAGAAGATCCGATTCGGCGGACAATTTTTCATCGAACCCAAACCCAAGGAACCGACCAAGCATCAGTACGATTTCGACGCGGCCAGTTGCCATGCCTTTTTGCAGAAGTATGATCTGGTACCCCACTTCAAACTGAATATCGAAGCCAATCATGCTACCCTTGCCGGGCATACGTTCCTGCACGATCTGGAATATGCCTTGGCCAACGGAATTTTCGGGTCGGTGGACGCCAACCGTGGCGACCCGTTGCTTGGGTGGGACACCGACCAGTTCCCCACGGACCTGTATGACACGATCATGGGGATGTATATCATCCTCCGTGGCGGTGGATTCAAGACCGGCGGATTGAACTTCGACGCCAAGGTCCGGCGCCAGTCGATCGATCCGGTCGATCTGTTTCATGCCCATATCGGCGGAATGGACGCCTTCGCCCGTGGTCTCAAGGCGGCTGCCCGGATGCTTAAGGACAAACCGTTTGAGAAATTCATCCGGGACCGCTACAAAGGCTGGAACACGCCTTTCGGCAAGAAAATCGAAAAAGGTCGGGCCACGTTCGAGCAGATGGAAGCTTACACCCTCAAAAACGGCGAACCACGGATTCAAAGCGGCCGACAGGAGCTGCTCGAAAACATATTGAACGAATACATCGATTGAGAGATCCGGTACGATGCCATAACGGCCCCACGTGCCGAAATGGCCATAGGTCGCCTCCAACGACAGTGAAACAGGGCACGAGTTACGTTGGCGCAACGCAACTCGTGCCCTGCTGCTGCACAAAATAAACCACACCTGACACAACGGCCTCCATCCGATCAGAAGTGTAAATTTTTGCCATTCTCGGTACAACACTGCTTGACAAGACGCGCCGTATCAGAGAAAGTACTACGAGTACACATTTACTCGGTTGCACGTAACACATTTGCCGACGTTCTTATAGGGATAACGAGGTGCTCGTATGGAAGAGTTCTTCAATAGCCTGCCCATGATCCGCGCTATGTTCCCATCGCTGGGAGAGGCCGCGATTACCGCCATGAACCGTCTGGGCCAAGTGGTTATCATTCTGGTTGGCATTCAGGTTTTGTACAGAACATCCGTGGGCGATCGTATACGTCGGCAACTTTCCTGGCTTTTCAATTTCCACGGCTATATCCGGCAATCTATCGGCAACCTATCAGCCAAGGCGGACAAGTGGCTTTTCGACTGCGAACTTCCGATCTGTATATTGTTCTCCCTGATCCTGGTTTATTTGTTGGTTTTCGTAACCCATTATGGGCCATTCGCCTACCTGTTATACCCCTTCGATCATGTCTGGGATGCCCTCTTGATCTGGGCTCGCATCGAGTTGCGGTTTTCCGTCATATTCGCAACACTTTTGCACTCTATCGGCCTGTGCGTCTGGGCAGTCATTTCCTTTATTTGCATTTACGGATTCTTTTTGGGGATTACGACACAGGCCGTTACCAAAACGTCACAGTTTATTGCCACAAGGTATTCCATACTGGCCTATCAACTAATGGTGGCGATGGAAACCATCACCGGCACAGTCATTCTTCTGTTCACTACGGCCAGTCCATTTAAGAAATAGAAAGCAGAGGATATCACCGCGCGGCCCTGTGTACTGCCTCGCCGAGACAATACGGGAAACGCTGTGCCATCCCATGCTCGCCTCGTGCATTAACCAGTACACGCATAATGGGTGGATAGTCTGACACGACAACCGTATACTGCACGCGAGCTCATAGAACTCAGAGATGGGAGTCACGCATGCAGGTTCAAACCGGTTTCAATGATGCGAAAAACCGAAAATATCCGGAACAGGTCGCAATCGCCATCGCCCGGGACATCACGGGGAAATACAATCCCATGACGCTTTGCTGGATCACATATACGTCGCACAAGCCGCCGATGCTGGCCGTCTCGATCGGCAACACCCGGTATTCACTGGAAGGGATTCGCCAAAGCGGGGAATTCGTGGTCA
>JAAYCU010000132.1 GCA_012729595.1 Phycisphaerales bacterium
CACTGCACGGCAAACTGGTCGAAGTATGGGCTGCCGTTAAAGTCAAAAGATGTGCTTTCGTTTTGGTGAATGGCGATGGGGTGTTGGCGATCGTCCTGCGCACGAATCCGCTGGGCAACCTTTACGGCCCGCGCCCCGGACAAGCCCTCAATATATTCCTCAGCGATGCACCAGATAAGGTGCTTGTGATGCTTGAACCGACTTACCATGGTGTCGATAAACACCGTCTCCGCCGGCAAGAGGTCACCACCGGCCGGCAATTCACGCCCAAATGGTTTGGCATCATCGTCATAGAAAACAAAGAAGATCGTGATACCGTTGTTATCCATGGCGGTAAACCAGGTCTCCCACTGGTTCAAGATGGGATCGCTGAGCCCAGCGCTGAGGTTGCTGTTGATATAGGGGTTATGAGTTGAATCGCCATCCCCCCCATGGCTACGAATGGCCATGAGATAGATGCAATTAGCACCGGTACCAATCATCTTATTAATCAACGTCATTTGGTCCCCATTTCGGGTACCGTCCGAATTGCGGGTGCCCCGGTAGAGGAAGCCCTCCGGATCGCCCGGGCCACACATGTAGAATGGCCCGCTGCCGTAGTAGCGGAACCATGCTGGGTTGTCGTGATCTACCACGATCTGACCAAGCGCAGGAGTAGGGAACGGAGCGGTGGACAATCTTACCATGTCGATTTTGACATCGTTCGGCCCGAAGAATAGACGGATGTCCGCCCCCAGGTTCTGCCGGTTGGCAAACTTGCAGTTGGTCAGTGTCCAAGTAGCCGTCCGCCACTTTCCAGTGTTAGTGAAGTAGACTTCGCTGGCATCGGTGTAGGCCGCACTGGTCGAATCGTACTGTGGCCGCAAGAACACGGAACTGGGTTGGTCGTCGAAGTAGCGAACCTCCAAATATCTGGTCGTGCCGGATTCATCGTACATGTAGTAGTCGTTAATGTTGAAGTAGAAATAGTGATCACCCGTGTCTACCGGTCGGCGACATTCAAGACCACCCACTGTAGCCCAGGTCGTGTCCCCGTCGCCACCTGTTATCGCTATATGAGACAACAGGTTCTCGATATCAGTCGCTCCCAGATCGACACTACAGTATTGAGGCATAACTTGCGTCGTCGCTACGGCCGCTGGCGAGGATTGCGCGGAATGATTATCCGCCGCGTCGTACGCCGAGACCGTATAGGAATAAGTCGTCTCCGGCAACAAGCCCGTATCGATATAACTCGTGTTTACTGTGGTTCCGACCGGTTGGCCTCCACCGTTCCGGTATATCTTGTATCCGAGGACGCCGATATTGTCGGTCGAAGCCGTCCAGGTTAAAGATATGGAGCTCGATGAATGAGCTGCGGCCTGCACATTGGTGGGCACGCTCGGCGGTTGAATATCGGCGACCGCCTCGGTGAGCAGCTTGAGGTTCAGGTTCATGTTCGAGGATGCGTTACCTGGTTCAAATGAGCCCCAATTCCCAATCGCTGACACGACCAGATTCAAGCTGGGGATGACCGTGACGACTTCGGTGTTCCAGTGGCCATTAGCCTGGTAGGTGTCCAACGGCGCATCAGGCCAGGTAAGGGACGCGGGATGAACACCGCCCACATTGTTGAACCACCAGTTAAAACCGTAGATACCCGGCCCATACGGCGTTTGGTCGGACCCACCACCAGACGTACCTATACCCAGGTAATCCGAGGTCGAGCAGCTTGAGCAGGTCCGTGGAAGGTTACCGGGCACGCCCGGCTGCCTGTAGGTATCGAAATAACTGGCCGGGAGCAGTTGGTTACCGTTCCAGTTGCCCTTGTTGAGCCAGAACCAGCCGATGCGGGCAAAATCGCGGACCGAAGTATATACACCGTAACCGTTACGTGACGAGAAAAGTGTTCCGTCTTGAAACTGTAAGGCACCCAGTCGCGAAGAGTGGGTAGCCGCGGTATTGGGCGTGGTCCCGTAGACGCGATCAAACAGCGTCTTCTGATAAAGTTGAATGGCATAATCGTTATAGGCCCACGCCGTACCGGGAGCCTCCGAGCGGGTGTAGTTACCCGTCATGTTGGCCAGGTGCCGGAAGGTCATCGGCTGGTCCTTGGTTACCAGCGACCAGTTCCAATCGCCGATCAGGGCATCAACACTGGAAAGCTTATTTTCCTTCACCGCGAAAAGCAGCATCGTGGAGATCACCGGCTTGGCCGCCGAAGCCCAGTCCGCCTTGGAAGTCTGGCTGCCCCATGTCTTAATCATGTAACCGTTGTAGACAATGCAGCCATTACCCCCAACATTGGTAGCGAACTGATCCAGCTTGGCGCCGTCAACGCCTACTTGCGTGGGTGTACGAAACTCCCAGGTAGTGCCCGGGAATACCTGGGCAAAGCCCACGGAGGCAAACATCAACATTCCCACTACCACGGGAACGTTCACACCCCCCAGCCATCCGATTCTCCGGTGATGCACCGTGGTCGTCCAGCAGCTATTGTGGCCGCTACACTCCGTTACGGCCGTAAGCGACGAAAGCGTTCGTGCCATAAAAGACATTCTCTTCAACATGCCAATTCCTCCAATGAAATGTAAAAGGAAGTTGATACCTTTCCGTTGTGACGTGACGCTCCCAGCCAACCTGAGGGACAGGATATGACAGCCCTCCCGGTCAGCACGATTGGTCATAAATGTCGTGTCATGAATCGAACACAGAGCGGTTGTCTCCGGCCCAATCACAAGAGACCCGATACCGCTAAAGACCCGCTATGCCTTCATAGCGGTTGACAAAAATAGATTCAGCAAAGCCCTGTCGAAAGTAGTATTGCATAAGATCTCGCAGTTGCCGATTGCATCGAGGATCGCGACATACCAATACTCGCTATGAACCGTCGATGCGCGGCCGCCACAGATCGGTGATAGCACGTACCGTGTACTGCTACTCCCACCAACGGCGTATGCAATCGTACTTGTACTCCTGCTATTGCCCCGTCCCACGACCTACCGGCCCGCTTGGACACAAACCTCCCTCAACCGGCTATCACCGTTGCAGGATAGGCATATATACCGAATTCACAGCAGGCCTTCGGCAATACACACAACACCCACGGTCGGGTTCGGCGGCGGGGACACGACTTCCACGGATATTCTGCAGTGAAATACGTTTAGCGGAAAACCCGCGACTCCCTGCCTTGCACGTAGCACAACCGAATAAATGGCCAAAACAGAAACACCGGCAGACAACCAGATCGCGAGACCAGATGCAAAGATGATTTTTCGAGTCGATCAGGAACCGGCAACAAGCGAATTAAAGATAGTAAACCAAGCCTATCACACATTTATGGGACTGTCAAACGAAAAAAGGTAGCCTTGTATGCTGCGGTGGAAACACAACACAGCCCGCATTGCCTAAACTACTAAACATCTACCAAATTCTATTAATATGGGCACAATAGCGAACATGGGTTTACGATATCAGAACACAATATAAGCCATAGATTGATTCAAAAATTTTTATTTCATACAACTATATTTCATTTATCTAATAATTTATTAATTGACAGCATTCTTGCCTGTCAATGGCTCGCGAAATCCTGCTACTCCCTATACTACTCAAACCTTTCTACCGTCGTACCAACACCGATCACAATGTGTCAGCTACCCCTCTTAGCCAATGTCAAGTTAGATGGCCACAACAGGAAGTAGGGGCCGGATCACAATGATCGGCGCGGGTTTACAGACAATGGCAACCTCGCCCACGGCTCCCCTACGCTGGCAATTTTCCCAGAAGAACAAAGATTCGCTGTCTTCCATAGACATAGGTCAATCACGGGAACAACAGCCGTACTGGGCCGTGACTCAGTTTAATGAGCAAACCGAATGCACCTCACCCAGATACCCATCGAGGCCAAAGCACAAGGCATTGGGTGTGGCCATTAACTTGGGCGGCACCGACGAATCGTAGCCAGGCTTTACAGAAAGAACGCTCCCCCGAGGCATCAATTCGTCGTCTCGCGGCCCTGTTTATGGAATATCCCAAAGCAGCATTGCATCTTTGCTCGCTTGCCAAAATCCCTGGCCACACCCCAAGGCATTACGCGGACCCATCGCTACTCGTAAAATATGAAGATGACTTTATAATACGTGCTGCTTATAAGGTACCAAAGCATGTATCGCTATCGACAGTTATACCGACAGAACGCGGTAGCCGCGCAGGTTGTAGGATGGATGCTGAGTGGCGTCATGCTGATTCCGTGTTTTTCAGCGGCCACCAAGCCAACCCCGCAACCCAAGTATGATGAGGAAAAAGGGCCTATGTCCTCCCTGCCAAACCCACTGATAACTAATGATGGGATGATGGTGACCGACTCTGATATCTGGCGACAACAACGCCGCACGGAAATCTTGCGGCTGTTCGAAACGCACGTCTACGGCCGATCGCCCGGCCGTCCGGCGGATATGAGTTTCGAGGTCTTCGATCTGGACCGCGAGGCCCTTGGCGGTCTGGCCACACGCAAACAGATTACAGTACGCTTCGTCCGAGATACGAGCGCACCCAGCATGGATATCCTCCTGTACTTGCCCAATAAGTCCGAGCGGCCGGTGCCGGTGTTTTTGAGCCTCAACTTCTTCGGAAATCATACGGTGCACCCGGACCCGGGCATCCGTCTATCAACCCGTTGGATGCCCAAAGACGGATTAGGTGTTGTGGATAACCGGGCCACGGAGGAAGCCCGCGGCATCCGTCAATACCGTTACCCCGTTGAACGAATTCTGGCCCGCGGATACGGCCTGGCCTCGATCTACTACGGCGACATCACTCCGGACAATAAAGACGGATTACAACACGGTGTGCATACGCTCTTTGACAAGCCATCGGACGGCGAGCGGCCCGCGGATGCCTGGGCCGCGATCGGGGCCTGGGCTTGGGGCCTGAGCCGGGCTATGGATTATTTCGAAACCGATTCCGATGTTGACACCCGCCGGGTTGCGGTTGCGGGCCATTCGCGGCTGGGCAAGACTGCTCTGTGGGCCGGCGCCCAGGACGAACGCTTCGCCATCACCATCTCGAATAACTCGGGATGCGGTGGCGCGGCCATCAGCAGACGACGGTTCGGCGAGACCGTCCGGGCCATCAATGACCGGTTTCCACACTGGTTCTGCGACAACTTCAAACGATACAACGATCGCGAGGATGAACTACCCATCGATCAACACATGCTTATTACCCTGATAGCCCCACGGGCGGTGTATATCGCGAGTGCCACCGAAGACCACTGGGCCGATCCGCTGGGCGAGTTTCTCGCCGCCAAACATGCCCATCCGGTCTACCGCCTGCTCGGCACGGAAGGTCTGCCGGTCGAGGAAATGCCGGAGCCGGGCCGGGCCGCCCACGGGACCATCGGCTACCACCTGCGTCAAGGCCAACACGACTTGACGACGGAGGACTGGGAGCATTTTCTCGACTTCGCCGATAAACACCTGCGCACAACCGTACCCTGATGGGATAATCGCCTCCAAGGCATTCCGGCCCTGTTGCGCGAAACATCCGCGAAGAACTTGCTTTTCCGAGCTTTCGCAAGGATTCGCGATCCGGCGTATTTGCCTTGGCCGACATACGCATCCCAGATTGGCGTCTTGTTGTACCCGGTTTATAATGAGTTTTGACAGGGATGTACCCATGAACTACATGAAGGAGCAGTAAGATGAACTTTGAAGACCCTGCCGGCACCCTCCAGGATATGACTGACCGGATCATTTCGATTCGGGACTCTCTTTGACTTACCGACTAAGAATTCCCGCCGTCAAGAACTGGAGCAGATCATGTCCGAGTCAGGTTTCTGGGACAACCAGGAGCGGGCTCGCCAGATCGTCGGCGAACTCAAGGCTCTCAAGGGTGTGATCGACCCGGTGCAGGGCGTAATCAAACGCGCTGAGGATGCCGCCGTTCTGCTCGAACTGGCTCGAGAAGCCAACGACGCGGACAGTTTCGCCGAATTGGATCGAGATCTACTCGATATCAAGGAGCGGCTGGCCAGTGTTGAGCTGATGACCCTGCTTTCCCGAAAAAATGACGAAAAGGATTGTTTTTTCAGCATTCAGGCCGGGGCCGGTGGCACCGAGGCTTGCGACTGGGCGGAGATGCTGCTGCGTATGTATTTGCGTTATTTCGAGCGTAACGATTACCAGGTCGAGGAACTGGCCCGCACCGATGGAGAGGAGGCGGGCCTCCGCAGTATCACTCTGCGCGTAGCCGGATTTTACGCGATGGGCTATTTGTCCTGTGAGCGCGGCGTCCATCGTCTCGTGCGCATCAGCCCCTTCGATTCCAACGCCCGCCGGCATACCAGCTTCGCCGCCGTGGATGTCCTGCCCATCCTCGACGATCTTGATGTCGAATTGAAGGAAGCCGAGTTGGACATCGTCTTTTTCCGCCGAGCCGCCGGGGCCGGCGGACAAAATGTCAACAAGGTCGCCACCGCTGTCCGGGCCAAGCATATTCCGACCGGCATCGTAGTCGAGTGCGTCAACGAGCGCAGTCAGCAGCAAAACAAGCGGGTCGCCCTGACCATTCTCCAGGCCAAGATCGAGCGTCTCAAACAGGAGCAACGCGATCAGGAGATGCATAAGCTATACGGTGACAAGGGCGAAATCGCCTGGGGCAGCCAAATCCGCAGCTACGTACTCGACGACCATCGGGTCAAGGACCACCGCAACGGCGTGGAAACGGGCAATCCCGAACGCGTACTCGACGGAGATTTACAGATGTTCATAGAGGCTGAGCTTCGCCGCCGGGCGTGCAAGAAGACTTAGACAGCTTTCTGCACGGGGCGCCAAGCGTGTATTTCTTATGGATCGGACGTACAATCCCACCATGCCCGATGTCCTTCTTGTGTCCGGAAAACGCCTGGGACGCGACTGGATCGCGGTAATGTTCCTGGCCGGAATCTACGCGGCGGTGGCCTGGTTTTCCGTGCAACATGTTAATCCCCTGTGGGACGAGGTCAGTGATTATCATGCTACCCTCGGCTTGCTGGAGCATCCTTTGACCGGCAGCGGGCTCGACGGGTCGCAGGCCCGTCTTCCCTTGTACGTTACCGCCGCGGTTTTCGCCTTTACCGGCCCCTCGCTGGCCGTGGCCCGGGTGCTGAGCATTGTATTCTGCTCGACGGCCATCATTTTGACTTACGTGGCCGGCCGGGCCTGGTTTAGCCGGTCGGCCGCTCTTCTAGCCACCGCAATTCTGGTCTTTTCGCCATATTACCTCGGCTTCGGCCGCTACGCTTTCACCGAAGGTGATGCTTTCTGCCCTTTACCAGTACTTCTGTTGCTCCTGGCCTTCATCAGCTATCTGCGACACCGCGACACCTTGCGACTGCTTGTACTTTCCGCCACCTTGGCACTGGCAGTCTCGGTCAAGTTCTATCACCTGTTTTTCATTCCTCCATTGATACTCTGCGATTATATTGAATTACGTTCCCTGTCAGACAAAGACAAGTTACCCGGTGCCCCCCATAGGTTATATTTCTGGGCCAGCAGCGCCTTTGTTCTAGAAATTCTGGCCATGCTCATGACTCAGATCGGTCTCAGCCAGGCCGCCCTCGTGTGCTGGGGCTTAGGGTTACTGGTCTTACTGATTGGTTCTGTTACGGTCCTCCGCGGCGCACAGGCCTGGCAAGAGAAGGGGGATGGCCCGTACTGGATCACGCCGGCAGCGTGGCTGGTGATTCTACCGGCCGCCGGCGCCGCTTGCTTGGCGCTGTTTCCCGAACACGTACTCCATCCCGAGATGCCCCGGGCCATGTACCGCCACGTATTCCATCGTATACATGCGTTACCCATGACGCCTTTTATAGATCCGGTACGGCTATACCTCGGGATTCTCCTGACCAAGGTCGGTCCGCCGCTGGGTATAACCACTCTGGCCGCCCTGGCTTGGGCCTGGTGGCGCGCTCCTCGCGAGCCGATCAGCCGCGTGCTGACGGCCGTGGTGATACTCTATATACTGCTATTAACCACTCAGCCGCTGCGGCAGACTTTCAACCTGATGAGTATTTATCCGGTACTCATCCTTCTGACGGCTGCTTTTATCGTATGGGTATATCATTATTTGCGTTTCCACAGACTCGCGCAGTCCGCCTGGTTGGCCTGGTCGGCGACAGCGGCCGTGTTGCTGTTCTGGGGAGTCCTCAGCGTTTATCCCGAGTTCGGCTACTATGGGTACACGATAGTTGGAAATCGCTGGATGGGGGCTGAGTCGCGCGGCTATCGCAATCTGATCCAGGTGACCAATGATGGAACGTTGGACGCCCTGGAGTGGTGCGCGACCCAGGTGCCGGCCGGTCGTCGGGTGGTCAGTTATCTCTGGGATGAACGGGTCATCGACGATTACGTTGACGCCCACCCCCCGAATTACGAGTTGGTTCGCCGTCATGCATGGGAGTCTCGAGATCACGGCCCGTCGATCGACGATGCGGATTACCTCTTGTTGAGTATGAACAACGAAGTAACCTATGATGACCTCCCGCCGACCGAGGATTTTCTTCGCTGGTTCGATCCTCGACCGGTCCATGTAGTCGGCCGCGGGCGGGGGCCTTATCGAATGGCCGTGGTCATGATCTACCAGCGCCGCCTTCCGGAGGAACTCTCCGGCCCGGTGCCCACCATAGCCGAGGAATATGATGAATAATGGGGTATTGACACGATGGCCCCGCGACAGAAGCGAGGCAAATTTATAACAGGTGTGAAGTGGCATTAAATCAGGAAAGGTGCTCAATAATATGGAAAACAACAAAGATGAAACCCCGGTAAAGGACTATTCGAGCGAATCATCACGCTCTCGCCCCTCCGGTGGCGGGCATCGCTTTGTACTACTGATTCTCGCGGTGTTCGCGCTGATTTACTGGTATAGCTCTCGTCCCAGCGCACCCCCTGGCCCGGCGGTGGAGTTATCGACCGCACTGGCTCAGGCCGTGGAGCAGAACAAACCGGTACTCCTTAAATTTCAAGCCGTCTGGTGCCCTCCTTGTCACTGGATGAACAAAGAGGTCTTCGCTCAGACCGATGTTCAACAGGCCTTGGCAGACTGGGTCGTGCTGGACGTAGATGTCGATACCAACCGAGACCTGGTAGCCGTATACCGAGTGAGCGGACCACCCACATATGTAATCTTGTCCCCGCAGGGGATGGAAAGCGGGCGCCAGGAGGGAGCACTACCGGCAACGGAACTGTTGACTTTCATGCAAGCCGTCCGGGCCAAGATTCAACCCGCGCCCTGAAAAACGTCTGGAGGAATAATCATGACAATCTTCACACTTCTGAGCGCAGCGTTACTCATGGCCGCCACCGAAACCGTGCCGGCCGACTTTTACGTATCCCCCACCGGCAACGATACCGCGCCGGGAACGGCCGCCGCGCCGTTCGCCACTCTCGAACACGCCCGCCAAGCCGTGGGCGAGCGAGTGCGGGCCGGGCTCGACCGTAACTTGCGGGTAGCGGTGCGCGGCGGAGTGTATGAATTGAACGAGCCGCTGGTCTTCGGTCCTGAGGACGGCGGGACCACCGAATTCAGCGTGACCTACGCCGCCTACCCTGGCGAACAACCCGTCATCAGCGGCGGTCGCCAGATATCCGGATGGACGCGCGGCGACAACGACCTCTGGACGGTGGAATTGCCGGAAGTGCGGTCCGGGGCATGGTTCTTCCGACAACTCTTCGTGGACGGTGTCCGTCTGCCGCGCGGACGCTATCCGAACGCTCCCGAACTGCTCCGGGTGGCCTCGGTATCGCCCGACGTGACCGAGATCACTTTCGAACAGGAGATGGACTTCGGCGATCTGGGCGGGAAGGATGTAGAACTGGTCATCTACCAGAACTGGTCCATTTCGCGCGATATCGTGACGGCATTGGACGGCCCGAAGGTCCGGACAAGAAACCCGATGGGCTGGATCGGGCATGGGTGGACCACGACCAGCCCGCACAAGCCGGCGTACCTCGAACATGCCCTTGCTTTTGTCGACCAGCCGGGCGAGTGGCACTTGGACCGGCGGACGGGAATCCTGACCTATAAGGCGGCCCCGGGAGAAAACCCGAACGCCCGCCGGTTCGTGGCCCCGCGACTCGAACAACTGCTGGTGGCGGCGGGTCGCTCCGGAGCGCCCGTGCGAAACCTTCGCTTTGAGGGATTGACCTTTGAGTACGCCGAGTGGCCTCTGCCCGCCTTTGGATATATGGGTATCCAGGCCGGACACTACGGCACAATCATGCAGGAACAAATTCATGTTCTCCCGTTGACTCTTGCGTACATTTATGCTGAAGGCTGCTCGCTCGAGCGGTGTCGCATTCTCCGGGTAGGCGCCTGCGGCATCGGCTTCGAGGCCGGGTGTCGCGACAACCACGTCGTCGGATGCGAGGTCGCCGATATCGGCGGCAACGGGATAATGGTCGGCTGGCGCGGCAAAGGGGTAGGAATGGAGGGTATTGGCAATCCGAACCTGTCGGCCGACTGGCATAAGCCTGAAATCGAGGCTCCGCGCGGTAACGTCATCATGAACAACTACGTTCACCGATGTGGTGCAATCAACCACGGAACGGTCGGGATATTCGTCGCCTTCTCCGCAGATACCCGCATCACCCACAACCTGGTTACGGACCTGCCCTATACCGGGATTTCGGCGGGCTTCCGCTGGAACCAGACGCCGACCAGCCAGCGAACGTGCCTGATCGAGCGCAACCATGTATTCGACGTTATGCAGATGCTGGCCGACGGCGGGGCGATCTACACGCTCGGGTTGCAGCCGGGCACGGTGCTGCGGGGCAATCTGCTGCATACGGTGCATCGCAGCGCCTACGCCCACGGCGGGGCCCCGAACAACGGCGTCTTCTTCGACGAGGGCAGCACGGGGTGTCTGGTCGAGGACAATATCATTTACGACACGTCAGGCGAGCCCATCCGCTTCCACAAGACGCAGCGCGAGAACCTCGAATGGGGCGAAAACAGCTTCGGGGCGCCGCCCGACGATCCGGCGTTTCCGACGACTATTGCTCAACAAGCGGGGATTGAAGCCGAATACCGCGACATCCTGCCGGACGCCCTTCGCTGAACAGCAGCCGAACGGCTTCGGTCCATGCCGGTCCCCCGCGATGCCGATGAAGGACTATCTCTCCCTCATCCTGGCCCGTTCAACGGGCTTAATGGTCATCAATGGAATGGTACGGAACGTCCCACCTTGGACAAGCAGACAACGGCACGCCTATCGGACCTTTTGGTGATGGGCATCGAAGTCTCATGGCGATTCGTGCCCACCGCCGGCCGATGTGGTATAATAGTTAAGTATAAACTCTCGCCCCGAATGATCGCCGGTCCGGGCCGGCCGGGAGCTGGCAGGCGAATCGGTAACATATTCGGCGAGAGTACGAAAGGGGGCGAATTGGGTTCGACCGGGCAAATGAGGTCGAGGCCGCGTGTCCAGGTTGTCAGGAGGCCTGGTTAAACACCTGGCGAAACTATTAAATGCCAACGGACAACCGTTGCGTATGGCTGCCTAAAAAGGCAACCCGTCCCATCGACGACACCTGCTGATTGATGGGGCGAAGACAGCAGGTCCGCTCGCGAGGGTAGGCGACGTGACACGCGAGTATGTACATCACGACGCTGGGCCGACCGCAGCCTGCCGCTGGGCGTCGGAAGGTCGAGATCAAACCAGACGGCTACGCACGTAGAAACCTCGGTTGAATTGTCACGGGACGGGGGTTCGATTCCCCCCGCCTCCATTCGACTCGCGGCCGCAAAGAACATGCGGCCGCTCGCTCATGGCAGGCCATTTTCCACTGCGGAGATGGCTGTGGAAGGGCGAGGCCGCGAGTCGAATGTCCTGAGCGCAGCCCTGAGCAAAGCGCAGGGCGAAGTCGAAGGGCCAGGCCGCGAAGAATACGCGGCCGCTCGCTCATGGCAGGCCATTGTCCACTGCGGAGATGGCTGTGGAAGGGCGAGGCCGCGAGTCGTGAGATGTCTGATGCCCTGGTTCGTTTACATCCTGCGCTGTTCGGACGCCAGCTACTACGTCGGCCTCACCGAAAACGTCGCGGACCGCGTACAACGCCACCAAGATGCCACGGGGGCCGCCTGGACCGCCGCACGACGCCCCGTTTCGCTCATGTTTGAGGAAGAACACCCCTCCGAAACCGCCGCCGTGGCTCGTGAGCGTCAGATCAAGAAGTGGTCGCGGGCCAAGAAGGAGGCCCTGATCGCCGGGAACCTCGCCGCGTTACACGATCTCAGTCGTCGAAGGAAGCAGCCTCGCCCAACCACGTGACGGGGTAGCGCTCGAAACCGCGTGCCGAGGTCCGCGCGGAACGCCCGAAAACCGGCCGAGATCGCTTGCCACGGCGTAGTCGAAGACGAAGCCGGGTCTCAAAGTCTCTAAATCGCGTGACGGGGTCGCACCCCGTCCCGTGAGAGACAACTGGCTTCATTACAGGCACTTAAGCCGAATCGGGGTAGGTGCGAGTTGCACCTGACTTTGCCTGCATGCGAAGGGACTGCAACCCCGTCACTGTGACGCTTGCAGTGCCAAAAACTCGTCATGTGAGCGCGACGTGAGCGCCCCCTGGCACTGCAATGGCACTGCTTGGCACTGCTTCGGCGACGTGAGCGTGAGCGGACGCGCCGAGCGGCGCGGGGCGTGTCACCGGTGACAATCAGGATCACCAATCCCGCCAAACAAAAGGCTTGCCGCCTCTGAGGGCGAGCATTATACTGCCTCCATTCGACTTACGGGTTGGAGCGGCTTGGTTGAGAGCTGGGAATCCAAGTCTAGCAAGCCTGTCAGACCTGATAAGATGCGAGGCGGTAGCATGCTTGGAAAGATATTCAGGGACCCGATCTATGAGTACATCACTGTCTCCAAGCAGGAACTCCACCTGATCGACAGCCCATGGTTCCAGCGCCTCCGTCATTGTTCGCAGAACGGGCCAGCGAGGCTCGTGTATCCCTCCCTCCTCGGCACGAGGTTCGAGCACTCGCTTGGCGTCATGGAACTGGGCGAGCGGGTGTTGCAGTCGGCCTTGGACAAAGACAAGCACTACAAGCCCGCAGTCATCGATCGGTTTCTGGAGCAGTGCCAGCGTGATTTTGCTGCGTTCCTCGGCCATGACGTCGCTGCCAGCGAAGTGCAGGAATGCCTATCAAAGGTCCTTCGAATGGCTTGTCTGTGCCACGACCTTGGTCACTTCCCGCTATCGCACACATTTGAGATGGCATTTGAGCAGAAGTTCTGGCTGGATGCTGTGCCGAACTACTGGATCAAGAAGCGAGCGTGCCATGAAGCGATCAGTGCCGAGGTACTGCGACAGCTGGCGTATGAACACGAACCGGCAATCATGGACGACTGGATCGCCAGAGGAGCGATTCTTGTCTTGATGAATCCCCCCGATGTCGTTGCCAGTCACAACGACCATTCAATACCGCTTCACGAATCCATTTTCAGTGCACTAAGCAGCATACTGATCGGTGACTACGACGTCGACCGCTTGGACTACCTGCAAAGGGATGGCCGTATCAGCGGCGCTGGATTCGGGGCGATTGACCTGGAGCGTCTGGTCAAATCGATGATGCTCGTCGAAGACGGCAATCGGTTCGAGGTGATGCCAACCAGCAAAGCACTGAGCTCCGTAGAAACGACCTTGCTTGAACGCTACAAGGAGTACAAGTGGGTTGTTTTCCACCACAAGGTCGTTTTCTACAACGAGATTACCGTCGAAATCTCAAGAGACATTCTCTCTGCCCCGAATACCATCAAGGGACTGTTCCGCCGCGTTTGCGATGACGTGCCAGCGGCCGACGGTTACCGAGATGAGGTATTGCGGAAGCTGGGCGATCCGGACGAAGAAGTGCCACCTCTGAATGTCTACGATGGCGAACTCCTAGGGCTGGAGCCAGGTGGATACGTCCTGAATGCCGAGTTCTTCGTGAACAACGATGACACTCATCTCTTGGACGACATCTGGTTCTCACTGAAGTGCCGCTCTTTGTGTCGGGCGGAGCCTGAGGAGGGCAAGTTCTATCTTCAAGCGCTTGTCGACCGCTGCAAGTGTGGCCTGACGTTGTGGAAGGATCTTTCGCAGTTCCGGACTTTCCAGAATGAGTGCATAGGCGCAGCCAACGCAAACGACGACTTGGTCAACAAGGCCAATCTCCTCGCCCAAGACAGGTTTCACGAGTTGGCCACGGCGTGGATTAGGCGGCTGTGGGCTCGCATGCAGGAGGAGGAAGGCTTCGGGGAGAAGGCTTTTGATGTCGTTAGTCATGCGATGGATGCAGAATTCTCGGCCAGAAGCCAAGCCGGTGTCCGGTTCTTGCTTGCACCGGCCAGATGGAGCAAACTCTTCGGAAAGTTGGCGAACAAGCAGGTGTTGGGCCGGCGGAACGTGCCGGTCTCTCTCCTGGCCAATTCGAATCTTTTGAAAAACCTCGCGGGGCTTGAAGGCGAGATCCCGCTCTTCGTGTACGCTTGCGGAGAGAAGGATCAGATCGAACGTCTTGAAGCCGATGTTCCCGATGAAACTTTGCGATTGCAAACGGCTGCCAAAGGGCTTATCAATGGCCTCGTTACGTGCTGGGACGACCCCAGCACCCCGGAACCACGAGGTGCTTGTCTTGAAGTCAGCAAGTCCGGTCAATAGGATGGAGCCATAGTATGAACGGATATCGTTACAAGCCACGTGCTTCTGCCTACTCGCGGGCACACACTGCTCTGCTGCATGCCTGTGAAGACGCAGGGAAGCCACTCACAAGAGGCGAGGCCGAAAGACGGCTGAAGGTGACGCCAGGGCTGATGTTCGCCCCAGGCGTGACCGTGGATGATGTACTTGAAACCCTTCAGGTTTGGCGGCTAGTTCAGGTAGAGGGAGATCAGGTGCAAGCGTTGAAGTGGTAGCATCGGCATCAGGTAAGGCCGGATGCGCCCGAACCCGCAGCAGTGCTTGCCCCGCTGAATAGCTTCCTCTGCTTATCCTACCGCACTGGCAGATTCTTCTGTAGCTTCTCCAGGCTCTGGCCCCTCGACTTCGCTCGGGACGAGCCGTCGGGTTCGCCCGTCTTCGCGTTGCTTCGACGTGGTCGCTTCGGACTTCGCTGTGTTTTGCCCTGACAAGCTGCTATGACGTGGCCAGCCCATCTTCGTGCCGCTTCGACGCGGCAGGCCGTCGGGGGCGTCGCTGAGGGGGATCGCTTGAATGACGAGCGCATCGGGGCTTTTCAATCTTGACCGGACGGGAATCCGTTATTACGCTATTTTCATCCTATGCGGGGGCGGTCGTCGGGCCAGGATCGACCCGCGCAACGGGCCAGAGGGATGATTCGGGCGGTGAACACGGCGAACGCGCGGGACCGGGAAAGGCTCGGTGAGACCGCATCAACCCGGGACATATACGCCTCATGGGGAATCGAGTCTATCCTGAGTGAGCGGGACTTACTGGAGGACACGGCATGAACTATCGATTTGTCATCAACCGCGAGGCGTCCCAGCCGTACGACGAGTCGGGCATCCGGAAGCTGATCGAGTTGAACCTGGTAGGACCGGACACCCCGGCCTGGCGTGAGGGGATGGCCGCCTGGGAGCCGGCCGGGCGGATTCCCGAACTGGCGAACCTGTGGCCCGCGGCTACGGCGAACACGCCGGCCTCGGTGCCTCCGCCGATCCCTGACGAGCCGGTCAATACGGCCGCCGCACCGCCGAACGTCGAGGCCGCGAAACCCTCGGGCGAGGTTCCGGCCGTACCACCGCCCCCGATCGTTACGCCATCAGCCGCCGCGCCCGGCACCCCCCCGCCGCTTCCTACCGCCGGCGACAACGGTCTCCAGCACTACACTCAGCGGTTTGTGTATTACTTTTTCCGCACATGGAACGGACGGCCGTCAAAGGTGCGTGCTTACGTCGAGGCGGACCCCCGCCGGGCCGTGCCGGTAGCCGCAGCGGTGCTGGTGATTTTTTTCTTCCTGTTTGTCCTGGCTGTCGCGCCGTTCGTGCCCGACGACAACGGTCCGGAACCAGCCCCCGGCGGACATCAGGCTATGCCCGCCAGTCCGCCACCCGGCGTCAGCATGGAACAGTGGCGGATCATGCGGGACGCCCAACGTCAAACCGACAACATCCTCGAGGACTCGTATCGCTACAACCGCGACTCGTTCGATCGGCAAAGCGAAACCTATCGCCGAGGCACGTACGACTGGTACACCGACAAGGATTGAGGAGAAAAAGGCTTATCCGAACAACGACGGCACAGGCCAATCTATGCCATCCGGCAATGAAAGGCCGGAGGCCTCTAGGAGATGAACGGGTTGGCGTCTCCTGTACCAAGCACGTGCTCAGCCCGGCAGATTGAAAAAGTCGGAATGCACCAGTTGCACGATAAGCACGTTATGGGCGAAGTGAAACGCCCAACCGGGAAGCAGGCTTTTACGCCATACGAAAAGGGCGCCCATGACCAGACCAAGCAGGCCGATCACCACCGCGGTTAACGGGCCTTGCCACAAATGAAGCACTCCAAAGATCAGGGCGCCGACCGGGACAGCCAGCCACCAACCACCGAAAAGAGCATGCAGGCGCGTCAACAGGAAACCGCGAAAAACGAACTCTTCCCAAAAAGTGACCCAGAACATCATAAGTGCCAGAACCGTAAAAGGCATATCGGGAACGACCTGCTTGATTAACGTTTGGGTTTCTGCTTGTTTCTCCATGAGCTCCGGGCTGAGTAATACCAGTATCATCCCCGCGCAGAATAACAGAAGATACGTGGGGATCAGTGCCGCCATACCCAAGCCGATGTTCACCAACCAATGCCGAAAGGTCCAACCTACCGTAGTGCAATGGTGACCGGCCAGGCGCAGTATCGACAATCCGACGACAAGGAAGGAAATCCCGGGGATGATATTATGGGCCAGTTCCGACCCCGATTCCGCCTTACCGGTAACCAGGGCGAGCATTTGGAATAACAAGAACATCAACAGTATGCCCACGGGAACCATGACGACAAGTTCCAAGAGCGCCCGCCAGCGAGGCATGGGCATGGGCATCCGTTGCACCAGCCGAGCCTCGGGGAAAGGGCCGCCCGGCAGTAACGCGGCGACCGCCCGGGCCACGGGTATCGCCGTTCCCGACGAAAGCTCGCTGTCGTTTGGGCAAGACGTTTGCACGCTAACCACCGTTAGGCCATTGTCGCGGACCGACGCTGACGAGAAATCCATTGTCGGTCAGGGGAAAGCGTCTCAGATATTCGCCGATGGTCTCGGCCGACACCGCCTCGACGGCGGCCAGGCGCTCCGCGGCCGTCCGGGGCGCCCCGTGATAGTCGATATCGTCAACTAACTGGTTAAGACGATAGAAGGGCGCTTCGGATTCGTTGGCCAGCGAGGTGCGTCGAAGATTTTTCACCCGCTGGATTTCCTTGGGTTCCGCGTTTTGCTCGGCCAGTTGTCTCGCTTCGCGGCGCATAGCATCAAGTAGCGTTTCGCAGTTTTCCGGTTCGCACAACCCGAACATGACGATCAAGGCAAAATCGGCGTATTCCTCACGGAAAACCCCGGCACGGGTACTGATGCCCTTCTGGATGATGTTCCAGTAAAAACGGGAATTGACCCCGCCGAGGATCGCGGCGACGGCTTCGGCCGTTTCATCGAACGGGTCGCTGGCCGAAACCGAGGGATAGGCCACGAGCACGGCCTGCTGATGAAAACGATCCAGTTGCCGACCGGCCGAACCGTGTTTAACCTCGGGTATGGTGCGGGCCGGACCAAGGTCCGCCACCGCCGGCCAGTGCCCGCAATAACGCTCGGCCGCGCGTATAACCTGCTCCGGTGCCAGATTGCCTGCTACCAGTAGAATAAGGTTATTAGGGGCATAGCGCCTCTGGTAATACTCTTGCATCTGTTCACGAGTCAGATCCTTGATGGTTTGGTCATAGCCAAGCACGGGCCAGGCCAATGCGCTGCGGGGACAGGCCTGCTCGTATAGAAAATCATAGGCGCAGGAAGGCAGATCGTCGGCGGACATGGCGATCTCTTCAAGGATGACGTTTTTCTCCATGGCGAACTCATCGGGCGGTAGAACGGAGCGCATCATGTCGGCCAACAGATCCAGTTGTCGCTCGAAATCCTCCGCCCGGACCCAACTATAATAGAAGGTGCGATCCTTGCTGGTGTAGGCGTTGTAACAGGCCCCCAGTTCGTCGAACTCGATGTTAATATGCTCCCAGGTGCGGGTGGGAGTACCCTTGAAGCACATGTGTTCAAGGAAATGGGAGACACCGGCGGCGGCGGGCGGATCATCGCGGGCTCCGGTCCGGGCCAGAAAGCCGCATGCCGCGGATTTCACATGGGGCATGACCTCGATGACCACGGTCAGGCCATTAGGCAATCGATGCACAATAAAGGGCGAATCGGACATAAACATCCTTTCGAGTACTCGGCTTCAGCCGTCATTGGTAAATTCGATTTCCCGCGGGCCAAGCGTAACCGCACCGACTCGGTCGCGTGGGTGCTCCTCAAGGTAGCGACGCAGGTCGTTAAGCGTGACCGCCTGGATACGGGACAGTTTTTCCTCGGTTAGGAGGGGGCGACCATGATGAAACAGATCATTGCATAATTCGGCGGCCTTGGAACGGGTGACTTCCCCCCGGGTCAAAGCTCGGGTAACGATGCCGGCCTGAGCCCGTTCGAGTTCCTGCTGAGTCAAATCGTCGGCCAGGCGGTCGATCTCGCGAAGCAGCGTGTTGTATGTTTTTTCGGCGTTCTGCGGAGTCGAGGAGGCTCCCAGGTGGACGAAGCCCGCGCCGCGCGGATGGTCGCTCCAGGCCCCTACCCAGTACACAAGACCTTGTTTCTCACGAACTTCGGTGAACAGGCGGCCACTCATACCCCCGGAGAGTACCCCGATCAAGACCTGGCCGGAGTAGAAATCGGGATCGGTAACGGCTGAACCGGGAAAACAGATGGCAATCTGTTCCTGCTCAAGCTCTTTCGAGTAATGGCGTCTGACAGGAGCGAAATTCAGGTTCCAACACGGTCTTTCCCTTTCCGGACCGGGGTTTTGCTCGCCGGTATGAAAACCCTCAAACTCCTTCTCGAATTGATCGGCCAGGGCGTCGGGATCGACCCCGCCGGCTACCGCGACATACATGCGCCCGGCGGAGAAGTGGCTCCGCCAGTGTTCTACGATGGCATCCCGGTTAAGACGGGCCAGGGTATCCGGTTCGCCCAGTACATGGCGACCCAGCGGCTGTCCGTAGGTCTGACGATAAAGCAGCTTCTTGGTCAGCTCGTCGGGGTCATCGTCCAGAGCCAGTAATTGCTGACGGGCTAGTTCAACGGCCACGGAACAGGCATCCTCGGGAAATGTCGGGCGGCGAATCAGCTCGGCATGGAGAGCGATCGACCGGGGGAGATATTCCGGCAGGCAAAGGCCGGAAAAAGCAAAAGTCTCGCGCCCCGCTTGAGAAACATGAGTGGCCCCGATTTCGTCGAAAGCATCATTCAAGCCCCGTCCGTCGTAGTGGGCGGTGCCCTTGCTTATGGCCTCGTTGAGCACGTGGGTCACGCCCAGGTACTTTGGATCCTCGCAAGCAAAGCCGGCAAAAAGGCGTATCTCCATAGCCACCACCGGACGACCGGGGAGAGGCAGGACGGCCATCTCCAGGCCGCAATCCAGAATACGATGTACAAAAGGATGATCGGTTCGGGGATTAGTCATGCGTTTCAACTTCCTTCGGTAGCCGGTCCGCCGCTTACGCGGGCGTACCCAGCATTGGGGTTAACTCATCAAGCTTTTTCTGCATTAGATCGTCGTCTTCGGCCTCCAGGTTAAGTAGACACAACCCCTCGCGGGGAACTGGGCGGAGGTTGAACCACCAGTTCTCATGTTGCACGGTGATCCCGTCGAGGAAATCGACCCGGGCTTTTTCATAACGGTTGGCCAGATCCTCGATGATCGTAACGACTCGCGAGCAGTGGTAGCGTCGTTCGCCGCTGTGCGCGTAGATTCTTAGCGGGGCCAGCAATTCGCTGAGAGGCTGGCCCGCCTCCGCCAGCAGATTGACCAGATAGGCAAATGCAATCATGGGCGATTCACAACAACCGTTGTCCTGGAAATAGAGGTATCCGCTCGATTGCCCGCCAAAAAGGGCTTTGGCCTCGACCATGGCCTTTTTCATGAATGTCTGCCCACAACGTTCCCGGCGAGGAACCCCGCCGGCGGCACGAATAGCTTCCGGCACTATCCGAGAACAACGCACGTCATGGAGAACGGTCGAACCGGGATACTGCTTCAATAAATGGCCGGCTAAAAGAGCGGTCAAGAGATCCGACCGTACGATCCGCCCGGTTTCGTCGATTACGATCGCGCGGGCGGCATCACCGTCAAAACAAAGGCCCAAGTCGGCCTGGGCCCGGGCACAGCGGTCCTTGATTTGGATTAAATTGTTCTGGAGCAAAGGGTTCGGACCGTGCAGGAACTCGCCGTTATGCTCAAAATTCAAACGGCTGATCTTCAGCCAATCCTCCTCCCCGAAGAGCAGAGGGAACCAGCGGCCGGCCATGCCATTAGAGGCATCGACGACGATCGTCAGCGGGCGATCCACGGAAAAGGCGGTGCGGTTGGGCCGAAGAAACCCGCGTACGAATTTAGTGTACAGCTCGCGCAGGTCGAGCAATCGCCGCTCGGCCAAGGGTGCCCCCAACCGGCGTCGAGTATTCTGGGCAATTTTGCAGATGTTGGCTAAACCCGTATCGGTCCCAATGGGACGGCCGCGGAGCCCCACAATCTTAAAACCATTAGCCGGCACGGATTGGGCACCAGCCGTAACCTGGATTCCTCCACAACAGGTCAAATGATTGACTGCGAAATACATTTGGGGGGTATCGATCATGCCGAGATCGATAACCGGGGCCCCGGCGTTACGCAGGCCCTCAATCAGAGCATCGGCCAATTCCGAGCTGCTTTTGTGCATATCCCGACCAACGAGGACCGTAGCATTTTCCGGTCGGCTGCGATCATAACCCCGCAGTTCGGATTTCAGAAACTGGGCGGCGGCGTTGCCGATCCGCCAGGCGGCCTCGACATTCAAGGGGTCGGGCCACAGTCCGCGAATGTCGTCGGCCCGGAACATGCTGTCTAGAACGTCCGGTTCGGCATCGGATCGGGCGGAGGAGCCTGCGGCGGGCTGATCGGGTTCCTTGTGCTGCTCGCTATCGTTGAAGGGACAACCCGGGCACTTTGGATAATTGGCCCTTCGTCGGCCCAAGCAGACGGCCTCGGAGATCTTGATATGCTCCTCTCCGGGGCAAAAGCGCTGATACTCGGTCGAGTTGTTACTGTTCAAGGCAAAGGTTCTCCATCAAGGAACCACGAACAAGCCCATTGTATACGAAATGGACGTACTGGCCATCGAGGGGGTATGATTGGAACGGCAAACCCAATTTTTGGCCGCGTTGACAGGGTGGGGACCGGGATTAGAATGACGTACTGGTTCGGTAGCGTTTGCCGGTGGAGGGCGCAGCGGTTGTGACGGTCGAACCCGGTAACCTTGTTATACGTACCTTGTTTTACGTACCTTGATATTCGGTGGTTTAATCCGGGGAGTTGACATGTCCTTGCGGCATTACTTTTATTCGATATTATCCGGTATGGTCTTCGTGGGAGTGTGGTCGGTCGCGGGCTGCCAAGCGCCCAAGTCCGATCCTTCATCGGTCGTGTCAAACGGCCGTGCATCCCGACTGCAAAGCGTGACCCTGGCTAACGACGAAGCGCCCACGACACAACCGGCGGTCACCGTTCCGGAACAGGTACCTTCGATGCCGGTACAGCCACAGATGCCGGATTCGCCGGTCACCGTCGAGGAAGTTTACGAGCAAATCCCGGACCCCGACGAGGACATGCAACGTATCGTGCAGGAACTGGATCACGAACTGGCCGCATTCCTGCTTCAGGTGGATGCCGCGACCGACGCAACCGAGGAACAGAGGAACAACCGCAAAGAGCGAATCAAGGACCAATACGACCAGCGACGCCAGAAAATCCTGAGCCGCTATGAATCAATTCGACGACCGAAACAGGTTTCACTCTCCCTGGCAGAAGCCATCGAACGTGGTTTACGGCATAGTTACTACATGCAGGCCAGTTCCTACGCCCCAGCCATCGATGCCGCCAGGATCGTGGAAGCCGAGGCCCAGTTCGACGCGGTTTTTTACACCAGCTTTATCAACGACAAGTCGGATCGCCCGACCGCATCACAATTAATGAGCTCGGAGGCGTTGACCCGCGGTTTCGAGTCCGGCTTGCGTAAACGGCTGGCCACCGGAGCGGCGGTACGCACGGCTTACCAGTTGCAGCGCTCATCCACGAATCTGACCTTCCAAACCATGAATCCGTCCTACTTCAACAGTTTCATTGTCGAGTTCGCCCAGCCGCTCATGCGGGGGTTCGGGCTTGATTTCAACCGGTCGCAGATCGAGTTGAGCCGGCTGGACCGCCGCATCAGTGTCGAGCAGTTGCGACAGCGGGTCAGGGAAACGGTATACAACACGGAACAGGCTTATTGGGAGCTTATGCAAGCGCGGCGACTGATCTCGGTAACGGCTCGGTTGCTGGCCGAATTGGAAAATATCCTTTACCAGTTGGAGCAACGGGCCCTGGCCAGCTACGACGTATACGCCATTCAGTTGGAAATGACCCGCAGCCGCATCGAGCAGCAGCAGGCCGAGTTTATTCGTCTCCGCAACAACGTACGCAACGCGGAGGATAAACTGAAATCATTGATCAACGATCCGGCTCTCAATCTGGCCGAGGATATCGAAATCATCCCGTCCGATGTGCCGACGATTGAGCCGATCATGGTTGACCGGATCGGCGAGGTGGCCATTGGCCTGGAAAATCGCTCAGAGCTAAGGGAGGCCCGGTTAGCCATCCAGCAGGCCCAGATTGCCATCGGAGCGGCTAAGAACCAAGCGTTACCCAAGCTGGATGTGGTTTTCCGCTACGTGGTGAACGGACTGGGGTCTAACGCAGACCGGGCTTTCAGCCAGTTGAGCGAAAACGATTTCCATGATTACTACTTGGCGCTGGAGTTCGAGTGGCCCATCGCCAATCGTGGGCCACAGGCCAAAATCCGACAGGCCCGGTTGCAGCAGGCTCAGGCCACCGTGGCTTATCGAGCTCAGATCGAAAATGTCATCTTACAGATCCAGCAGGCGGTACGTGTCTTTCAAAGCAGCTTCGAGCAGATCGAACCGAACGTTCGCTCCGCCCAGGCTTCGCGAAACCAGCTTCAGGCCATCCAGGCCCGTATGATCCGTCGCGACCCGTCGAACCTGGAAGTCGAGCTGAGCGCCCACGAATCCCTGTCCTACGCCCGCCAGAACCTGCTTCAGGTAGTTCTGGGCTATAACCTCGCTCTGACCAATCTCGAACGCCAGAAGGATACGCTGCTTCGCGATTACAACATCGTGATCAAGGATGTCGATAACGAGAAGCGCATGCAGCCCCTCCCGGTCGGACTCAACCAGTAACAGGCTCCAGGATTGAGACCACGGGCGGTCTTCCGCAACCCATTATTTTTCGTAACGAACCAGTTTACGCATCAGCAGACCGTCTGAGCTAGCCAGGGTCAGTTCTTGATCTGGTTGTACCCGAAGGCCCAAACTGATCGCGGCCGCCAGGCCTTCCTGTTGCTCGGCTGGGTCGAGACTGGCGGTTTTGTAGCAAATAGCCACCGCTCCAGGCCGAAGGAGGCGAGATACTTCCTTCAATCCGGTTGCCAGGGATCCGACCGCCCGCATCAGCACCAGATCGAACGACGCCGGCCGTTCGCGAGCCAACTCGACCGCGCGACAATGCACGGCTTCGAGGTTGTCCAGGCCCAACACTCGGGCAGCCTCAGCCACGAAACGGGCTTTTTTTCCGGTGCCGTCGATCGCGGTGATCCGCCAGCGGGGGCGGACAATGGACAGCGGGACAGCCGGGAATCCGGCCCCCGTGCCCACGTCAAGGACGTTCAGAGTCCGGTTATCGGCGTATCGTGGATCGACCAACGGAGCAAGCGAATCGGCATAGTGCTTGACCGCCGCCTCGGCCGGAGCCGTGATCCGGGTGAGGTTGAAACGCTGATTGGCCTCCAGCATGAGCAGATAGTGCCGGTACATGCGCTCCACCTGCTCCGGCTCTACATTCAGACCGATCGACTTGACCGCCGCCAACAGAGTGGCCGCGAAAAAATTATCACCGACCTCCTTGTCATGGCCCGTTTCAGTCATGGGGATATCATAGCTATCGAAGGCGAAGGCGAAAGACCGGTACTGGTTTCCATCCTTTATGGAAGTTCGAAACACATGAGGATCGAAGAATCATGGCCCTTGACATCAAAGTATGTTTACATATAGTCTAGTACGAATGGAGCGAAAAGGTCGGCGAATGCTTCGCTGAAGGAACCGCATTTTTTCATAACAAGAGGAAGCCGACATTTTTTATTCAGTTGTCTTCTTCAGGCGCCGTGGAGATCAGGCGATGAAACTGACCGTCATACTCGAACCAAGCGATGAAGGCGGTTATACCGCTTTTGTGCCGTCATTACCTGGATGTGTCAGCGAAGGAGACACCAGGGAGGAAACCCTCCGAAACCTTCGCGAGGCCGTGGAGCTTTATCTTGAACCGGTGGAGGACGACCTTGCGCTCCAACCCGATGGGGAGAAGCTGGAACTGGTGATATGAGTAAGGTTCCCAGTCTGCATTACGCCCAGATCGTGCGTGCATTGCAACGGGCGGGATGGGTGGTCGTTCGGCAGAAAGGCAGTCATATCCGTCTGCAAAAACATCTCCCAACCGAAACGCTGAAAATCATTGTACCGGCTCATCGTCCTGTCAAACGATCCACCTTATCGCACATTCTAAAGCAGGCGCGATTGACCGTTGATCAACCCCGGATTTCCCATATGACACTTACAACGGCGTATAATGAGGTGACGATTTCCCCAATGAATACAGGTGAAAATGAACCTCAGGCCGCTGAAATCCGGAGAATGCAATGGGTGAAGCACGCAAGGAG
>JAAYCU010000133.1 GCA_012729595.1 Phycisphaerales bacterium
CCGTGAACCCTCCCCGAGGTGTGCGGGACATCCCGCTACTTGTCGGCCGATACGTGCGTGCAGACCGATTCGTCCCCCCACATAATCAAACCGGCGGATTTACAACCCTTTCAGACCGGCGCCGATATATGCTGGACTCTGGCTGGAAACCAGTTGGTTGCAGCCTGGACGCGCCAAAACAAAGGCGATCTCACAGAGCTACAGAAAGCTGCGTGTCAGATCATACCCCAAGGGATCGGGATCGGCCTCAGCATCAGGGAGCTCTTGCGCCAAGCGTATATGTTCTCGGCGCTTGTGCTTGTTCGCCCACTGATTGAGCGTGCAGCAGTCATCTCATACCTTCACGTCCATCCTGAAGCTTTGGACGCATGGGGCAACGGTTGGCGACAACGTGATCGACCATCGCTTGCTGCGATGATGCAGACGATGGCCGGAGGGAATGCGACACAGGACGATGCACAGCGAATCGTGAGCGCACATAACCACATCGTCCACGGCGATCCACTCAGTTGCTACCACAACTTGATTCACCTGGCGGATGGCGATATCGGCTATGCCACAGGGAAGGTGCTTCAGAACCCCGAGCTCTGTGACACCATAGCGATGGAGTCGCAGTGTTATATGATTGTTCTCGCAGGCAGGATGGCTGCCATCTTCCCAGAGGTCGCTGTTCCGCCGATGGCTGAGATACTCGATGAATACGGCCAACAAATTGATGGAGAGGGACTTGGTTCCGCTGGCGCTCCACCAAGCCCCTCATCATAGCGTTGGGCCAATAAAAGAAGAAGGCAATGAATCTCAAGACAGTATCAGTATCGAATTATCGCAGCATAACTTCTGCGAAGAAGATACGCCTTGGATAAAAGGGACAGTCGCCTATTAAATGCCACTTTCGGCAAGCAAGGGACGATTTGGGGGGTATACGGGACGCAGCTATTAACCTGGAGCACCGTGTCCAGTTACGATTACACTACCGACAACCTCGGCCGGCGGGCGACGGCCCCAGGGGCACGGGGAATATAGCCCCGGGTGGAGCGCAGCGCAACCCGGGGTATTGTGTTCGGCGAACCAATAAACCCCGTATCAGGGGTGACGGAAGCGACGCGCCCGCGGGTTTCATGGATATTCGAACCAGTGGTTGCGGATACGATCCGATGGTTACGTTTTGGATCCGATGGTTACGGGTTCGATCGGCCGTCAGCCGACATGAACATCTCCGTCGCCCCCGTTGGGGGCTTATGGCGCACGGGGGATCAATCGGACCCCGGATTGCGCTACGCTGCATCCGGGGCTACATTCCATCGCCCCCCGTTGGGGGCTAACGATGTGCGGGATCGGGATCCCCGGATTGCGCTACGCTGCATCCGGGGCTACATTCCGATACCCCTTCAGGGTTTAATTGAGAAATGAGGATAGCATCAAGCAGGCCGGGGTCAGAGCACATTTAGCGTGCGTCCTAAAACCCGATAATGTCGGCTCTCGCCCGCCCAACCAGCACCGGCGAGACGCCGGTGCCACACCAGTTTTAAGATTCACTCTTAGCGCACAAAACGGTTGCCGGGCTGACGAGGAGCCCTCGCGGGCGGCCGCGGCCTGACTGGCATCCGGCGTCAGTTCGGGTATAAGGTACGCCAGATCGCCTTGGCCCTGGGCTACACCAGCCTTGGCGGCGCCTTGACGGCCATCCGGCCAATGGAGGGCGCCTACGAAGCGATGGGCCGGGTGCTGACCAATCTGGTACGGAGGCTCGCTTATGACGAAATGCGCTCTGACCCCAGTCTGTCAAACGGCCTGGGGAGTGGTCGTAGGCATGCTGTGCTGCTTCTCCTCCATTGCCGAATCCGCATGCTTGTTCGGTGACATACAAAACTCGCTGGCATGCTCTATCAGAACCCCAAGCGGCAGCGCGGGGCTGAATGAAGATCGTTTTCCGGTACTCGATATGCTGTACTCCACCGGCCCGTCACTTCCGTTCCGGGTTCTGATGGCATGTTCGCTAAACACGGACGAATCCGCGGATGCGTCCGTGCCGACCAATGCCGTCAAGTCGATCGCGGTCAGGCGGAGCGATAATAATCCATTGATCACCTTTGCCTCGTCCCCGACGTTGGGGAACAACATCAACGGTCCCTCGGTGATTCGCGTTCCGCCCTGGTTGTCCCGGCCGCTGGGCAAATACTACATGTATTTCGCCCATCATGGCGGCAAATTCATACGCCTGGCTTACGCGGATTCGCTCGCGGGGCCTTGGAAGGTTTACGAACCGGGCACGCTGAAACTCGAACAGGCCACGGCCTTTACCGGCCATATCGCCTCGCCCGACGTGCATGTGGACCATGAGAAGAAAAGGATCCGTATGTATTTTCACGGCCCGGCGCCCTCCCGGAAAGGACAATGGACCGGGGTGGCCGTCTCCGAGGATGGTTTGAACTTCAAGGCTTCCGACGAGATTCTCGGGAGATTTTATTTTCGCGTGTTCCAGAAGGGCGCGTACTACTACGCCCTCGACGGGGGCGGTCATGGCCGACTCCTGCGTTCCACCGACCCTTTGAAAAACTTCGAGGAAGGCAAATATCTCTTCGAACCCGATACCATAAGACACACGGCCCTGCTGGAGAAGGATGGTTATCTCCTGGTTTTCCATTCCCGGTATGGCCATGCCCCGGAGCGGATTCTGGTATCGACGGTCCGGTTGACTCCCGATTGGTCGGAATGGACGGCTTCCGATCCGCTCGAGGTCATCCGGCCGGAGAAGGAATACGAGGGTACTGGCTATCCCCTGAAACCTTCGGTGAGCGGGGCGGCCATCGAGGTATGCGAACTGCGCGATCCCTGCATATTCGAAGAGGACGGCAGAATCTATCTTTTCTATTCCACCGCCGGCGAGATGGGCATCGCCCTGGCCGAGCTTAAAATAACCATGTACGAAACCGGCGAGCCGGGCCGATAGAACGGTCAAGAGGAGATTATCCCATGGATGTCACGTCACGGATTCCGAAATGGTGGATCATCGTTCGCGGCGTACTCGTCGTGCTGGGCGTCCTGGCTCTGGTGGTCCTGCTCATGCTTTATCTCATGGGGACGTTTCATCCGAAGATCGACCCCCAGGCCGAACCGGCGGCGACGGGTCGGCCGCTGTCCGGTGCGCAAGTCGTCGCGGTGGAGGCCATCACCGTGCCGGTCGAGGAGACCGCCGTGGGCTCCATCCAGCCGGTGCATCGGGTGGACATCGCCTCCAAACTGCTGGCCAAGGTGCGGGTTATCGATATACGGGCCGGCCAATGAGTAACCAAGGACGAAGTACTGGTGCGGTTGGATGACAGCGACCTGAAGGCCCGGCTGAATCAGGCCACCGCCGCCGTCGATGCCGCTCAGGCCGCTCACGATCAGGCGAAAATCGAATTGGAACGGGTTCGCCGTTTGTTTGAGCAGAACGCCGCGTCACGGATCGAGCTGGATCGGGTCAACGCCGACTTTCGATCATCCGAGGCCGGTTTGCAGCGGGCCAGGGAGCTTGTGGCCGAAGCCCAGGTTACGCTTGATTACGCCACGATTCGCTCGCCGATCGACGGAACGGTGGTCGACAAAAGGGTTGAGTCGGGCGATACGGTCTCGCCGGGGCAGATTCTGCTGTCCCTCTACGATCCCCATCGGATGCAACTGGTGGCCAGCGTGCGGGAGTCCCTGGCCCATGAACTGAAAACCGGCGAGAACATTCTGGTCGAGGTAGATGCCTTGCAACTGCGTTGCGAGGGGCTGATCAGCGAGATTGTCCCCGAGGCGGAGGCGGCCAGTCGCGCGTTTCAGGTCAAGGTCACCGGCCCCTGTCCGCCCGGGGTTTATCCCGGTATGTTCGGCCGACTGATCATCCCCTTACGCGAGGAAACGGTCCTGGTCGTCCCGAAGACGGCCGTGCGCCAGGTCGGACAGCTTCGGGTGGTCGACGCGGTGCATGGCGACCGGCTCGTCCGTCGGGCGGTGACCCTGGGACGCGATTTCGGCGAGCGGGTCGAGGTACTCAGCGGCCTGCGCGCCGGTGAACAGGTCGCGCTGACCGCGACGCGGGAAGGGGTGTAACGATGGCCGAGCAGGGCGGCGATACACAACAAGCCATGGAGCAGCCGGCCTTGAATCCGCGCGGCCCGCACGGCTTTCTGAATGCGATTGTCCAGGCGTTTCTCTACTCCAACCTGTCCTTGATCCTTATCCTGTTGGCCGCCGCCGTCGGGTTGGCCGCCTTGCTGGTCACGCCGCGCGAGGAAGATCCCCAGATCATCGTGCCGCTGGCGGATGTCTTTGTTGATTTCCCCGGCCACTCGGCCGAGGAAGTCGAGCAACTGGTGGCCACTCCGCTGGAGAAGTTGCTCTGGCAGATCGACGGCGTGGAGTATGTCTATTCCATGTCCCGCCAGAACCAGGCGATCATCACCGTGCGGTTTTACGTCGGCGAGGACCGCGAGGACAGCCTGGTTAAGATCTACAAGAAAATCAATGAAAATCTGGACATCGTGCCCCTCGGCGTCACCGGTTGGGTGATCAAGCCGGTGGAAATCGACGACGTGCCCATCGTGAATCTGACCCTGACCAGCGCAACCAGCGACGCGCATACGCTCCGCAGGGTGGGCGAGGAGGTCGTGGATCGACTGGCGGCGGTGCCGGACGTTTCCCGGGCTTACGTGGTCGGCGGGCAATCGCGGATTATCCATATCCGTCCCGATCCCGGTCGCTTGCAGGCGTACAGCGTTTCCCTGGCGGAGTTGCATCAGGCGATCACGGCCGCCCATGTCACGCGGACGGCCGGCCATTTCGATCGGCTCGACGAGGTCTTCCAGGTCGATATCGGCAAGGCGTTCGCCCGGGCCGCCGAATTGAACGATCTAGTGGTCGGCGTATTCGACGACCGGCCGGTATTCGTGAAGGACGTGGCCGACGTGCTGGACGGCCCGGAGGAAATTGCCAGTTACGTGCGTCACGGGTGGGGCCCGGCCCGCGGGTTCGCGGTTCATCCCCGGGCGGCCGGCAACCTGCTGGACGCCTCGGCCCCCGTGAACGTGGATGCCGGCCACTGCCTGTCGGCGGTGACCATCGCCATCGCCAAGAAGAAGGGGACCAACGCCGTCCGCGTGGCCGAGGCCGTCCTGGAAAGGTGTACCGAGTATAAACGCACGATCATCCCCGATGACATCGACGTGGTGATTACCCGCAATAACGGCCTGACCGCGGACGAAAAGGTGAACGAACTGGTGGAAGCCCTGGCCGTGGCCGTTTTTTTCGTGCTGGTGGTGTTGACCTTGGGCCTGGGCTGGCGCGAAGCCCTGATCGTGGCCTTGACCGTGCCGGTCGTGTTCGGCTTGACGCTGACGGTGAATCTGATCGCCGGCTTGACCATCAATCGGGTGACCCTGTTCGCCCTGATCCTTTCGCTCGGCCTGCTGGTGGACGATCCGATCGTGGACGTGGAGAACATCACCCGGCATTTCGTGATGCGCCGCCGGGCGACGCGAAAGATCGTGCTGGACGCGGTCGCGGAGATTCGCCCGCCGCTGATCACCGCGACCCTGGCGGTGATTGTCTCCTTTCTGCCCATGTCGTTCATCACGGGGATGATGGGTCCGTATATGCGGCCGATGGCCCTCAACGTGCCGATCGCCATGCTGATGTCGATGTTGGTGGCCTTCACGATCACCCCCTGGCTTACCTACACGATATTGAAGCGCCGTTACGGCGGGGCGGCTGGAGACGCGCCGGCCCTGGCCGCCGTGTCCGACCATGAATTCGTGGACAGCGAGGCGGTACGCGGCTCCACCTTGTATCGCATTTTCTATCCGCTGATGGCCCCGCTGATGCGTTCGCGTCCTTTGGCCTGGACTTTTCTGGCCGTGATCGGTGTGCTTACGGTGCTGGCCGCCACGCTGGCCGCCACCCGACATGTGCCGCTCAAGATGCTGCCGTTCGACAATAAAAACGAGCTGCTCCTGGTGCTCAATCTGGACGAGGGCACGACCCTGGAGCGTTCGGACGCCCTGGTACGGGAGATGGAGGATTACCTGCGCACCGTGCCGGAGATGACCGATTTCACGTCCTACGTCGGCTTGGCCTCGCCCATGGATTTCAACGGCATGGTCCGGCATTACTACCTGCGGCAGGGGCCGCATGTGGCGGATATACGCGTTACCTTCGTGGGCAAGAAAAACCGCGCCCAACAGAGCCATTCGATCGCTCTTCGGCTGCGCGATCCGTTGACCGAGATCGCCGAGCGGCATGGCGCCCGGATGACGATCGTCGAGACGCCGCCCGGGCCGCCGGTGCTGTCCAGCGTGGTGGCCGAGGTCTACGGCCGGCCGGATCATACCTATGAGGATCTGGTCGCCGCCGCTCGGACGGTCAAGGCCCGCCTCGCCGCCGAGCCGGGGGCGGTCGATCTGGATGACATGGTGGAGGCCGACAGCACGAAACTGACTTTCGTGACCGACAAGGAGAAGGCGGCGCTCAACGGCGTGACCGTGGAGGATATCGCCCGGACGCTCGAGATGGCTTTGGGGGGCGAGGCGGTCGGCTTACTCCGCGTGCCGAGCGAACGATACCCGCTGAAAATCGAGATTCGGCTGCGACGCGAGATACGTTCAAGTCCCGCGGACCTCGCCCGGTTGTATGTCAAAGGCCGCACCGGGGTATTGGTTCCTCTGGCCGAACTGGGCCGCATCGAATCGTCGCTGGTGGACAAGACGATTTATCATAAGAACCTTAGACGAGTGGTTTACGTCCTGGCCGAGACGGCCGGAAGGCCGCCGGCGGACGTGGTGGTGGACGTTCAAGCCGACCGGTTGCGGGCCGACCATGCTCCACCGGCGGAGGCTTCCTGGATCGGCAGCGGATGGCTGGGGACGAATCCGCCTCGACCGGTCGCGAAGCGCACCTTTTTCTCCAACGGCAGCGGCATACCCTGGGCGGTGCCGACCGGGATCGAGGTCGATTTCGCCGGCGAGGGCGAGTGGAAGATTACCTTGGACGTATTCCGCGATCTCGGGCTGGCCTTCGCGGCCGCGCTGGTGGCGATTTACATCCTGCTGGTGGCCCAGACCCGCTCGTTCGTGATTCCGATCGTGGTCATGCTGGCCATCCCCCTGGCCGTCCTGGGGATCATGCCCGGCTTTTGGCTGCTTAACCAGATCGCCGGCGGACAGGTGGGGGCTTACTCCGACCCGATTTTCTTCACCGCCACGGGGATGATCGGAATGATCGCCCTGGCTGGCATCGTGACCCGCGACGCGATTCTCCTGGTCGATTTCATTCACCTGTCCCTGCGGCGAGGCCGCCCGTTGTTCGACGCGATCATGGAAAGCCGGGTGGTGCGTATGCGCCCGATCCTGTTGACCACGATAACCGCCCTGTTTTCCGCGTTACCCATCACCATCGACCCGATTTTCTCCGGCCTGGCCTGGGCCCTGATTTTCGGCGAGGCGGCTTCTACGTTGTTCACCCTGTTCGTTATTCCAATTACCTATTGGCTGCTCTACGCGAACAAGCCGGGCCACGGCCTGCCGGTCGATGAGGATTGAGCGCGAGGCGACGCGTCCGTGCAAGCGCATGCATTACCAGCCCGCAGCGCCAGCAAGGGACCGCCCCGCAAGGGGCGATGTTGCGATCGGCCTATGTTGTACGTAGGGGCAATCGAGGGTCATTTCGACGAATGGGCGTTGAGCTGGCCGGAATCGGCGACCTTCTGAGCGAGGCGGCGGTAGGCCTGCACGAAGTCTCGGCAGATCAGGTCCATGCGCTGATGAAGGTCCTGGCGTTCGTCCACGATACGCCGGGCGATACGCCGGGCACGCTGGTAACGGCGGCGATGTCGGCGGGCGGCTCGTTCGGACTCGGCCGCGGACTCCACCAGACTGGACAGGTTGGCCAGATCAAACGGTTTAGGTAGCAACTCGATTACTTTCAGGCGGATGGCCTCGCGGGCGTCGTTAATGGTTGGATTATCGGCCAAGAGGATCGACGGGCATGGATTGGTCAGCCGTAGCTCGCGAATCAAGGTCAACCCGTCTGTGTCCGGCAAGGCCAAGTCCGCGATGAGTACCTCGTGCTGGGTGGTCAGTTCCTCGCGCATGGCCTCGTCGGCTGTCGAGCAATGAGTGACTTCGGCCCACATCGCTTCTTGAAGATAATGACTGATCATTTCCGCCAGTTGAGTATCTTGCTCAACCAGCAGGATTTCTACTGGTCTATCCGTCATAGCTTTTCCCACTTCCGGATTAGCACCGGAACAAATTCCCCACAAAAAAAGGCCGGCGGGAGTTTCAGCCGCGAGAGCGAGGAGGAGGAGGAAGAGGAGGCCTACGCTGCCCGCCCGGCCCGGAATCGTGTTTACCCCTCAACAAATCATCATACATGTCACCCCGTGACAGACGCGGAATCGTGATCGATCACCGGCGTTCTAGCCGGCTGTCGGAAGTTCCACGAAAGCGGTCGTGCCCCCGTTCAATGCACTCGACAGCCGGATTCGTCCTCCATTTATCTGGGCGTAACGCGCCGCCCGCGATAACCCCAACCCACGGGCCCGGCCGGCGGGGCGATACGAATAAAAAGGCGTCATCGCCTGCTCCGCCACCTCGGGACTCATGCCGCATCCGTTGTCCTGTATACTGATCACGATTTTCTCATCGGCTCGATCGGCTTGGCAATTAACGATCAATAAAGGTTCCTTTACGTTTGCTACGGCCTCTACGGAGTTGCGAATTACTTCGTCGAATAACATCCTGATTTGCGCGGCATCAGCGCGTATTTTCGGCAGGCCGTCCGATAGTTCCAGGCGAAATTGTTGTTCGAGGAGACTGGTATTTTCTATCCAGTCCCGGCGAATTTGGGTAAACAACTCGACCGGATCGATGGCTGTGGATTTAGGTGTTGCGGGTTTGGCGAATTCCATCAGTTCTTCGACGATTGCGCTGGCTTTATGGGCGTTTTCCTGGATCAGGGTCGCGGTTCGCCGGACCTCTTCAGGAAGATCGGGGCGATTGATCAACTGAGCACGTCCGGAAATCACCGCCAGGGGGTTATTGAGCTCATGCGCGGCCCCGGCGGCCATATCCCCGACCATGGCCAGGGAGTACGTACGGGCCAATTCGGCCTGTGAAGTTGCCAGACGGCGGTTGATCTGGGCCAATTCCTCATTCAAGCGTTCGGCCGCAGCCCGGGCCTCGGCTACGTTGAGCCAGGCGGCTATTCCGTCGGCCAGGGCGGAAAAAGAATCGTCGGCGGGGGGGATTCGCCCACCACCCATCAGCATTGCTCCGATAAATCGTCCATGATGACGAAGAGGATACCACCAGCGGGCCGGTTCAGTTAATAACGCCCGGAGGTGGTCCAGAAGATCGCCGGGCAGACCGACAACCTCTCGCCAACCCGGTTGCGGGGAAGCGACTTCGGCCATCGCGGCGATTGAAAACGCCGGCCAGATTTCCACGCTAGGTTCACCATCCGCTTTGGGGCGGGCGGCAAGTATACCGATTGCCCCGCGGACTTGGGAGCACCCAATCACCGCTGCCGCGCAGGATCCAACTACCGTCTGGAGGCCCTGGCATGAAGCCTGCGCTACGTCTTCATGGGTGGTTTCCGGGCTGATAAGGTCGCTTAGCAGACGCAGGGAGTTGAAGCACCGGCTACGGTCCTCAAGGCGTCGATTGGCCTGGGTAAGATGCTCGTTTATGCGGGCCAGCTCCGCGTTCACCTCCGCCAGCGATTCGAGATAAATCTCTTTCGAGGTCAGGCGTTCCAAGCCGACAAACGCTGAACGCTCCTCGATCCACTCCGGTAAGGTGTTTTCGATTTTTTTCAGGGCTTCGGTGGACAGGCCGAGGGCGGCGGCCGATGCCGTCGAGTAGCTCGCTTCCGCATAATTGCCGGAATACCCTATTCGCATGCTACGTACCAGGCGATCGGCGAGCTGGATCAGCTTGACGGGCAGGGGGTTAGTAATCTGAGCTGGCGTGACCGCCGGTGTATGGTGATGCAACCAGATACTTTCCTGAATCATCATCGGCAATTTCCAGCGGGCCGCCAGCCGTTTGCCGGCCAGGGTGTGGTCAATGCCGAAAACCTCACGTTCGATCTCCGTTATATCTCCCCGCACATGCTCGACACGGGCAATCACCCGGTCGTAGCTTTTCGGGAAACATGCCCCGAGTACCAATTTGCCCAGATCGTGAAGTAATCCACAGGCAAAGACCGCCTCAGGACTAATGGGGGCGTTGCCGGTTGACTCGGTTGCACTATGCGCGGCCAGCAGGCGGGCGGCGCAGCCGACGGCCAGGCAATGCTTCCATAATCCGTGCCAATCGAGATGGCCTTCCGCTTCTTCCAGCCGCTTGGAAAAAGTATCGAATATCTGCATCGATAGGACCATGTTGCGAACTACGTCGAAGCCGAGCAGTACAACCGCACGCTCCACCGTATTCGCCCGAACCCCAATGTCCGATCGTCGCAGTAAGGCCAGAATGCGGGCCGATAAACTCGGGTCGGATTCGATTACGCGGGTCACTTCCGCTGCGTAAGAGCGATCGTCGAGGGTCAATTCGAGCAGACGAGTCGCGACGGCCGGTAATGTCGGTAACTGATCGATGCGGGCCAGAAGCAATTCAACCTGTGCCGCCGCCTGAGACGCGGCGGTTGACGATGATGATGTGTGTTCCGCGGTCATGGTCTAACCCAACTAATTATCCGAGGTCGGACGGGCTATTCCTTACCGGCCTTCCCTTAGGCCTGCACCAACTGAAGAATTCGGGAGATCAGCTCGTCGATTTGAAAAGGTTTTTTCAGGAAATCATCGGCCCCGGCGGTTTTCAGTTCGGCGATTTCGTCCGGATCGGCCACTCCGCTGATTATAATGATTTTGGTTCCGATATAGTTGGGATTGGCCCGGATGGTCTGGCAGACTTTATGGCCATCGATATCCGGAAGCTTGTAGTCCAGGATGAGGGCGTCAGGCCTGAATTCGTGGGTCAGGATGCCCGCCTCATACCCGCCACGAGCCACCTTGACCTCGAAGCGTCCGTCTCGCTCAAGCAGCTCGAACAGCATTTCCAGGATCGCTTCGTCGTCATCGACCACTAGAATGCGTTTTTTACCGGTATCGACATGGTCAACCGGTATCTCGTTTTCTTTCATGAACTGCAAAAGGCTTTCGCGCGGAATCCTGCGAAACCGGGAACCCGGCACGCGAAACCCTTTGAGCTTCCCGTTATCGAAACAACGGATAACCGTTTGCTGGCTGATCTTGCAGATGGCCGCAACTTCCCCGGTGGTATATACATTTTTCATCGCCGCTGTCCTCTTGCTGTGAAGATGACGCAATTACCCCAACCTCACTAATTGTTATCTGATTTCTAATCCTTGCAGTTGATGTTTCTTTCCCAAATTAGCCATATTGCCAGGATAGCCTATAGCACTAAAAGGGCACTTGTCAACAAAAAAAACGGTATTTGTGGTTATGGGTCTGTTTTTTATGTAGGTCCAGTAACCGGTGGCTGGGTTCGTTCCCCGCGTCGGGCTGGCCGGCGTCGCAGTCTCAACCGCTATTTGATCCGGTCGAACACGTCCTGCCTGGTTCAAAAGGTCAGAGTGACCGAAATGCCTGCGATGATGAACCGCGGATCGCCGCGGCTATAAGTCATGCGGTAGATGTGCGGGCACTTCCGAAAATTACCAATCCCAGCTTCGAGCAGTCTGGGGATCCAGTCCGTCAGGTATGCCGTCGCCATGCCGGATAAGTCGGATACCCGCATCGAGAAACGGCTGGACCGAACGGGCGAAAGCCGGATAAGCCTGGTTCAGGCTGCGGACGCAGACTTCGGGCTTATGTTCGGTAGTCTGTTCCATGAGGGCATATCACATGAACCAGCGAGGCAGGGGGGCCTGGTCGCTTTCGTCCGGATGATACTCTGGCCGGTCGCGCCCTCGGTCCCCATGTTTCCTCGAAAACCTGATAGCCCGTTTTGGGCATTATCGATCTAGTATCTTGCGCTGGTTTATTCGCCGGAGTCAGGCGGGGAATCGGCCGGTATGGATACCGGCACGGCCCCCTCACCGCCATTGCCTGGGCCAACTTCAATCGCCCGGATCTCGGCTACCCCTTCAAAGTTATTATGGAAGCGAATGGAGATAATGCCGTTCACCGGTTCAAGATCATTCAGCACGATATCGACCGCGCGACGCCTGCCAAGTGTGCGCGGGCGTTTCCCGGAGGGCGTTTCGTCTACGAGCCGGACCGGTTCGACATCCTGGGCGGCGGTGGCGGCGACATCCATATTCGAGATCATCTCCCGGCCGTTGACCGATACGCTTACGCACCGCAACTGAGGATCGTTACGTCGCAATTCCATGAATTTCAGGCGGGCATAATAGGTGCCCGGCGCCACGGTGAAATCGATCCAGAACTCTTTTCCATGAACGCCATACCGATAAAGCTCGGGATCTTCGGTACCGGCAATCATAATCTGACGCGGTTGGGTATGCCAGGCGACGGCCACCGGATCCACCATCCAGCCCGCGCGAATGATGAACTCCGTGCCCGGCCGCCAGGATTGGCCATGGGAATCAATATAATCGGTTCTCGATGTATAACCGAACAGCATGCGTTGCGGTCCAGTCGGACCGCCGCCTGAGCCGAAATCCTGTTGTCCCGTGGCCGCGGAGGAGAGTACCTTCTGTACATGGATTCGCGAACCCGTGGATCGGGGATTAC
>JAAYCU010000134.1 GCA_012729595.1 Phycisphaerales bacterium
GGAGACTAGTATGGGCGAAACAGACCGGAATCGAAGAATCAACTTGAAGGCCGTGGTTATTCTGGTATTGATCCTGGGTGGGTTAGGTGCCGGGTTGGCTGTGGGGTATAAAGTGCGTAAGAGAATTAATTGAAACAAAGCCTTGACAAGTGAACCGTCCGGCCGGTATAGTACTGTACCGTCTGGACGGTTTAGTAGTGTGAATCCGGACGGCATGGAGAGCTTGATGAACAACGCGCCGGAAAACAGTGGTTCCGTTCCCGTTCGAGATCGGCTGTTGGACGCCGCCGAGCAGATTGCCGCGCGGGACGGAGTAAGCACCCTTACGCTGGAAGCGGTCGCCCACGAGGCCGGGGTTAGCAAGGGGGGGCTGCTCTACCATTTTCCGGCGAAATCAGCGCTGATCACCGCCATTGTCGAGCGACTAGGCGAGCGGTGCGAGTCGAGACAAGCGACAGAGGTTGCGGCCGATTCCCAGCCCCGCGGTGCGTTTACCCGTGCGTACCTGGCGGTCCGAAGCAGTTCGCTTGAGCCGGACCGGGAGCCGGTGCATTCGGCCATACTTGCGGCCCTCGGGACCGATCCAGGGTATCTCGATCCGATTCGCGAGCGGCTGGCCACGTGGCAGGCCCGGTTGGAGTCCGACGGTATTGACCCGGTAACGGCAAGCATCGTCAGGCTGGCTATCGACGGGTTGATATTGGGTCGGCTCTTGAAAGTTCCGGTACCGGAAGGCGAACTGCGCGATAGGGTGATCGAGAAATTGCTTTCGATGACTTACCCGCAAAGAGACGAACCGTAAACATCATCACGGACGGAATATACGAGGGCCATGGCCGATCCAGGCCGTGGCCAAGGAGTTGCGTATGAGAAGGCATATAACCGCGGTGCTTGTATTTCCGGGCTGCATGCTGGCCGGGTGTGCCGTGGGACCGGACTACCGTGCCCCGCAACCCGAGCTTCCGGAGGTTTGGCACCAGGCCGCGACGGACGGGCTTACGCAGGGTAACACGGATGTGCAGGAGTGGTGGCAGGTCTTCGAGGATCCGCGGCTTTCGGAGCTCATCGAGCGCGCCGCGGAGGGAAACCTTGACCTGCGGCTGGCGGTTTTGCGCATCCGGGAAGCGCGGGCCTTGCGGGGGGTGGCCGCCGGGGAGTTACTGCCTACTCTCGGCGGACAGGGCAGCTATCAACGATACAAAAGAAGTGCGAATAGTCAGTTTGCCTTTCCGCGAGCCGGCAGCAAGGGGGAGACCTTCGCCAACACCGTGACGCGCGGGATCGCCACGAACGCGCTGGGGACCGGCCTCGGCACCATAGCGCCGGGCATTCCGGGGGTCACGAATTCAGTCGCCGGCGCGCTGGTCGGCTTGCTTCCCACCCCGTCAGCGGCTCCGGAAACCGATGAGATCAACCTGCACGCGGCAGGTTTTGACGCTTCCTGGGAGATCGATGTCTTCGGCGGAATCAGGCGGGGCGTGCAGTCCGCCGATGCGGCTTTGGAGGCTACGGTCGAGGATTATCGCGGCACGCTGGTCACTTTGCTGGCCGAGGTCGCGACCACCTATGTCGAAATTCGGACGCTGCAAAGCCAGATCGAGGCTACGTCCAAGAACATCACGCTCCAACAGGAAACCCTCGATCTGACCCAGGCGAGATTGGACCTGGATCTGGCGACGGAACTCGACGTTCAGCAGGCCGAAACCAATCTGGCGACGACCCAGGCCCAGCTTCCTCAGCTCGAGAGCGCTTTGGCGATCAGCATCTATCGATTGAGTGTGTTGATCGGCCGTGAACCGTCCGCCCTCTGGGATGAACTGGCAGTCACCGCTCCCATCCCGCAGACTCCGGCGGAAGTCTTCGTGGGTGTTCCCACGGACCTCCTTCGGCAGCGCCCCGATATTCGTTCAGCGGAGCGCCACCTGGCCGCCCAGACCGCGCGGATCGGGGTGGCCGCGGCCGAGCTGTATCCGCGTTTTACGCTCTCGGGCACTTTCGGATTCGAGGCGTTGAACTTCAAGCACGCGATTGACCGGGGCAGCATCACCTATGGATTCGGTCCTTCCGTACGGTGGAACATCTTTGACGGCCTGCGGAACCTCAATCGGATCGCGGCCCAGGAGGCCGCCACCCATCAGTCGTATGTTGTCTATCAACGTACCCTGTTGACGGCTTTGCAGGAAGTGGAGAGCTCCCTGGTCGCCTACAAGCGCGAACAGGTACGTCGAGACGCATTGGATCGAGCCGTGAAGGCGGCCGACCGCTCGGTCCAGCTTGCGGAAACCCTTTACCGTAACGGCTTCGTCGATTTTCAGAACGTGTTGGACGCCCAACGGTCGCTGGCGAATTTAGAAAACACGCTCGCCCAAAGTCGGGGACTGGTCACGATCAATCTCGTGTCGCTCTACAAGGCTTTGGGCGGCGGCTGGTCGCCCGAGGTGGCCCCGCAGCAGCAATACCTGGAGCAGCGCCACGATGTATTGCACCGCCCGGTTGGCTTTTTCCTTTCGGGAGGGAAGAGTTCACTGCCTTGGGACCGGGATTCGGAGTTGTCGGATGAACAGAGTGAACCGAGTGATGACTTCGCCGCGGAACCAGGCGAAGGCAATCTTGATTAGAGGTTTTTTATGCGCACGAATGATGCCCAAAAAATGATGCTCGTGGTCGGCGGTTTCCTCGTCGGGCTGGCCTCGGCCGGTTGCGACAGATCCGGGAGCGGGGCGGCGCCTTTCGCGGCCGGGCCGCCGGAAGTGGCCGTGGTGACGCTCCAAACCGAGCGCGTGGCCCTGACCACCGAATTGCCCGGCCGTACGTCGCCTTATCTCGTTTCGGAAATCCGCCCTCAGGTCAATGGTATTATCCAGAAACGCCTGTTCACGGAAGGCTCCGATGTCCAGGCCGGTCAGGTACTCTATCAGATCGACCCCGCCCCCTTTCAGGCGGCGGTGGACAGCACCGAAGCCAACCTGGTGCTCATGAAGGAGTCGGCCGAGCGGGCGCGGTCCGCGTTGGAAGCAAGTATGGCCGGCGTCACTCGGCAGCAGGCTATCCTCGAACTCGCCCGGATCAACCGCACGCGGTTCGAGGAAGCGTTCAAGTCCAAGGCGGTTTCCGGCACCGGACGCGACGCGGCCGTAACCGAGGCGGCGGTGGCCGAGGCCGCCCTGCGGGCCGCCGAGGCTCAGGTGGAAAGCGACCGGAAAGCCATCGCCGTGGCCGAAGCCGGTATTCAACAGGCGGAAGCAGCCGTGGAAACAGCGCGGATCAACCTGGAATATACGCGGGTGACCGCCCCCATTTCCGGTCGCATTGGCAGATCCAGCGTGACCGATGGCGCTCTGGTAACGGCGTATCAGCCCATGGCCTTGGCGACGATTCAGCAACTGGATCCTATTTATGTCGATGTCCCCCAGTCCACTGCTCAACTGCTGCGTCTGCAACGGCGCTTGGAGGAAGGTCGGTTCAAGACCGGAGGAATGAATCAGGACAAGGTCAAGCTGATCCTGGAAGACGGCACGCCGTATCCTCTGGAGGGCGCGCTTCAATTCCAGGATGTCACGGTGGAGCCGACGACCGGGTCGGTTACCCTGCGGACAGTCTTTCCCAATCCGGAAGGTATTCTCCTGCCGGGCTTGTTCGTGCGGGCGGTCTTTACCGAAGGCGTCAATGAGCAGGCCCTCCTGGTCCCGCAACAGGGTGTCGCCCGCACCCCGAAAGGCGATCCTATCGCCCTGATCGTGGACGCGGACAATCAGGTTCAACTACGGATGCTCACGATCGATCGGGCCATTGGCAATCAGTGGCTGGTTACGTCGGGGCTTCATGCCGACGACCGGGTCATTGTTGAGGGTAGCCAAAAGGTCAGGCCCGGCGCTCCCGCCAAGGCGGTTCCGTTCGGCGCCGCAATCCCCGACGGCCGGCCGACCGGCCAAGCGACTCAGCCATCCGAAAATCCAAAATAAAACGAGGTTCTCATGTTATCCATATACTTTCTTGATCGCCCCGTTTTCGCCTGGGTCATCGCCCTTTTCATCATGATGCTGGGCGGGCTGGCCATCTACAACCTGCCGATTGCCCAGTATCCGCCTATTGCCCCGCCGGGTATCGCCATCGAATCCCGGTATCCCGGGGCCTCGGCCCAGACGGTGGAAAACAGTGTGACCCAGATCATCGAGCAGAAGATGACCGGCTTCGATGATATGCTCTATCTCGCCGGCACGAGCGATTCCGCGGGCATGTCGCGTATCGAGCTGACTTTCAAGCCGGGGACCGATGCGGACCTGGCCTGGGCCAAAGTCCAGAACAAGCTCCAACTCGCGATGGCCAGCCTGCCGGAAGTGGTCCAGCAATCAGGCGTCAAGGTCAGCAAATCCACCCGCAACTGGTTGTTGTTGGCGGGGGTTATCTGCGAAGACGGCAGCATGGACGGTTACGACCTGCGCGACTATGCCCAGTCCAACCTCGAGAAAGTCCTGTCGCGGGTGCCCGGAGTCGGCGAGGTCGAGGTATTCGGCTCGCAGTATGCGATGCGCATCTGGCTGAACCCGGATAAACTGACCAACTATCACCTGACCGTGAGCGATGTGATCACGGGATTGCGGGCCTACAATGTAGAGGTTTCCGCCGGACAGTTTGGCGGAATCCCCGCGGTGGAAGGGCAGCGCCTCAACGCCACGATCGTGGTTCAGAATCTCCTGCAAACCCCGGAAGAATTCGCGGCCATCCCCCTGCGCACCAACCCGGACGGCTCCGTCGTGCGTGTTCAGGATGTGGGACGAACCGAGCTGGGAACCGAGTTCTACGATATCGATGGCCGCTATAACGGCCAGCCTAGCGCCGTTCTGGCCATCCGACAGACGCCCGGGGCCAATGCGCTGGAGACGGCCAATGCCATCAAGTCGAAACTGGAGGAAATGAGTCGCTATTTCCCGGCGGGGATGAGGGTCGTGTATCCCTACGATACCACCCCATTCGTCAAGGTCGCCATTAACGAGGCGGTCAAGGCCCTGTTCCAGGCGATTGGGTTGGTCTTTCTGGTGATGTGGCTGTTCATGGGAAACATTCGGGCCACGCTGATTCCCACCATCTCGGTGCCGGTGGTGCTCCTGGGCACCTGCGCAGCCCTGGGGGCGTTCGGCTACTCCATCAACATGCTGACCATGTTCGCCCTGGTGATCGCCATCGGGTTGTTGGTGGACGATACCATCGTGGTGGTGGAAAACGTGGAGCGACTCATGAGCGAAGAGGGGCTTTCGCCCCGGGATGCTACCGCCAAATCCATGGGGCAGGTGACCAGCGCCCTGATCGGCTTCTCTCTGGTCCTCTCGGCCTTGTTCGGCCCCATGGCGTTCTTTGCCGGCTCCACCGGGATCATCTACCGCCAGTTTTCCCTGACCGTGGTCACGTCCATGATCTTGTCGGTACTGGTCGCCCTGATTCTGACGCCGGTGCTGTGCGCCGCGGTGCTTAAGCCGGTACCCAAGGGACACGAGGCGGCGGAAGGCGCGATCTGGTTCCTGCGCCCGTTTTTTATGTGGTTCGATCGCGTGTTCAACCGGTTTCGCGATGGTCTGGTGGCCATCGTCGGCTACTCGCTCACCCGAAAATTACGCTTCGTGGCCGTTTACGTGGCGATTGTGGGCGGCCTTGGTTGGCTTTTCATGCGTATGCCGACCAGTTACCTCCCGGACGAGGATCAGGGAATCCTCTATGCCCAGATCATGACACCGACCGGGGCCACCCTGGAACAAACCCAGGCCATCGCCAATGAAGTCCAGCGCTACTTCCTGGAACAGGAAAAGGACGCGGTGGACTCGTGCATGACGATTGCCGGTACCGGCTTTTCAGGACGAGCCCAGAACAACGGCATGGTTTTCGTCAAATTAAAGGATTGGAACCTCCGCGATCGACCACATCTGCGGGCCGAGGCCGTCGCCGGCCGGGCCATGATGGCCTTTTCCCAGATTCGCGATGCCATGGTGTTTGCTTTTCCGCCGCCCTCCGTCATCGAGTTGGGCAATGCGCTCGGGTTCGACTTCCAGTTGGTGGACCGTGGCGGCCTCGGGCACGATGCTCTGATGCAGGCCCGCAACCAACTCCTCGGCATGGCCGCCCAGGATCCGAGGCTGGTGAAAGTCCGTCCCAACGGTCTCGAGGATGTGCCCGAATACCGGGTGGATGTGGATTGGGAAAGGGCAGGCGTTCAAAATCTGCCCATTACCACCATCCACAGTACCATCTCGGCGGCCTTCGGCAGCGCATACGTTAACGACTTCATCCAGGGCGGCCGCGTCAAGCGCGTCTATGTTCAGGCGGACGCGCCCTATCGGATGTTGCCTCAGGATCTCGAAAGACTTTACGTGCGCAACACGGCCGGGGAAATGGTGCCCTTTGCTTCATTTGCCTCCGGGCGCTGGACGAGCGGGGCACCCAAGCTGGAGCGTTTTAACGGTTTCCCATCCATGAACATCTGGGGCGAGGCCGCGCCCGGCCGGAGTTCCGGAGAGGCCATGCGGGCCATGGAGGAAATAACCGCCAGGTTGCCACAGGGAGTCGGCTATGACTGGACCGGCCTTTCCTACCAGGAGCGGCAGGCCGCCGCCCAGACCGGTCTGCTTTATACGTTTTCCATCTTGATCGTTTTTCTTTTCCTGGCGGCCTTGTACGGGAAATGGAACGTGCCCATCGCCGTTCTGCTGATTCTGCCACTGGGTGTCATCGGCGGGTTTGCCGCTTCCTCATGGCGCGGGTTGCCGAGCGACGTCTATTTCCAGATCGGCTTGTTGAACACCCTGGGGCTGGCCACCAAGAACGCCATCCTGATCGTGCAGTTCGCGATGTCCGGCGTGGCCCAAGGGGCGGGCTTGATCGAGTCCTCGCTCCAGGCAGTGAAGCTGCGCTTGCGTCCGATCGTTATGACCTCGACGACGACCGGCCTGTCCGTGCTGCCCATGGCCTTCAGCACGGGCGCGGGCGCCGGGGCCATGAACGCTATCGGCACGGCCGTCCTGGGCGGCATGATCACCGGGACCATCCTGGTGGTCCTGTTCGCGCCGCTGTTCTACGTGCTGATCGAGAAGATGTTCGGCCGAAGCAAAACGGTCTGACCCGGGACATGCTTGACCTGCCGGCGGTGTGTATGGCCGGTACTGTGCCGCGTCGATCCCGCTCTTACGGTGGGGTAGCTTCGCCGTTATTCCTCGCCTGTTCGATCAATTCGATAAGCGAGGCCATTTTCGGTTTTGGGGCGGCCAGAAAGGCCTCGATCTCTGCGGCGCTGAAATGCGTGGCAAGATAAGACCGGACATCGAATTTCTCGAACCAGCAATCGAGTATGCGGCGGCAAGGCCGCCCATCCGCCTGCGCCCGGCAATACGAAAACGGGACATGATGACCCAGCATCCGACAATAACCTTCTCGCGTATCGTGTTCTTCGATGGCCATGCATTCCATTAGAACAAAAAACACCACCACGCCGCAAGGCCATCGCCACCGCCCGAACCGCCCGACAAAATCCGCCCAAAAAAAACCGCAGGTCGTTTGTGCGAGCTGCGGCCGGTCGCTCCGTGGAGCGGTGCCTGCGAATGTTTCGTCTTGTTGCGAAAAACTCGCAGACTGGGATCGATTACACTGGCCAATAACTTAGCGATTGAAGTAATACAAGTCAAGAGAAAAATGTAAAATTTCGAAATCCCATGTTGCATCCTGCTGATTAACCTGTATCATAGAATCCTATGCAAATCTACCTACACTTTAATGAGAGGGCTGTTTATGATTTCTCTTGGCTTGGATATCGGTTCCAACTCGGTTGGTTCTGCTTGGGTGGACACGGATAAGCAGGAGGTGTTCCTTGGAGTAGGCATCTTTCCGGCTGGAGTGGATGAGACAGACACCAAACGCGGTACTCCCTTGGGTCAGAAACGAAGGGGAAAACGCCTGCAACGACGGAGTATCGCACGCCGTGCGGAACGCAAACTCGCTTTGCGAAAATTGCTGACGCAAACTGGACTTTTACCCTCCGATCCAGATCAACTTCAGTACCTGATGAACAAAAATCCTTGGCATTTACGGCGTAAAGCGTTGCACGAGGCACTGACTCCTCATGAGTTCGGTCGAGTACTGGTGCATCTAAACCAGCGGCGTGGAGCGGTGGGCATTGAGACGAATCCCGAAGATCCTGAAGAAGGTAAGGTCAAGGAGGCCATTGATCATCTCAAAGGTCAGCTTAAAGACCGTACCTTTGGACAATTCATGGCCGATCTTATGGACGAGCGCAAGAAACAAGTCCTCAACAGTGCTGGCCAACCTAAGAAGGATACATTCTATCATGATCCAATCCGTAATCGCCGGGACTTATTCGAGTTTCATGCCGACCGTCCGCTCATTCGTCAGGAGTTCAACGCGATATGGGAGAAACAAAAGGGATTCGATACAGGATTAGCGATGCAGTTGACGGATGATTTGAAAAAGCAGATCGATAATTCCGGGGAAGATTCCACCTGGAGACATAAAGGCATCATTTTTGGCCAACGCCGCACTTATTGGGACACGGGAACATTAGGTCGATGCGATCTTGAGCCCACTGATCGATGCTGCCCAATTGCCGACATGTATGCACAAGAATATCGCGTACTGGAAACGGTCAACAATATCCGGATCACCAAGCGCGGCGAGGCGGAGCGATGTCTGACCCGCGAAGAGCGAATTCAAGTCATAGACACGCTGCGTAGGCAGAAGACCGCTACTACGAAAACCGTCCGCACGTCTTTGGGGATCGGTAAAAAAAGCGTCAGGGATTTCTACAAACTCAGTTTGGAGGCTGACAAAGACTGCGAAATCAATACGGACTGGTTCTATCGCGAAATCGTACACGGGGTATTTACGGAAGATATCTGGCAAAAGTTGACCGAGGATCATCGCAACTCCGTCAATCGCGCAATACTCAAATTCGATCCCGCTAACGAAGAACATGCTAAAAGACTGCGCGAAGTCGCAGGTAAATGGTGGGGGCTGCCCCAGGAAGCCGTCGACAAGATTGTGGCCGTCTGGACGACACGCCCCAAACTGGAAAAACGCCTGAGCTTCTCCCGCCGGGCCATTATTAACCTTCTTCCCTATATGCGTAATGGCTATGAAGCCACACGTTCCAGGTTGATGTTTGCTGAAGATGATGCAAATGGGGCGACGGACAAGCAGCGTCGCAGATATGCCGGTATAGATAACTCCCTGACCAAGGCAGACCGACATTTTCTAAAAAAGCATCCCGGCTTGTTGCCCCCGGCACCGATGCTTTCCAATCCAGTGGTTCGCAAAGCCATACACGAGGTACGCAGGCATATCATGGCCCACCTGCGCAAGTTCGGCCGAAAGCCTGACCGTGTTGTCATCGAATTTGCCCGTTCAACCAAACAATCCGGCAAAGTTCGGCAAAGTATTTTAGACCTCAACCGGCGACGAGAGTCGGTACGCAAACGGTATGACCGGGAATATAACCTGACCAATCTGACAAGAAACCAGCAGCGAGCCGCAGAAGATCGGGTGATGCTCTGTATTCAGCAAAACAAGTCTTGCGCATATACGGGCCGCAGGATTACCCCGGATATGGCCGCGAGAGGCGAGGGTGTTGAAATTGACCATATCGTACCGTATAGCCGCTCCGGCGACGACAGCCTTAACAATAAAGTGTTATGTTTTCGTGAAACCAATCGCGGTAAAGGAAATAAGACACCCCGAGAATGGCTTGGGAATAAGTTCGATGAGTTTATCACCCGCTTCGCCAGGTTTGAGAAATACAAACCGGACAAGGACGATTGCAACGAATATTTCACAGCCAAGGATTATGCCCGTAAGTATGAGAATCTTACCCGCGAAGTCCGTCCAGACGACGAGTGGAAGAACTCGCAATTGACGGATACGGCCTACGCGGCTCGACAGGTGGCTTCTTATCTGAGCGACGCACTTTACGGCGGCGAACGAGATGGGAAACGTCGTATCTACGTTACCAAGGGCAGATACACAGCAATGCTGCGGCGGGATTGGCAATTGTTTCAGGTTCTCAATCCACCGTGTCGAAAAGACGATGCCGATGGACACGCTGTGGAAAAGACTCCTGGGGATCAAGTCAATGCGGAAAAAGATCGTGGCGACCATCGCCATCATGCTATCGATGCCGCTGTTATCGCCTTAACCGGCCCGGATATTATTCCCACATTGGCTGCTCAAGCCGCAGAAGCGGAGGAATATCACGAACGGACTGGATATTGGCCGAAACGCATCCCTATAGCACCACCTTGGGGCACAGTTAGCGAATTTCGACGGAATGTTTTGTCTAAGGTATTTGACGTATTCGATAAAACCGATGCAGACGGCGCACCAGAAAAAGGCTCGCCGCTGATCGTCTCTCACCGGCCTGTAAAAAGAAAAGTTACCGGTTATTTGCATAAAGAGGACTTATGGGGCGCTGTTGATGAGATAAAAGGTATTTATCGCATTCGCTGCAAGGTATCCGAGTTATCGCCAAAGATGCTCCGTATGCCCATAGAAGAAACGGATTCCGACGTTCGCAAGCGCCTCATAGAGGAAGGCATAATTGCGGGTCTTTCTAGCAAGGATGCTCGCAAAAAGGCCCGTGAGCGTTTTGAAAAAGGGATATTCAATAGAATTCTTGTTGACCCGGCTCTGGGGAAAGGTGGACTTGTGCGTGATTGGGGATTACGCAAGATCATACGTGATTGTTTGGCAGCCAATGGTATCGATCCCGACAACTTTACGTCCAAGATGATAGCCGAGTTCGCCAACACGGGCAAATTACGCATGCCCAGTGGTGTGCCGATCAAATCAATCATTACCATTGGACCCATTTCTGATCCAGTAAAAATTGCCGTAAGAGATCGTTATACTGGGAAACAAGCCTTAAACACGATAACCGGTCAACCGTTATATCGTTTTCATATAAGCCGAAATAATCATCATAGCGAAATCTTGGAGGATAATAATACCGGCAAGTGGTCCGATGATTGCGTAACGATGTTTCGTGCTGCGCAGCGGGTGCGCCCTTCAAAGGACTCCTATAGTAAACCGGTCGAACCCAAACCAGCCGTAAACCACTCCGACCGCGATGGCTTGCGATTCATAATGTCACTGTCTGAGGGAGAGACTATATATATGCGTCATCCTGGCAGCGACATAGTGGACTATTTCGTTGTGTTTAAACTTAGTCCTGGTCGTTTGTATTTTATACACCATTGGGATGCCAGACCCTCCGCGCTCCGGAAAGACGTCAACGGCAATACAATTCCCAACAGCAATCGAGAAGAAATTAGCGTTACGCCAGCAGATATGAAATCGCTTGGCCCAGAGCCGAGCATACCACCATACAAGGTCCGGGTTGGTCCGCTTGGTGAAGTAACACGGTTGGATTATGATTAAGCGCACTCTCGAAATCTCGCGCGAACCGGCCCATCTGGCCGTCAAGCTCGATCAGCTCCTGATCCAGCGGCCCGAGGCCGACCCGCGCACGGCCGCCAGCGTCCCTTGCGAGGATATCGGGCTGGTCATGGTCGATCATCCCCAGACCACCTATTCCCATGCCGCCCTGGCCCGCCTGATGGACTTCGGCGCGGCCGTCGTGCTCTGCGGCCGCAACCACCTGCCCGCCGGAATCCTGCTGCCTTTTTCCAGTCATTCCGAAGTCGTCTGGCGCATCGACGATCAGGTCAGCGCCGCCAAGCCCCTGCGGAAACGACTCTGGCGCCAGATCGTCCAGGCCAAGGTCCGCGCTCAGGCCTTTAACCTGTCGGAGGAATCGCCGGCCCGCGCCAAGTTGCTCGCCTTGGCCGGCGAGGTCAAATCCGGCGACCCGGCCAACGTCGAGGCCCAGGCCGCGAAAATCTATTGGTCCGTCTGGCTCGGCGCGGAACGGCCTTTCCGCCGTGATCCCGACGGCGACGGACTCAATGCCCTGCTCAATTACGGCTACGCGATCCTCCGGGCGGCCGTGGCCCGCGCCCTCGTCGCCGCCGGATTGCATCCGGCCCTTGGCCTCCACCATAGCAATCGGGCCAATGCCTTCTGTCTGGCCGACGATCTGGTCGAGCCGATCCGTCCCCTGGCCGATGCCCGCGTGCGCGAGCTGGCCGAGTGGGGCAAAAACGCCCTCGATCAATCCGTCAAGGCCCAGTTGTTGCAGTTGCTCGTGGCCGAGGTACGCACCGACGGGCAGACCGGCCCGCTCATGGTCGGCCTGCACCGGACCGTTTCGTCCCTCGTTCAATGTTACCGGGGTACGGAAAAACGCCTGCTTTTCCCGGCCGCTCTCGATACGTCGTAAAGCGCCGGCGGTTGCCGGGAACGATTAAATATGCTAATAAGCGGTTACCGATGCATGTGGATCGTTGTCATGTTCGACCTGCCGACCGACACCAAGGCCGCCCGCCGGGCCTATACCTATTTTCGCAAGAAACTGCTTCAGGACGGTTTTACGATGATGCAGTATTCGGTCTATATCCGGCATTGCGCCAGCGAGGAAAATGCCGAGGTCCATTTCGGCCGGGTCGAGCGCTTCGTGCCCGACGACGGGGAGGTCCGTATCATCAGCATTACCGACAAGCAGTTCGAGCGCATGCGGGTTTACTGGGGAAAACGGCGCAAGCCACCCGAACATCCCCCTGCCCAGCTAGAGCTTTTCTGAACCCCGAACGCGCCCAACTCCTTGGCTGCCAACCGCTTGCGGACCAGGTAGTGTAATCGATCCCAGTCTGCCAGCAAGCCGCAACAACATCGACTGTCGAAACCGCAAGCGTTACAGTGTAATCGATCCCAGTCTGCCAGCAAGCCGCAACTTGCGGTGACGGATAGTTGACATACCACCCAGTGTAATCGATCCCAGTCTGCCAGCAAGCCGCAACTCCAGGGCATCGACCAATACGCCAGCCGTGAGTGTAATCGATCCCAGTCTGCCAGCAAGCCGCAACCTGCCTCGGGTGTCGTGTTCATCCCGTTGGAGTGTAATCGATCCCAGTCTGCCAGCAAGCCGCAACA
>JAAYCU010000135.1 GCA_012729595.1 Phycisphaerales bacterium
CGCTCGGGGTCGATCAGGTAATCCCAATCATACTCGTCGCCGCGCGCCCAGCCACGGACCGTACGCACCTTGACAATCCCGCGGGTGATCTCCTTCTCGAATGTCTGATCCGTTTCCGGACGATGGATCCCCAGGGTTACACTGGTTCCCGGCTCACCCTGAATAAGCTGAACGCAGTCGGCCAGGTTCAAATCGACGGTGGACCGGCCGTCTATATGCTTAATCAGGTCGCCGCTGCGCAGTCCGGCATCGAATGCCGGGCTGCCCTCGATAGGGCTGACTACCTGTGGCTCGCCGGTTGCGGATTGTACGATCTCGATACCGATCCCTTTGAATTCTCCCCGAGTGCGGATGTTGAACTGTTCCAGCTCCGCTCGGTCGAAGTAATGGCTGTAGGGGTCCAGGCGACCGAGCATGCCGTCGATGGCCCCCCGGATCAGCGTGTCGTCGGGTACTTCCTCCACGTAGTTCTTGCGGATCTGGGTATGCACGTCAAGCATGGGCCCGAAGCGCTTGTACAACTGTTCCTGCTGAACGATAAACTCGGGCACCTTCCATAAAAGCGCCCCGATGACAACGGCTATGGCGAGCCAGATTAAATTGCGTTTGGGCATGATCGTGTATTGCTCCGTCGGTCGGCTGGTTCGTTCGGCTACGCCGCCGCGGAGACCATTATAAGCCAGCGTTTTTCGGCGGCCAGTCGATGACGGCAATTGCCGGGCGTTGCGCGGAAGGTTAAGCTGGTTGACCATGAGTCGTGACCAAACCATGAAAGCCCTGGCCCAGGCTGAATTCGAGGCCTGGGCGCATACGTACGATCGGTCGTTGTTGAACCGTTTTCTGTTTCAACCTTCCTACCGGATGTTCCTGGAAGAGTTGTACGGGTGGCGAAAAACGAAGGACACCCCGTTCGACCTGCTGGATATCGGCTGTGGTACTGGAACTTTCGCCGGCATGCTGGCGGGTTCGGAACTGCCCGCCAGGATCGTGGGCTTGGACTACGCCCCGGCCATGTGCCGGGTCGCCGAGGAAAAGGCCCGTCGGGCAGGAGTGGAGGACCGGCTGCGTTTCGTGGCCGCCGACAGCGAGCATTTACCATTTGCCGACGCCAGTTTCGATGCGGTTACCTGCAGTAACTCGTTCCATCATTACCCGCATCAACAGGCGGTAGTTTGCGAGATGCGCCGGGTGTTGCGACCGGGCGGCCGATTGATGCTCATCGACGGATTTCGGGACAACATCATCGGCTGGGTCGCCTTCGATGTGATTATCGGGGCGGTGGAAAAAGAGGTCCATCACGCCCCCTGGACGGAGATCGACGGCTATTTTCGCACGGCCGGATTCCGCGATATCCGCCGGCGCAAATTCAACTTCTGGATGCCTGTCCTATTGACTATGGGGGTGGCTTGAAACCCGCGATTCACCATGTTCGCGCACTGCGCACAGGGACACAAGATAGTATGCGAACATCTGATCCGGACCAGGTCGACAAACCATTCGGCGGGAAGCGGCTCAATCGTCGGCGTTGACTTTCTCGCTCCGGGCGGATTTGACCCCCCCGCGTTTTTTCTTGTCGGTCAGCCGCTGGATCTTGGAGGCGGTGGTGGGACGGGTCGCCTTGCGGGCCTTGGGCTGAGTGAAGGCCTCGGACATCAACTCGACAAAACGGTTCACCGCGCTACGGCGGTTGGCCAACTGGGTCCGTTCCTTACTGGAACTTACTCGGAGGACACCGTCTGAGTTGATGCGGCTGGCCAGAGTCTGGCAAACGACCCTTTTCTGCTGGCTGGACAGGGAAGTACTTGAGACGACATTGAAATTGAGGGTGACCCGGGTATTGACCTTGTTGACATTCTGGCCGCCCGGCCCCGGGCTGCGGTCACAGACAAAAGTCAATTCATGCTCGCTGATACCGACCATGGGAGAAATCTCGATCATCATTGCTCCCTTCATTCCAAATCGCCAACATTGCTCCGGGACACTCCCGAACGGATCGGCAGGGCCATAACGATGGCATTATAACACAATCTGCGCCGCTCCTCCAGCCCGGATAATCGCACCTGCCGAACGCAAGTCAGCCAATCGCACCCTCGCCGAGGAACAGGAATTATCATACAATAATAAGGTTGTCGGTCGGGTTTGCGATCGACAAGGTCTTTGCATGGGGATGATTGTCATGCCGGCCATTTCGGCCATTCAGGAAACCATCGCCGCGGAACTGGAACAGGTCTGCGAGATTTTCGAACGGGAACTGGCCTCCGAGCTGCCCGCGGTCAATGAATTATGCGCCCACGTTGGCCGTTACCGGGGTAAAATGCTGCGCCCCGCATTAGTGCTTTTATCCGCCAGGGCTTGCGGAAGTATTCGACCGGCACATTTGACTGTGGCGGCCGTCGTCGAAATGGTCCATATGGCCACCCTGGTACATGACGATGTCCTCGACGAGGGCGAGTTGCGTCGCGGAAGCCCGACGATTAACCGGTTGGAAGGCAATGAGACGGCCGTCCTGCTGGGCGATTATCTGATCAGCCATGCGTTCCATCTCTGCAGCTCGCTGGATTCGCTATACGCCTTGCGCTGCATCGCGGCGACGGCCAACACCATCTGTGCCGGCGAATTACAACAGGTGCGGCAACGGGGTAACCTCGATCTCAATATCGAGACTTATCTTGAGATCATAGATCGCAAGACGGCCTCGCTGGCCCAGGTCTGCTGTCGATTGGGAGCCCACTTCGCGGGCGCGGACGAGCAAGTTGCCGACCTGCTGGCCGGTTACGGGCGCGATCTCGGGATCGCCTTTCAGATCACCGACGATATTCTGGATATTGCCGGAAACGAGGCACAGATGGGCAAGACCCTGGGGCGCGATCTGGCCAAGAAGAAACTTACCTTGCCGATGATTCACGGCTTAAGCAAGGGTAATGGTGAACTACGAAGCCAGCTTGGGGTAACCTCGCCCAGTCCCGTGGATCGAGCCAGGCTCCGCGAGCTGCTGGACACGACTGCCAGCCTGATCTACGCCCAAGATACTGCCCGACAATACATTACGTCAGCGACCGCGCGTATCCGACAACTGCCGTCCTCGGCGACGGCCGAGCAACTCATACGCATCGCGGACATGGTTATAAAACGCGAAATCTAGCGGTCGATAATGGCCTTCCTGATTCGGTATATTTACTAATTCCCCAGAGATAGTCCCTTAAAAATATTTTTCACAAAATCCTGGGATCAGCCCTTGAGGTCGGATTACATGCCCCACAAATGAGCCTAACCCTTAGCTCTTCCGTGGGTTAAACATCACCACCTAGCGTCGATGCGTCGCAAGCCTCAGATCAAGCTGTAATTGCTGTGTAAAGCGAATATATATCCACAAAAGCCATATTAGGGTTTTCTGTGGAACCTCGCGAAAACCAGGATGACATCCATCGTGATACCCATAAATGATTTATATATAAGCACTTATTGTCGCACTGGTTCTCTATGGCTGCCCGGCGTTCGCCGTGTTGAACTCGAAATATACACTCTGTCGATCAATAGCCTCATACGATCCAGTTTGCCCCTTTTTGGAGAATGTGCTTTGCATAATTTGCTTGACAAGCCCATGAATAACCGGTTAAGATATGATGAGGTGGAGGTGGAGAGAAGTCGGCAGTCTCACCTCTAGTCAGTTCTCAAGTCACTTTTTCTGAAGGAGAAGGAGAGATGATTACAAAAAAGTTATGTTTTGCATTGGCGGCCAGTGCGTTGCTGGCGTGTGGCCTGGTTGCGCAGGCGATCACGATTGAAACCGTCGTCGTGGGCAACCCGGGTAATGCGGCACAACCTACTGCCCAACTTGGTGCCGTGGCTTACGAGTACGAGATCGGCAAGTTCGAGGTAACGATCGGTCAGTACGTGGCTTTCCTGAATGCAGTCGCCGCGACGGATACCTACGGCCTGGCTAGTGTCGCCGGCGGTCTGGTCACCCAAAGCGGTTCTTCCGGCAGTTATACGTATGCCGCGGCCACCAACCCCGATCGCCCCATTGCTGGCATCAGCTGGGCCAAGGCCGCGCGTTTCGCCAACTGGATGCACAATGGTCAGCCCACCGGCGCACAGGCGCTGGGCACCACCGAGGATGGCTCGTACTATCTCAACGGAGCGAACGATGCGCCGTCCTTGATAGCCGTGACCCGGGCGGCCGGGGCCACATGGGTTATCCCCACCATAAATGAGTGGTACAAGGCGGCACACTACAGCCCCGCCAACTCGGCTTACTACTTCTACGCCTATATGGACAACGTTGCCACTACCACCAAGGCCAACTACGCTGGCTCTGTTGGCTCCAGTACCGTGGTCGGAAGTTACGCCTTCCCCAGTGAATACGGCACGTATGACCAAAGCGGCAACGTACATGAATGGACGGAAGAGGTAGCATCCTCGGACAATCGCATTCTAATGGGTGGCCAGTTTAACTGGGATGCTACATGGATGCAGGGTTGGAACGGCCAGAATCTATCCCAGAACGTGACCCAAGGATATCCCCCCCATGGGTTCCGTCTAGCCTTGGTTCCCGAACCGGCGACCCTGGCTTTCATCGCCTTGGGTACTGTCGGATTGCTCATTCGGCGTCGTGGGCAGTAAAGGACTGACCTGATTGATTGCCTTATAGTAGCCCGTTAGAGTCTTCGTTGAGTTGCTTCTTGTACGTCCTGCCGACTATGCGGGAATGGCCGCTTGGCAAGGAGCATGCTCAATGCGAAGGCCCTAACGGGCTACCTTTTTGTCCTCCTCTTGCCCGGCATGCCCCATCGCATTACTCGCCAACCAAACCGGCTCAACGCGTCCAGGAAAATACCACCCCGTCCCTTTTCGTGGAAAGACGGCTTTTTATGCTTCATGTGGACTCGGTGAGCCTGTCGTGACGATTGATTCAAGGCACGGTCAGGAGCTGGTTCCATAAACGATATGCGCCTTCGACTTCGTTGAACCCAACGCGAATGGTGCGGCCGCGTAAGCTGTCGGCCTGCTCGATGGCGAATTCCTTGGTTACGCTCTGGCCGGGCAGAACGTTCGGAAACGGGCGATTCATCCGCTGTCGACCGGGCGCTACCACGAAGCCGTCGAAGCTCACCATTCGCTCGGTCCGATTGGTCAGAGTCAGGCGGACGACGGCCAGCGAACCGGCCCGGTAGATCGTGGTGTGCAAATCCAGGTCTTTCAAACCCAGCTCGAACCAGGCGGGCTCGACAAAGCGGTACCGGCGTTCGGCATCGATTGTAAAATCGCCGGCGAAGGTCTTGATCCCCGCCTCGGCGTTAAGCGGGAAATGTACCTCGATTTCCTGGCGGAACTGCTCTCCCGGCTGCAGCGCGAACGGCAGTCGGATAGGTCGAATATCCCAGTTATCCGGTGGGGTCAAGCGTACCAAGCCACTGATCGGCTCATGATAGGTGTTGCGAAAGACCACGAGGCAGCGCCGCTGCTCGAAGCTGGCCTCCAACAACATAGGATCGAGGGCAAACTGGCGACGAAACTCCACCAGCCAGGTAGGCGTATGTACGATAAAAGTCGGCATCGGCCCGATACGCACTGCCTGCCGAGAGCCAATCGTGGGAACCGGCCAGTGACGGCCCCATAAATCCACCTGTACGGCGTCTTCGCCCAGGCAGACGAAATGCTCAATACCCTCGGGCGGCGCCTGCTCGTCCCATACAAAAAGAATCGCCATCCCGTTTCGGTCAAAGACCAGGCATCGGCCTCTCCCACCGATATGCGTACGCGATACGGGCATGGAACCGCCCAGTACATCCGTTACCGTTCGGAAAACGATGAAATCCTCGGTGGGATCGACCTGGGCATCGAACCATCGGGTCCGCCCATGCCACGGAGCCTGCATGAAGACGCCGCCCAGGTTGAGGAAATACGCCTCCGCCAATCTTCTGCCCAGGTCCGCAAGACGCAACTCGCGCGGATAATGATCATCCAGGCTTTCCACGGTCAACCAGATACGTTCCGCGTTGCCCTTCGCCAACGGGGGCAGATAACGGCGAATATCATCAGGGACTACGGTTTGGGGAACGGTAATCGCCCGATAGTCGGCCACCCAGGGCGAATCATCCTGATAGTTGACCAGGGTAACGTCGGCCAAACGCGGTTGCCCGATCAAAGGTTGCATCTCCCGGGCCAGTACCGGGATAATCTCGCCCAGTCGCGGATCGCCGGCCAGCGCCTCGTTGCCGTCCTGGCCTATCTGCCAGATATGGGTTAGTCCCGCGTAGCGCGACCAGGTGCCGGCAATCAGCGGTTTCCAGGCCAGCGGATCCTCCTCGAACAGATCCAATATCGAGTTAAGCCCCGGGACTACATATGGGCCCGCCGGTAGATCGTCGCGTAGTACGGCGATGGGTTCAGCATTAGCTTCGACGATAGCCTCCAGATACCGATCGATCGACTCGTCCACGCCGTTCGCCCTGGCGATAGCATTCCGGGCTTGCCAGACGGGTACTTTGACGAATTCGGGGTGCAACTGCTGAAGCAGCCTGCCCTGGCCCGCCAGCAAGGACGGTTCGACCTCATTCAGGATCACCCCCCAGCGACGACCGGCCGCCGCCGGTGGAGATATCCGAGATAAAACCCGCGCAAAACTCAATGATCTGTGCACCAGAGGGATATTGTCTTCCGTGCTTACCCGCAGATCCGCGTAGTATAAGCCGGGGGGCAACTCATCCAGGGAAATGCTCTCGAAATCACCATTTTGGTCCGTATGAATCGGTACCTGGCGATCCAGAATAATGTGTCCTTCGGCGGAATACACATGCAGACGGGCCACTAGATTCAAACCGTCCGGGTCGCTGATTTCGGTGTGCAATTCCACCCGTTCATCTTCATCGAATACCTGGCCCGGGTTGGCCGTTCGCAGAGCGACCCGGGGCAGACGGTACACGGTAATGTCATCGAACCAGGCGGTTGCCCGCACGTCCTCGTTAACTATCGAACGCAGAGGCGCCGGGCCATCCTGCCATATCCGCGATTGGGCCAGCCAGAGCACAATGCCGATATAGCGCGAATCCGGCACATTCCCCGGCAAGGCGACAAAAATATGCTGCCAATCGGTGAGTTCTCCGCTCCCGCCGATCATAGCGCTGCGTCGATCCGTCCCCTCGATCCTTTGTCCCCTTCGATCCATGTAATAGGCGGTGATATACGCTCGGGCGTTGCGCAACCCCTCGCTCCGGACCCAGCAGGAGACGACGTAATCGCTGGCTGTCCGTACCGCGATCGTTCGCTCCTCGTAGCGGTAGGCTAGCGAACCTCCGTCCAGTTGCAGCCGAAAGCTGGGTGGGGCCTCGTGGCCGACCTGATCGTCGTAGCGCCCTTCTAGATAAAAAGGGAATCCCGCTGCTCGGTGCTGCCGCCAGCTCGGCGGAAAGGGGTTATCGAAGCCGGGAGGCCTGTCGTTGAAATCGAAATGGGCCACTATCCGCCGACCAGCGATAGGCGGACGATCGATTGGGGCACCCTGGAGCGACGCTAAGGAGGCTGATTCGCCTTGGGTGCGGACCGGGCCGACCCAGCACGCGATCCAGGCGATCATATATAACCAGATCGTCCCTCGAAAGGACGGAAGCATCTACTCTCCTTTTAACGCAGCCTGAATCTTGCGTACGACCGCAGGCCGCCAGGGGTTAAAGGTAAGACTTCCCGTCGAGGGCCTGGCTTCCATATAGACCGGGAACCTGCCCGAACGACTTATCGTATTATCGGCTCATCGCCAGACCCGGATCAGTTCCCCTGCCCCATTGCGACACGGACCGCAACACCCTACCATATCTCCTGTTATGACAGATTTATACGACAGCCGACGTTATTTGACTCGTTTTGACGTACAGCGGTTACCTAACCTGTTTACCGACGTACTGGTTATCGGCAGCGGAGTTGCCGGCCTGTGCGCCGCTATCGAGGCGGCCAAATATGCCAATGTCTTGCTGGTGACCAAGGGGCGTATCGAGGCCTCCAATACTCATCGAGCCCAGGGCGGTATCGCCGCGGTGATGACCGATGAGGATTCCATAGACCATCACGTCGAGGACACCATGAAAGTCGGTTGCGGGCTGTGCGACCGCGCCGCGGTCGAACGGGTAATCCGCGAGGGGCCCGGGCGAATCCGGGAACTTATCGACTATGGGGCCCTATTCGACCGTCGGGAAAAAAAGCTGCTTATGGGCTTGGAAGCCGGGCATTCCGCACCCCGCATCCTGCATGCCTTGGGTGACGAAACCGGCCGCGAGGTCGCCAATACTCTGATTCGCGTGGCTCGGGGCACAAACCAACTACGTATTTTCGAGGATTGCTTCACGATCGACCTGATCGACATCGAAGGGCGTTGCTGCGGAGCGACTACTTACCATCGCCATTTCGGACACCAGGTCTTCTGGGCCCGCCAGACGATTCTAGCCTCCGGCGGTTGCGGCCAGCTCTACCGTGAAACCACCAACTCCGAGACCGCTACCGGTGACGGGTTGGCCATGGCCTACCGAGCAGGCGCACCCCTCAGGGATATGGAAATGATGCAGTTTCATCCCACCACCTTGTATATCGCCGGGGCCAGCCGGGCTCTGATCAGCGAAGCCGTCCGCGGCGAGGGAGCCTGGCTCGTAGACACCAAGGGGCGTCGCTTCATGCCCGAATACCACCCCGATGCCGAACTGGCCCCCCGCGATGTGGTCAGCCGGGCCATTCTCCGCGAAATGGCCGTCCAGGACGCCACTTGCATGTATCTCCAGATCAGCCACCTGAACCTGGACAAATTTCGCAAACGCTTTCCCATGATCAGCAGGATGTGCGAGGAATTCGACATCAACATCGAAACCCAGCGGATCCCCGTGCGCCCGGCGGCCCATTACATGATCGGGGGCCTGCTCGTAGATCACGACACGTACACGCCCCTCCCCGGCCTGCTGGCCTGCGGCGAGGTCACCAGCAGCGGATTGCACGGGGCCAACCGCCTTGCCAGTAATTCCCTCCTCGAAGGCCTGGTCTTCGGGGCCATCGCCGGTGAAAACGCCGGGCGAGCGGCCGCTGCCAACGGCACCCCTTTCCAGCCGGATATGGTCCGCAACGAAATCGCCCCGTCGGCCCGCACCATGCTCGACCTGGCCGATGTCCGCAACTCCCTGCGCAGCCTGATCTGGCGCAACGTCGGCATCCAACGGCAAGGCGACCGGTTGAACGAAACCCTGGAGATCGTATCTTTCTGGGGGCAATATGTAATGGATAAGCTGTTCGACGATCAGGCCGGATGGGAAATCCAAAACATGCTAACGCTCGCCCGTCTGTCGGCCCTCTCCGCTTTGACTCGCCGGGAATCCCGCGGCGTGCATTACCGCGTTGACTATCCCGAAACCGATCCGGCCATGAATGATCGGCATATCGTGGTCCAGCGGAATGGGCAGAGCATAATCGTGCAGGCAGAACCTCGCTCCGGTTGACTGGCGACAACCGAAACCAAGCCGATAACGGACCATGGGCTCAATGGGTATGGGGCTTGCCGTGCCGGTGTTCCTGGCGATGTTCCCTCCAGTACGCAATCAGCAGAACACCCGCCATGAGGCCTCCCGCAACCAGCAAGGCAACCAACAGATGGACCACATTAATCGATACCGTATCGAGCGCTTGATCCGGAGCATATTGCGGATAAAACGGGTACATGACATACCCCCATTCGGATAACTGGGATTTTCACTATAGCCTTCCTATGTGATTATAGGCAGCTCATCGCCCACCAGCCCGGGTCAGAACATTGCATAAAAAACAGCGGACTTTCCGCCATAGAAATGGTCGAGCAACCTCGCCAGTTCGAAAACCCACAATAAATTCGCTGGTCTCAAACGGCGGAAGGGGTATAATACCCGCGTACTACCGAGCCATCCGGCCTGGTTAGAAATCATGGTTACTTTATAAATTATTGCCGGAAAGGGTGGGTCATGGGTTATAGCAAACATCCACTTCGTGGCACCTGGTCCAGGAACGACCATCATCGTTCCCGTAAAGCTGGTCTGGCTATTCTCTTGATGTTACTGGGGATATCGACCCTGGTGCAAGGCTGTAGCGAGCTCAAGCCGCGGGTAATCGTTGTTGTCGATCCGTACGCCAACATCGATTGGTCCTCGTTCGGACAGTACAAGGCCAACCTGCATACCCACACCACCCAGAGTGACGGCTCGCTGACCCCTGATCAGGTGATAGACGAGTACCATAAGCGCGGTTATTCAATCCTGGCGATTACGGATCATAATCTTTGTACATGGCCTTGGACCGGATTCGCTGATATGCCTCGCCGGGGCGCTGCCCGCAAGTCGGACGTTGAGGCCGAGGAAAAAGAGGATGCGCCGGCACCGTATCCACCCTATGAGAATCGCGATCCAGAGGCCCTGGGTATGCTGGCCGTTTCGGGTAACGAGCTATCCCGGCACCATCACATGGGGTGCTTTTTTATCGAGCATGAAACCGACTCCAGGGACGAAGACCGCTCGATGGTGGAAATAGGAGAAAAGGGCGGCCTGGCCATGCTCTACCATCCTGGAAGATACTGGAAAGTCTGCGAACACAATACCATCCCCGCCGAGGTGGTGAAACGATACGTGGACTGGCTCGCCGCTTACGAGCATCTTGTCGGGCTCGAGGTCGTGAACCAAGGCCGCCGCTACCAGAACGACATTCGACTCTGGGACGAAGTGCTGACTGCCATGATGCCGGATCGACCCGTATGGGGCTTTTCCAACGATGACATGCATGGAAGGGGGCAGCTTGGCCGCGACTGGAACACATTTGTCCTTGTCCGACTCGACGAAGCTGAGTTGCGCGAAGCCCTGCGGGGGGGGCAGTTCTATTTCAGCACCATCGGCACGCACCCCGGTGAATCACGAAACGTCGCCGAGACCCCGATCATCCATTCGATCACGCACAACCACCGGGCCGGGACGATTACGCTGACGGCCACTTCCGGCGGGGAGCCACTGCCCGAGACTCAATACCGATGGATATCAGAAGGGCGAGTGGTTCATACCGGCCCGGTCCTCGACTATCTTCGCCGCGACGGAATCGGCCGATACGTACGCGCGGAATTGGTCGGGAATGGCGGCACGACATACACTAACCCCGTAGGATTACGCCACCCCTGAGGTTCCACAAACCCTGCGAATAGCGGCATGACCGCGGGCCAGTGGTAGTCGGGAATAGTCGGCTTACAGGCTGATTTTACGCACGAGGGTAATGTGCGGCTGGGCTCGCAGTTCGTCCACCACCGCGTCCGGCACTCCCTTGCCTACGCGAATCAGGAACATCGACCGCTTTTTCTCCGTACTATGCGAAAACTCGAAACGGCTGATCAGAATGCGGTGCTGATCGAGGATGGTCGAGATGCCGCTGACCACGCCAAGACGGTCATGGCTACGGATAGCCAGGAACGTACCTTCGGGAACGACCTCGAAGGGGAAATCATCGACCAGGGCGATCCGCGGATGCGGTCCGGGAAATACGACTCCGCCAATGGTAAATCGATGCTTGCCGGCGGTGAAGATGAATTTGACCGCGTTCTCGTAGCGTGTAAAACTCAGGTTCTCGGTAGTGACCACCTGTAACCCGGCGCTGACCGCCCGCTGATCGGCGTTGACATAGCTGACATAATCCATCGAATGCTTGAGAAACCCTTTGAGAAATGCCAGACGCAATATGGTGCAGTCGTGCTGGGCGATATCTCCGCGATAGGAAATCTCCAGATTCTGCGGTTTGAAATCCATGAACTGGGCGGAAAAAGAGCCGAGCTTTTCCAGCAGCACGGCGTACGAGGTCATCAGGTCGCCTTCCAGCGAGCGAATCTGCGGCATATTCACCGGATAATCGACGATCCCCCCGCGCAGGGCTCGCGGCACCTGTACCGCGATGGTTTCGGCGATACGTACCTGGGCCTCGGGCGTCGAGGCCCCGATGTGCGGGGTCATCACTACGTTGGGTAGCTCGGCGAACGGATTGTCGCTGGGCGGCTCCGTCGGCCAGGTGTCGATGCCCGCGCCGGCCACATGCCCGCTCCTCAAGGCCGCCAGCAAAGCCTGCTCCTCGATGATGCCTCCTCGAGCGGCGTTGACCAGGACCACGCCTTGCTTCATCAGGGCGATTGTGTTCCCACTGATCATTCCGGTCGTCTCGCGGTTTTTCGGGACGTGTACCGTTATTATGTCCGACTCGCGAATGAGAGTATCGAAATCGGTCTTCTGAGCCCGGTTACGCTCGAAAGCTTCGTCGGGGATATACGGATCGTATGCCAGCACGCGCATCTCGAACCCGTTGCAGAAACGGGCCACCCGATGTCCGACATTGCCCAACCCGATAATCCCGATGGTCTTGCCCATCAGTTCCGGACCGGTAAAACGATGCCGGTCCCAACCCAGATGCCGCATTGTATCGTTTGCCAGTGTGATTTTTCGCATAACCGCCAGAAGCAGAGCGATGGACAGTTCAGCCGCCGAGTTGGTGTTCTTGCCCGGCGTGTTCATCACCAGGATGCCCTTTTCGGTGGCGTAGTCGATGTCGATATCGCCCACCCCTACGGCCGCCCGAACAATCACCTTCAGGTTACGGCCTCGATCAATCAGTTCCCTGTCAACCGGAGTTTCCGAACGTGTAATGATGCAATGGTAAGGCTCGATCATCTGTTTGACCTGGTCGAATGGTATATCCGGCTTGAAATCCACCTCCAGATCCGGTTCCTGGCAGAGACGATCTACGCCCGATTGATGAATAGCCCCGGTTATCAGTACGCGATACATGCGTTCTATCCTTTGCCGCCTGCTATGCTAACAAGAATACCTCTGGTGGTATCTCGCAGTGAGATTGAGAGAGGGCGCGACGGAGCGGTATATCATCGTCGCCATTTCTCGATCCATCCTCATCCGGCCAACACCTCGGCGATTGCCGTGCAGAGCCGGTCCATATTGCTCGTGGTCATGCCGGCCACGTTAATCCGTCCACCACCCACGATGTAGATCCCGTATTTGTCGCGCAGGGTTTGCACTTGCTCGTCGTTCAGGCCGGAGAACGAGAACATCCCCCGCTGATTGGTGATAAAATCAAAATCCTGCCGCACACCCTTGGTCTTGAGCGTATCAACGAAAAGATGGCGCATGCCATTGATCCGGTTGCGCATGGCGGCCACCTCGTCGACCCAGAGCTTGTTTAGCGCGGTATCCTGCAGCACGGTCGTTACGATCCCCGCACCATGTGCCGGCGGATTACTGTAGATAGTACGGATGACAATCTTGATATGGCCGAAGGCCTTGTTCGCCGCCGCCGGATCGGCGGCCACCACGGTCAAGGCCCCGATCCGCTCATTATAGAGTCCGAAATTTTTCGAGAACGAACTGACGATCAGCATTTCCGGAACGCGGGCGGCCAGGGCTCGCACCCCGACGGCGTCTTCCTCCAAGCCGTCGCCCAGCCCCTGATACGCGAAGTCCACCAGCGGCAGCCATTTCTTCCGGGCTGCCAGTTCTGCCAGTTGTTCCCACTGCTCGGCCGTCGGATCCACCCCGCTCGGATTGTGACAACTGGCGTGGAAAAGGACCGCTTCGCCGGCGGCCACTTGTTCCAAAGCCTTGATCATGCCGGAAAAATCCAGCCCTTTACCGGCCGCGTCGTAATAGGGGTACGTGCCTACTTCCAGACCCGCAGCCTTAAAAATGCCATTATGGTTAGGCCACGTAGGCTGACTGACCCAGATCTTCGTCGAGGGCAGCCGGGTCTTGATAAAATCGCCGGCCACCCGCAGCCCGCCCGTGCCGCCCGGGGTCTGAGCCGAACACGCCCGCTTGGCGGCGATAATCGGATGATCCGAGCCGAAAACCAGCTTCTGAACGCAAACGCCCAACTCCGGCAGGCCGGCCATACCCAGATAATTCTTGGTAGTTTCCCGCTTGAGCAGTTCGGCCTCGGCCTTTTTCACGCTTGCCATGATCGGCGTCTTGCCGTTCTCGTCCTTGTAGACACCCACGCCCAGATTGATCTTGTCAGGCCGGGGGTCGTGATTGAAGGCTTCGGTCAGACCAAGAATCGGGTCGCTCGGGGCCGTTTCCAGACGCTCAAACATGGCTAACTCCGCATAGTAGCAGTATGGGGTCCACTCGAAACTACTGAGACGCCGAATTCGTTCCGTCCCCGAAAGGGCCGTCCCGGAAGGGGGCGCCTCATGGTGTGCGTATAACCGCACAAAAAGCCCAGGGACCACGAGCCCCTGGGCTTGTTTTTCAGGTCACAAATGAGTGATTTTAAGCATTCCCCATAAGGAACTCAAGAGTGCCATTACGCACCCTCCGACTGTCTTGACAGCTCACTCATACGATCCGATCATGGCCTGATATCGCGACGCCTCTTTCGCCGAAGGAAAGGGGTGGTTTTGGCCAAATCCGGGATTTCGGTTACATTCAATATCTGTCGGCCGGCTCCGACCGGTGGTTTGGCCTCGTTGGTCAACCCGGCCGGGAAGAACCTGTAACGGAGGGCCGGCTGGCCCGGAGAATTAAGATATGCCCTGGTTATCCTTGCGTCGCTACGATCATCAGGCGATCCTGAGTGTCTATATCTCCGCTCTGGCGATCGTCCCCCTGATCGGATTAATCATCCTCGTCTTTCGCAATATGAATTGGGATGAACAGATCATTTATTACGCTGCGATGAGCTATCGCCTGGTCGTCCTCGGCAGTGTTGCCGTTACCCTGCTGATGGCCACGGTTGGTTTGGGACTCGGCCTCAACAGCGTCGGACAGCGGCGCAACGACAGGCAAAGATTGTCCTGGCTCGGATTCTTTATCGGCGCGATTATTGTATGTCTGACCTTGGTGTTGTTCGTTTTGTTCTGGATCCGGGCGGAAAAGATCGTCTGAGGCATCCGCAGGCTACAACTTCGCCCGAGATCATGGAAGGGTTGGATCGGTTCTCATGCGTGTTTCTCTTTTTGTGCCGTGCCTGACGGATTTATTTTACCCCCGCGTCGCCGAATGCGTGGTCCGCATCCTTCGGCGGCTGGGGATGGAAATCGACTATCCCGCGGGGCAGACCTGCTGCGGCCAGCCGGCCCTCAACAGCGGGTTTACCGACGAGGCCCGCACGATCGCCGCCCGCATGATCCGGGTTTTCGCCGAGACCGAGACGGTGGTTACCCCCTCCGGCTCCTGCTGCTCGATCGTCCGTGAGCATTTCCCCCGGCTCTTCGAGCACGATCCGGCCATGCATCAGCAGGCCGTCGCCCTGGCCAACCGAACCTTCGATTTCCTCGAATTCGTCGAGAAACGCCAGCCTGTCGATTGGACGCCGTGGAACCTGACCTTCCCGGCCGTCGCTACCTACCATTACAGTTGCCATAACCGCGAGATCGGCATTACCCCCGACGATACCGTACGATTGTTGCGGCGGATCAAAGGTCTTGAATATCGCGAACTGGAGAAAATGGAGCAATGCTGCGGTTTCGGCGGCACCTTCGCGGTCAAGCAGCCGGAGATTTCCGGGGCGATGGTCCGCGACAAGGTGGCCTGCATCAAGGCCACCGGGGCCGACGTGCTGGTCTGCAACGACGCCGGCTGTTCGATGAACATCATCGGCGGCTGCCGCCGGGCGGGGCTGGATATCAAAGCCCTGCATATCGCGGAAATCCTTGACAAGGCCATGAGCAACGGCCGCGACGGCGCGGAGGTGAAATCATGAGTGCCCCTTCGACCATGCCGGATACCCACCCCGATTTCAAGCATCGCGTGGCCACCGCCCTGGCCGATACCAAGGTCTGCGAGGCCGGCGAACGGGCCACCCGGCGTCAGGACGGCGCCCGACGAAAAATCCTCACCGAGCTGCCCGACGCCCTGGCCACCCGTAAATTGGCCGCCCGCATCAAGGACCACACCCTCCAGAACCTCGATCGCTATCTCGAGCAACTGGTTGCTAACATTCGCCGGCTCGGTGGACACGTCCACTTCGCCGCGAACGCCGAACAGGCCCGCGAAATCATCACCGGCATCGCCCGCGACGCGAACGCCCGTAAGATCGTCAAGGCCAAGTCGATGGTCAGCGAGGAAATCGAACTCAACCACGCCCTCGAACAGGCCGGCGCGGAAGTGATGGAAACCGACCTTGGCGAATACATCCTCCAGATTGCCGGCGAAAAGCCTTCGCATATCGTGACCCCGGCCATCCACAAGTCCAAGGAGGACATCGGCCGATTGTTCACGGAAAAACTCGGCATCCCCTACACCACCGATCCGCCCACCCTGACTGCCGCGGCCCGTGAGGTACTCCGCGAGAAATTCCAAAACGCCGACATGGGCATCATCGGGGCCAACTTCGCCGTGGCCGAAACCGGTACGGTCTGCATCGTAACCAACGAGGGCAACGGCCGCTTTTGCAGCTCGCATCCGAAAGTCCTCGTCTCGCTTATGGGCATGGAGCGATTGATCCCCCGGATGAAGGATCTGCCGGTTTTCATCAAGCTGCTTGGCAAATGCGGTACCGGCGTGCGGATCACCTGCTATACGAGCCTGATCACCGGTCCGCGCCGCCCCGGCGATGCCGACGGCCCCGAGGAATTTCACCTGGTCATCCTCGACAACGGCCGCTCGCGCATCCTGGGCAGCGACTACCGCGAGGCCTTGCGCTGTCTGCGCTGCGGGGCCTGCCTCAACGCCTGCCCCGTATACCGCAAAATAGGCGGCCACGCCTACGGCGCCGTCTATCCCGGCCCCATCGGTAGCGTGATCACTCCACTGCTGGGTTCGCTCGATGCCTACGCCGATCTGCCGACGGCTACGAGTCTCTGTGGGGCTTGCCTCGAGGCCTGCCCGGTGCGGATCGATATGCCCACCATGTTCTTGCGTCTGCGCAACGATCTGCTGCGCCGCGGCCATGTCCCCTGGCGATGGCGGCTCGGCTTCAAGATGTGGAAATTGGAAATGCGCTGTCCGTTCCTCTATCGCATGGGCACGACCATAGGTCGCTGGTTCATGCGCCTGCGGGCCAAGGACGGCTGGATCAGAAAGCTGCCGATGGACGCGGCCGGCTGGACCGCGCATCGCGATTTCCCCGCCATGGATGCCGAACCGTTCAGTAAACGCTGGAAACGGCTGCAACAGAATAAGGAGGAGTCTCGCTGATGGCCGGCATAAGCGAACAGGAGTTTTTTGCCACGATCCGCGAGGCCCTGAGCCGGCGCGGTCCGGCGGTGGACCTGCCAGACGATCTGGAAGTCGCCCGCGTGGTGGACCCCAAGGCGGATTTGCCGGCCCTTATGGCCGCCAACGCCGAGCAGATGCTGCTCAAGGTTTATCGTGTGGCCGATGAGCCGGCCCTGGTGGCCAAGGTTATGGAACTGCTCGCCGGTATCGGGGCGAAAAAAGTGATGCTTCCGGCCGAGGATATCCCGGGCCGCGAGACGATACTGGCCGCGTTACAGGAGAAGGGGATTGTCGTCGGCGATCCCGACAAATCCGACGAGCATTTCACCGCCGACGCGGGGATCACCGGTGTCGAGTCGGCCATCGCCGAGACCCCTTCGCTGTTTCTGTCCAGCGGTGGTCACCGTCGCCGTTTGGCCTCCCTGGCCCCGCCAGTGCATATCGCCGTTCTCCGTGTTGAGCAGATTGTGCCCGACCTGCTCGACTGGGGTGCCGCCCACGCCGGCGAGATGCCCGCGTCCGAGACCCTAGTCTCCGGTCCAAGTAAAACCGGTGATATCGAACTGATCATGGTGCTCGGCGTCCACGGTCCCAAGGAAGAACACATCATCATCCTCGGCTGACCCCGCAGGTGCCCGAACCAGTTCGCCGTTAAGTGTCGGAAGCAACCCATTGCCTGACGCTCCTCTTTTTTAATCCGTAAAAAGGTCATCGTCTTGAGCTTGTGGGATCGGTGTACGGGATGTCCAATAGCTGGTAAATAAACGTATATCCCGATGGGCTTGAGTTTCGGTATCACAAGAAAAACCGATGGATGATTCCCTTGTCATCGGCGGGGGAATTGGACGATACTATGAGCACGCTAAGGTGATCATGTGAATTGCGGGGATTGGATTGATGAAAGAGCGTCCCATTGCTATGTTTGATTCGGGGTTGGGCGGGTTAACCGTCGTGCGGGCGCTGCAGGAGTTTTTACCCAACGAGGATATCATCTATTTCGGAGACACCGCCCGGGTGCCGTACGGGATTAAGTCGTCAAGGACGGTCCTGAAGTTCGCGGAGCAGGATTGCGACTTTCTGCTGCGGTTCAAGCCGAAGATGGTGATCGTGGCGTGCAATACGGCCAGCGCGCTGGCCCTGGACGAGTTGGACAGCAAATGCCCGGTACCGATCCTAGGGGTGGTCAAGCCGGGGGCGGCCGAGGCGGTCAAGCAGGCCGACGGCGGGGGGGTGGCCGTTTTGGCCACCGAGGCCACGGTGGCGTCGGAGGCCTATACCAAGGCGATCCAGGCCCTGTCGCCGTATCTTCCGGTGATTCAACAGCGTTGCCCGAGCTTGGTTTCGCTGATCGAGGAAGGCCGGAGCGGGAACGATCCGATTCTGCGAGCCCTATTGAAAGAATATCTGGAACATGTACAGCAATTGAGGCCGGCGGTGGTCCTGCTGGGCTGCACGCATTATCCGCTGGTGGCCGACGCGATCATCGAGCTGATGCCGGGGTCGAAGGTGGTCGATTCGGCGCGGGCAACGGCCCGGCGGGCGCGGCAGCGGTTGGCCTGTGAGGGCACCTTGAGGGATGCGGCCGGGGCCGGTAGACTCCACTGTTACGTGAGCGATAATCCCCAGCGCTTCCGCGAGGTGGGCGGGCGTTTCCTGGGGCGTCCGATCCTCGACGTGACTTGGATCACCCCGGAGCAGTTTTTTAATGAAAACCTTCTTCAATGCGACATGCCGAACTCCTCGTCAGGGCTTTCAGTGCCTCCCTCGCCCCTTCCATAAGCTCAACGCACGATTGAGATTCGTCGGGAAATCGGCTTTCGATAGGTATCGCGGCCTTTGCATAACGTGCGGCCCGGGGCGTTTAGCTTGGCCGAGTCGGATGGCCCTGGTCATGTGCGGGTTGTCGATGACCGCCCTGTTCGGCATATCCGGTTGCAGCGATCAACAGAAGCGGCAATGGCGTTTCCGCTCGGCGGAAGAAAACTACCAGGCCGCCCTGGATGCCGAACATCCGGATGCACGGCGCGAAGGGATAACGCGAATCGCCGAGAGTTACTATGTGGACAGCCCGCGGGCGTTCGAGGTATTGGACACCGTAGCCCGTCATGATCCTAACACGCAGAACCGTTGCATCGCGATTCGGGCGTTCAGCCGGTACCGCGACCATCGACCGGTGGGTACACTGCTTACGATTCTCCAGGCCCGTCCGGGTTCGGAAGAGGCATTGCCCGCAAACGACGAGGTGCGCTGGGAGGTGGCCCGTTCGCTGTTGGACTTGAAACGTAAGGGCGTATTGAACGATGAGCAGGCCATCCTGGCGTGTGAACTGTATTTGCGGATGCTGGAGACGAGGCCGACGCGAGATGTTCGGTTGGTCAGCCTGGAGGCTTTGGGGTATTTCAAGGATCCCAAAGTTTTTACACCTTTGATCAACGCCCTGCGAGGCGAGAAGGATTTCGCGGTCGCCTACCAGGCGGAACGGTCGCTGGTTGCTCTCACCGGCGTGAGCCAGGCCTACGATCCCGAAGCGTGGGAGGAATGGCTGGCCAACACAGATGACCCATTCGCTAAAGCGGGACAGATCCCGCCCGGCATGCGTCCCGGCGGAGCTTCCTGGTGGGATCAACAACAGCGTCTATGGCGCAAGGCGCTCAAGCTTGGTGAAGGAAATTAATCCGCTCCTGTGGTTAAGCCATTCCACCCGTTAGGTATCCGACCATGCGTGAAATGTTCTGGGTTCGGCCGGGTTATGAATCGGTATTGGCCGCCCTCGGCCTGGATAGTCTCGACGCGGTGTTCGCCTGGAGTGCCGGGCAGCGGATGGATAAACCCGGACTGGAGGGCTGGCGGCAGCGCTGGCGGATCACGTTACCCGATGGTCTAGGTTACGGCTATCTGAAGCGGTTCACGCATCCGCCGTTTCGCCGCCAGGCGCAGCGCTGGCTGAGCGGGGCGGGACGGTTGAGCACGGCCGGTATCGAATGGCGTAACGCCCGGCAACTGGCGGACGCGGGCATCGCGGCGGCCGAACCGATCGCCTTCGGGCAGGAGATGGCCGGCGTATGGGAGCGGCGAAGCTTTATCCTGCTGGGCGAGGTGGCGGGTCAATCGCTGGAGCGGTGGTTGCCGGTACACTTGCCCGCGGCCGAACGCGATCCGTACAAACAGGCCCGACGCAAGCGGCTTGATCGGCTGGCCCATTTCGTGGCCCGGTTTCATCACGCCGGGTTCGTGCATCGGGATCTGTATCTGTCGCATATATTCATGGATGCGGCGGGGGCGGACGAAGCGGGCGAGGGGAAGTTTCGCCTGATCGACCTGCAGCGGGTTTTTCGGCCGCGCTGGCGACGAAGACGATGGGTAGTCAAGGATCTGGCCGCCCTGAATTTTTCCACCCCGCCGGAACGTGTGAGTGCGCGGGAGCGGACGCATTTTATATGCCGTTATGTCCGCGACTGTGGGTACGGCGGGTCGGTCCGGCGCCTCGTCAAGGACGTGGAGATAAAAATGCGGTTCATCGCCCGACGCCATGAACGGCCCCGGGCGGATGAACGTGATGGACAACGTGACCAATATAATGAGGTGTAGTCGTTCTGGTGGTTGAAGAAGCGTACCTGATTATTCATGGACAAGCACGAAATGGCTTAGCCCATTCCACCCGGCGATCGAGTGAATTGAGCGTTTTATGCATGTTGCTCTGGTAATGGAAAGGATCGAGACCTGGCGGGGCGGGGCGGAAACGTCCACGTTGCAGTTCGTACATCATCTGGTCGCCTTGGGCTGCCGGGTGAGTATCGTGACCGCCTCGTATGCGCCCTCGACGCCGCTCTACACGATCGTTCCGATCCGGGCCAATCGCTGGTTGCGGGCGGTGCGGACCTGGCTGTTCGCTCATCGGGCAGCGGCTTATGTCAGGCAGCAGGACTTCGATATCGTACATTCCATCACGCCATGCATGGCCGCCGACGTTTATCAGCCGCGCGGAGGTACGGTGCCCGAGACGCTGGCCCGTAATCTCGCGTTGCGGCCGCGGGGACGCCGGGGGTTGAAGCTTCTGGGACAGAAAAGCAGCCTTAAATACCGGGTGGTCGGCGGCCTCGAACGCCGGTTGTTGACCCGCCGACCGTCGCCGATGGTGATCGCCATTTCGCGATATGTCCGCGAACAGCTCGCCAGGGATTACGGCTTGGACTCCGCGTCGGTGCGTTTGATTTTTAATGGCGTGGATCCGGACCCGGTGGCCCCCGCCCAGCGGAGGGAGGATCGGTGGCGCATACGAAGGCAATATCATCTGGCCGACGAAGACGTGTTGCTGTTGTTCGTGGCGAATAATTTCAAGCTCAAAGGCGCGGGCCGGCTGCTGGAGTCCTTAGCGAAGTTGCGGAAGAATGACGAGGCCGGCCGATTCGGTCGGGTGCGGGCCTTGCTGGCTGGCCGGGACGATCCGGCAGGGTACATCGCACAAGCTCAACGGATGGGGCTGGCGGATCAGGTTATTTTCGCCGGTCCGACGCAACGGATTAACGCGTTCTATCATGCTGCGGATGTTTTGGTTCATCCGACATATTACGATCCGTGCAGCCGGGTCGTGCTGGAAGCCATGTCCGCCGGTCTGCCGGTTATTACCACGCGATATAACGGCGCGGCCGAGCTCATTCGCGAAGGCCAGGAGGGTTATGTGATCGATTCACCGGACGACACGGATGCCTTGGCGGATCGGATCGGTCGGCTGACGGACCCTGCGCAACGACAAGCCTGCGCTGCACGAGCGGCCAAGGCAGCGGAGAACTGCACGATGCGGCGGCACGCCGAGCAAGTCGTTGCGTTATATGAGGAGATCATCCGTTCGCGGGCGTCACGGCCAGGGTAACACAAATCAGAGTGAGTTTTATTGCGGGATGGGGGATGTCAAGACGCATCCAGGCAAGCGTAACGAGGATTGTGGATGGATATGGGGCATATAATGTTGATCGTTTTGGCTTGGCTGGGTGGATACCTGTGCGGATCTATTCCCTTTGGTTTGCTGCTCGGTCTGCTTAAAGGGGTGGATATTCGTACTCAGGGCAGTGGGAATATCGGCGCGACGAATGCCGGCCGCGTGCTGGGCAAACCTTACGGACTGGCCGTGTTCGCTCTGGATGGGTTGAAGGGGTTGATGCCGACGGTACTGTTCGGGATTCTGCTGCGGGCGGAAGGCCGCCTGGACGCAGCAGCCTTTCTGCTATGGGTAGCGATGGTCGCCGCCTGTGTCATGGGGCACATGTTCCCGGTTTTCTTGAAATTCAAGGGGGGCAAAGGCGTGGCCACCTCGTTGGGCGCGGTGTTGGGGTTGTATCCCTATCTAACCTGGGCCGGGCTTCTGGCCTTCGGGTTATGGATCGTGTTGACCTGGGCATCGCGGTATGTCTCGGTAGGCTCGATCGGAGCGGTGATCGGATTCCCCGTCATCTTTGCCCTGCTGGCGTCTTCTCATGATGAGTGGGGCACGTTTCAGGAATTGTGGCCTTTACATGCGTTCAGCGTAGCCTTGGCGTTGCTTGTGATTTATCGCCACCGAAGCAATATCCGCCGTCTGCTTGCGGGAACGGAGTCGCGCATCGGCGCTACAGCACAAAATGCCGGCCCACCCTCACCGAATAAGACCGATCACGCGTGAATAATCGCTCCGGTACAGCTTTTAACGGAGTGTTCGTTCTGTGGCCGGTGCCAGCGAGCTGACATCTTCAAGGGTGGAATGGGCCATTAAAACAAGGCCAGGACGCGCTCTGGCGTGATCTTGCCCACGATCATTGGAGTTTCGATGACTTGGGCCTGCAATTCAGCATGTACAGCCCGGGCCCCAGCCACCACGGCCTGTTCCATATGCTCGAACGCATCGGTTTCAATTGGCGGATCCATGCATTCCGCCTGCCACAGCTTGCCCCGGTAGACGATCTGTACGGGTACGGGTTTGCTGATAGCCAGCCCGTTACCGACCTGTTCCACTTCAACACAGAGATTGACGCGACAATCCATGACGACGCACGCTCCTCCTGGCCAAATAATCGTTGCTCTGGTTACTGCCATCGGTCATTCACGCCGCCCAAACGCGAAAAAAAGACGGGGAAGACATTTTGATTAGCAATGCCGTTCGTCGTCTGATAAAAAGCCCTATTAGGGGATATCGGGCGGGACTATGAAGCCGACGCGAACCGGGGAAGACAATCTCGGTCTTCGGGCTTTATCATCGTTTCCGGTTCTGCTATATGATAGCCGAAAGTGGGTTGAGGCTTGGTGAATTGACGGCCACCGTAGGCTTTGCGTGGCTTGCGAGCCAAACGCAAGCGCGGCAGGCCGTAAAGGTGGTTTCGTAGGATACCCTATCCCTGACGGATATGAGATGCGGATCATGAAAATTGCCGTGATCGGATCAGGGGCGGTAGGCTGTTTTTATGGGGCCCGCCTGGCCCGGTGCGGGCACGATGTGCATTTTTTAATGCGCCGTGACCTGGAGGCGGTGCGGCGCGACGGCCTGCGCATTGAAAGCGTCGACGGCGACTTTCATATCGCGGCACAGGCACATGCCTGTTCGGCTGAAATCGGAAGGGCTGACCTAGTTCTCTGTGCTCTTAAAGCTACCGCTCTGGCAGAGGCCGAGGAACTGATTCAACCCTGCCTGGGGCCGGAAACGAGAATCCTGGCCATGATCAATGGCCTGGGTATCGAGGAGCGATTTGCCCAATGGTTTGGGCCGGAGCGAGTATTTGGCGGGCTGGCCTTTGTCTGCTGCAATCGTGGTGAGCCGGGCGTTGTTCGCCACCTGGATTACGGGCGGATTACTTTCGGCCACTTTCAGGACGATCATCGACAGGCCACAGAGCTTGCTCGACTATTCGCGGACGCAGGCATCGAAACGCACGTGCCGCCCTCCCTGCGGCAGGCACGCTGGGAAAAACTGATGTGGAATATTCCGTTCAGTACGGTGGCGGTCAGTGCCGGAGGGGTTACTACTCGCGAAATCATGGCCGACTCCGGTCTGCGGGCCTTGGCCGAGGCTTTGATGCTGGAAACCGGCCGGGCTGGTAATGCTGACGACTGTCACATCGAGATCGAGCCAATGGTTGAAAAAATGTTCGCCAACACCGCGACGATGGGGCCTTACAAGCCATCCATGCTGCTTGATTACAGATTCAAAAGACCTTTGGAAGTCGAGGCCATTCTGGGCGAGCCGGTCCGCCGGGCGCGGGCTTTGCGGGTGGCCGTTCCTACGATGGAAATACAATACGCGTTGTGTGCTTTTCTTGATCGGCTTAATCGCCAAGAGGTTATAACCGAGTAGATAGTCGGCCACGCGCCGGAAACCTGTACACGAATCACGGGGATTACCATGCTGGATGTTCACGATCTTCCTTATCTGACCGCTGAGGTTCCTGGGATAGGCGGGCAAATCAAGATGCGTCCCGAGGACTTTCGAGTCGACGAGGAGCCTTTATATGAAGCCTGCGGGGATGGGACGCATGTCTATTTTCGTATTGAAAAGATTGGACTGGCCACTCCCCGGGCGATCCACGATTTGGCCCGCGCCCTGCATCGCCAGCCTCGCGAATTCGGCTATGCCGGGATGAAAGATGCCAATGCGGTGACGACACAGATAATCAGTCTTGAACATGTCGATCCCAAACGGATCCTGGAGCTTTCCGTGCCGCGCATCCGCGTACTCAGCGTGGAGCGGCATACAAATAAATTGAAGATCGGGCATTTGAAAGGAAATCGCTTTACGATTCGGGTTCGGGATACCCTTCCTGAAAGAGAGCCAGATGTTCGGGCCATGCTGGATGTACTCGGGCGGCGTGGTGTGCCGAACTATTTCGGCCCGCAGCGATTTGGGATGCGCGGCGACACCTGGTTGATCGGCCGGGCGCTGTTGCGAGGGGACTACCCTGAAGCGTTGGCCGTGCTGCTGGGGCGCTGCGGCCCGTCCGACTATGGCGAGGTGCGTAGAGCCCGTGAGGCTTTTGATCGTGGAGAGTACGAAGCCGCTGCTGACGTTTGGCCCTACCCTTTCAACACCGAGCGTCGGGTATGCCGGGCATATGCCGGTAGCGGTAATGCCCGCAAGGCTTTTAAGATGATCGACGCTCACATGCAACGGTTTTATGTGTCCGCGTTTCAATCGCAACTATTCAATCAAGTAGTGAGCATGAGGCTGGATACCTTGGATCGGCTGGTGGAAGGCGATCTGGCTTGGCGTCACCCGCAGGGGGCGGTGTTCCGGGTGGAGGATTTAGCGAAAGAGCAGCCCCGTTGCGAGGCCTTCGAGATATCACCCACCGGTCCGCTGTTTGGCTACCGGATGAGCGAGCCGGATGGCGACCCCGGCCGCATCGAACGCGATCTGCTGGCTGGCGAAAACATGACCCTCGACGATTGGCGGGAGCCAGGACAACGCAAGATCAAAGGCGGCCGGCGACCATTGCGCTTCCAACCTCACGAATCCCATGTCGAAGGTGGCCGCGATGAAGCGGGGGATTACCTGCAAGTGCAGTTTTTCCTGGAATCCGGTTGCTACGCGACGACAGTCCTGCGTGAGATATGCAAGACGCCCGAAGTTCTAGAGCATTTCACGAAATAGCGTAGCATTTGCCGATATATATGCATGACCTACTCAATGGATTTACGGGAGAGGGTCGTGCTCGCCTGCGATGAGAAGCGGGGCAGTCGCCAGCACATCGCCAAC
>JAAYCU010000136.1 GCA_012729595.1 Phycisphaerales bacterium
GTTGGCGATGTGCTGGCGACTGCCCCGCTTCTCATCGCAGGCGAGCACGACCCTCTCCCGTAAATCCATTGAGTAGGTCATGCATATATATCGGCAAATGCTACGCTATTTCGTGAAATGCTCTAAACCCACCGATAAGGTCAGCAATGACAATACCGTGGCCGCCACCAAGGAATGGCTCGAATACATTCAAGCCCAACGGACAGGCGGGACGTACCGGACGTATGTGAGTTGCGTAAACAACCTGAAAAAATATCTGGACACCCGGCCTTCATTGCGCTGCCTGGAACAATTCAACGTGACCGAAGCCCTGCGCTATCGGGACTGGTTACTGAAGGGCAAAAATAGGAAAAAAGTGAAGGCGAACCAGAAGAAGACTGCCGACAACAACCTCGTGATCCTGTGGGCCTTCTTTAATTTCTGTGTTTCTATGCGGAAGATGCGGGCCAATCCGATCCACGAACAACCGACGGGCGTTCAATTGTTCTTCAACGAAAAGAAACCTCAGATCGAGACCTATACACGAAGAGAATATGCTGGAATTATCCAGCATGCGCCGACCGACCTGAGCCGCAAATGCCGGTTGCTGGGGGCCAGCGGCCTGCGGATCGATGAATTGGCCCACTTGGAATTTTCAGATATTGACCGGCGGCGGGGCTGGCTCCATGTTCGAACCAAGGTTACGCATGACGGTATCCGTTGGACCCCGAAGGATAAGACGGATCGGAAATTACCATTGAATGCGGAATTACGAGCGGTTATCGACGAGTTGATCGCGGAGGCCGGTGGCGAATCGGTGGGGTACATTTTCCCTGGCCGGCCCGGACCGTATCGGGCGAAAAACTTGGCCCGCTCCACGTTATTGGAGTTGAAAAGTTTGGCGGCGATTACGGGTATCCCGGCCAAGAAACTCACCTCGCACAACTTCCGTCGGTACTTTGTCAGTCAGTGCGCGGACTGTGGGATCGATATCCTCTGCGTCATGGAATGGGTCGGCCACGACGATTGGGAGATGGTTCGCCGGTATTATCGCCTCCGCGACCAGCATGCCCAGGAAGCGATGCATCGTTTCACCACCGGTAGCCCTGAGCAGAACGGGGAAACGCAGGGCCACCACACGTCCTTCAGCGACCCCGAACGACCTTTTGGGGAATATTTGGGGAACGCGCCGGAACATGAAAAACGTGAAGGCCAAAAACAAAGAGCGCAAGCCACTAAAACAAAAGGGCTTGCGCTATGTGGAGCAGAGTAGAAGGATAAAAGAAACGGAGAGGGCGGGATTCGAACCCGCGGTACAGACAAGCCGTACACAGCCTTTCCAAGGCTGCCCCATCAGCCACTCGGGCACCTCTCCATCAAGAGTATGCTCTTGATAGATAACCTGTATACTAGATTTACCCCGTACCTGGCAAGTTTTACGGTGGACGTTTTTTGCTAATCGAGCGAGCGGAAGGCCGATAGGCCGAATATTCTAACCCTCGATCGCATAGCAGGCACCCTTATTCCACCAGCCATGTTTTCCGCTCGCGTCCCTATGGCTCGCGGGTTAAGACGATATCCAGGCGATTATCGCCAGGTTGAAGCTCCCTTTCGAGCACCAGCGGACCTTCCCAGAGATCATCGTTCAGCTTAGCGACGGGGTGTTCTCCGTACTTTACAGTTATGGTCAAGGTCCGTCCGCGAAAGGGAACCTGGCTCAAGGTCATCGACGGCCAAGTTCGCGGCAGATAGGGATCGATCAGCAGCCCGTCGGCTACGGCCTCAAGCCCAAACAACCCAACGGACACTGTACGCAAGGCACGAAGCACGGGGGTCAGGCAGCCAGTGGGCATATCCGCCTGAACCGGCCATATACAAGCCGCTGGCAAGCCAAGAGCCAGTTCCTCCCCGGCGCGACGAAGCAGCTCCTGCACGGCCCGGTCGATTGCCACCCGGTCCCGCCAATACCATAAGTCCACTCCATGCACGTCCCAAACTCTGGGTCTGGCCGCACAACAGGAATTCATTTGTGTGGGCTGACTGCCCGACCTAAGGTCGAGAGCCTGGCCGCCGGCAACCGCTTCCCGGCGCCATCTGGCAGCCGCCTCCTGTTTACCCAGATATTCAGCCAATTCGGCAACACGGGCCGAGGCCCGGTTAGTCCACGCGGTCCGTTCAGCCATGGCATTGTTTTCGGCGGATCGCGCACCACTCTGGCAAATGGCGCGACTCCTCGCAAACGTTGCAGGTTGATCAGTACGTACAATACTCTCGATTACCCGTTCAACAGTCGGCCAGAGTTGTTCGCCTATCTCCCGGTTACCGCTCAAAAGGACCAGATCGGAGGCGGCGATAACCCATTGGGGATGATGGCCGAGCAAGGCCTGGTCATAGGCCAGTTTCCTTGCCCCACCCCCAAACGTGATCGAGGCCGGGATGACCTGCTCTCGGTTTTTCGCGTGCATATCCAGCACCCGCAAGGCGTTCTGGTAAACCGTTTCCAGATCGGGCGCAAATAAAAGGGCTTCGCGCATAAATTGAATACTGCCGGCCGTCGAAATGCGCGGCTGGTTCGGGGCATCGACGGGGACGGCGATCTCCTGGTTGTCGGTGGCATCCGCTTTGTAGGGTTCGCCGACAGGCAACATACGTACTGATTTATAGAGCCATAAACGCGTCAGCCGCATGTATCGGTTTAAGCCTTCATCAGGGGTCTGCACTTGTGCGCCTAAGGCGGTCTGGGGGGCAGCCATAATGTTCTTAAATTCGGTTTCGAGCGCGGCCCGGTTCGTTTCGGGCAGGACTTTCCAGAACAGATCGTCCTCCCCGGCCCCCCAGACAACCATGCCTTGCTGGCCGGTGAAATACAGGCGGGCCTTGATCGTTTTTCCGGGAGTCAGTTGATCAGCGTTCGGCCCCTCCACTTCTATGCGGGCATCGGTAAGTAACACGTCGTTCAGGTCGGGGTGGTCGGAATTGACGATCATGAATCCTTTGTCGGTCCATTGATAATGCTGGTGGTCGGCGCCCGCAAACTGATTGATGTAGTCAAGGTTCGGCTCGCATTCGACTTCGATCGCCAAGGGCTTTTCGTCTCCCGCATGGTCGGATGGTTTTGCCCCACGGTCGATCAATAGAACGATCCACGGCCACTCCGCCGCGGCGAAAAAAGTCAACCGACTTGATCGGCCATCCGGTTCGCGCAGATTACGGACTACATAATTGGGGAATACTTCGTATTTTTCGAGCTCCCCTTCGGGTCGCAGCCAGATGCGACGGAAAGCATCGGCCGGCGCGGTGACAACATTTTCGAGCCCGAGCGGTTCGAGACGTACCCGAGCCGTTGCCCGCCGACCAGCGATCCACGGCGCTGGCAACTCGGCGGCGGGTCCGGTTAGACCAAGCGGCTTATCAACCGCATTGGCACTCGCAACGACGGACAGGATTACCATAAGACAAGTTGCAGTCCACAGCCCCGGAATTCGTCCTGAAATTCGGCTCATTGCTCCTCCTCAAGCTTTCGTATCGTGAATCAATATCCACAACTCCCGCACGTATTCGCCGCAGGCAGACCCTACCGGTCGGCTAAATTGTATACAATCTTCCCACCTGACGGAACGAGCGACGGCCACAATACGAGTATGTCGCGCCACTGATATTTCTCAGAGAGCGTCACCCCATTCCACCCCCCTTCCCGCCAGCCTATAATGCCAATCTTGCCATAGGAACCAAAGGCATTGTTTGTTGTGGATTCCAAGCGACGAGGTAGACGGATGGAAACGCCATCGCAAGATCAGCCTACGGAGAGCCGGGGCATTTACTCGGCACATCACTCATCTTTTGATGAAGGTAATATAGACGGTCCGTCTATCACGAATGGGCTGTTAACGTTTGGGCAACACCCTGTCTTGAGTAAAGGGCGTCTGCTTCAAGGAGCAATCCTGGCCGTGGCGATGGCCTTGGCCGTCGGCGCTTACTTTTCCTATCGACCGGCATACCAAGTTACCGCATGGCTTGTCCTGCCCACCGAGCAAGAGCATATTTGGGCGAAAATCGTGGAGGTGGCCGAGGGCAATACCGGCATCCGTGCAAACGCATACCAACCGCATGGTTTATTAACCATATCCGTAACCACACCCGACCCCAGCGGTGGCCAGTCGCTTCTGGATCGCGTAGGCGAGCAAATAAGTGAGACCGTCCAGGCCTCGCTGGCCGAGCAAGCGGCCAGCCGCCCTGCGTTCTCGTCCGAATATGCCGAGTTGGCCCAGCGCCTGACCGGCACCGAACCGGCCTCCTTCAGGCTAATGAATCCATCGCTACCGTTTTCCGCCCAGCTTCGCCGCCAATGGCGCGACGCATGGGAACGTATACAGGCTGACCAGGACCGTATAGCCGCCGCCCTTGCTGAATGCGATACCCGGCTCTCCGCTATGGCTTCGGAGCGAATCGTTGCCAAAGTGGATGAGCAGCGCAGGAAAGCAGTCGAGAGTGAGGACGAAGAACTAATCGCGCAACTAGCTGAGCAAAGTCAATTGCGACAACAATTGTCCGCAACCTTACTGGGCTTGATGTCCAACGCCCATACCTCGGTACGTAACTACCTTCATGCCCTCACGGACAGCTCGCTAGTTATGACTCAGGAGATCCAAGCTAACCATGGAGAGCAAACCAGTAAATACCTGTTGGCCATGCAGGGCGAGCTGACGGACGAGGCGGCTTCCGCAACATCATTGAGCCGATTGCTGGATAATAGCATCCTCGCCCTTTCGGACCAGGCCACCACACACGACCTTTCGGCGTTATTAGGCGAGCTAGGTCCGGCAGCCCGTCAATTCGTCGACCGCTCCTCGGTGGCCGAGGATCGGTTGTACCAGGCTCTAGAATCGATCAAGAGTTCAGCCGATTATTTACCCGCCCGACTTGCGGTCTTGTATAACAAACTCGCCCGGCAAATGCGCGACACTCTGGCAGTCAGATCAGCAACCAGCGAAGCCGTTCGGACCGTGTACCTGTCTCAGAACGTCGCCTTGGCACAGCAGGTAAATCGAATCGCTCAAGTGACCGCCAGGATAGAGATTCGTCGAAGCATAATGCGCGATAAGATGCTTCAGGAAGCACAAGCCGAACTGGATAATCAGCATAAGGCAGCCATCGAACAGGCAACCGCCGAACGCGATCGTCTGCAACACGAGTGGAATGAACGCCAACAGGAATTGTTACGTCTGGCTGAAGATGCTCTAAACGAGCATGTCACCGACGAGGCCCGTCAGGAGCTGGATAACCTGAGTCAGTTGATTGAATGGCACCGCCGGTATGGCGACGATCTGGCCGGTCTGCTTACCCAACACGAGGCCGGCGAGCGGACGGCGGATAGCCATTCCAGGACAGTGGCCGTTTATTATCTGCCCCCTCAACTTACTGGAACGATTCGACAGGTCGGCCGGCCGTGGTTTTGGGGGATTTTGTCCGGCACGGTTTCCATGGTGCTGTTCCTGGCGATCGATATATTAATCGCCGCCTGGCGCAACGTCCGACGCCACCCGACATTATCCGGCAGCCTGACAATCGCGGACCTTGAAGCCCTAGCCCTCGAACATTCGGAAATACCGGAAATGGATGAGCTAGAACAAGACGCCAAGCACGCGCATGATAGCGATTGATCCATTGACAAATGATTGCACAAGCCCGCGTTATTACCGAACCATCTGTTATTTGCGCAGAGGCGTCTGACGCTGAAATTCCCGGATCTGCTCGATATCAGGAATGCCAGTAGAGGCGCCACTGGCCTGAATGCAATGGGCAGCGGTAGCGTTACCCAGTAAGGCGGCTTCGGCAATGTCCCGCCCGGAACTCAACCCGGCCAGAAATCCGGCACACCAACTGTCACCGGCACCTGTCGTGTCCACTACCCGCTTTACCTGGTACGCGGGGACAATCATTTCCGTCCCGTGGGAGTCTCGGCAGAAAGCGCCGCGTTCATCCAGTTTGACAATCACATTTCTACAACCTTGATCCTGCAGAGCCCGGGCCATCTCCGCCGGATTATCAAGTCCTGTCAATATACGCGCTTCCGGATAAGACGGAATAAAATAGTCCAGCACCGGCAGTGCCGGATATACCTTCGCATGCCAGCCATCCCGCGAAACCGCATCGGTGTATACGGTATCGAGCAGAGTGATACCACCACCCCGCCGAACCTCGCTTAACAATCGGGCGGTCGGCTCGCCATCCAGAGCGGGCATGAGCATCGTTCCGGTCACCAGGCAGAAGCGGGCTCGTCTTACCATGCCAAGATCAATATCCTCGAAAGATAAGGTGCCGTTGGTACCCAGCGTATGCAGGAAGCTGCGCTGCCCGCTACTTAATACGCAAACGAATGTGTACGGGGTATGCACGTTTTCGTCGCGAATCACGCAATCGGCACAGATGTTATATTTATACAACTGATTTACGACGAAATCGCCTAATGGGTCGCATCCGACCTTAGTTATAATATCGCATGGTACGCCCATCCGAGCCAGCGCGATCGAACAGTTGGATGCGTTTCCGCCAGTAGTCATGGTCAGGTCATCGAAAAGCCGCAACCCCCCCGGCGGGGGAAAGTCATCGATCGTCCGGGCAATGACATCAACCGTACAAATTCCAATATTGAGAATATCACTCATGCCGTCGCGCCTCGTAAAGTGTCGCGTAATAATTGCGAAAGGTCGGATAGACAAACGCCTCGATCTCCTGTAGGCCGACCTCTGACAACTGACTTAATAGCTGGAAGTTGATTTCAGAATCAAACCCGTAGGTCCGGCGTAATCGTTCCATTTCCTCCCAGTGGGCCAGGACATGGGTCACACCCCGCGCGGACAGGTTCTCCACAATGGATATTGCACTTCGCCCAAGCCGGATATCCTCGGCCAGCGGTTGAGGATTAAATACCACGGCGTATTCCACGGGGATCCGAAAATAAAACGTCCGGGCCTCGCCGAGTAGCAATACGCTCGCCCTGGAATCCAACTGATTGATCGCTCCGACATGCTCAGTTCCCGGCCATTGCCCCTCGACAAACCAGTCAGTTCGTCCATAGGCGTTTATCGGTACGCCCTCCGCGCGGGTATGTAAACAGTAATGCTCGCCAAGCAGATACAGATTTCCGGCGGAGCCGAGCAGTACGATGCCCCACACCACATGGGCCATCCATCTCGTAATATTTCCCTCAAATACTCGAGCAGCCAATACAATAAGCGGCGGCAAGAGCACCACCGCGAAACGGGCGAATAGATGCGTCGCCAGCAGCCAGATGGCCAATACAACAACCAGATTCATGACAAGCGTGATTGTCCATCGATCCCGTCGCTTAACGGCACCCGCAAGAGCCAACATACACAACCATGGCCCCAGGCGATAATCACCAACAATGCGCTCCACCGCTATCAAGCCCAGCGGTCGATCAAGTTGCTCCAGATCCGCGATGCGGTGAGCGTACTTCCAGCGGTCGTTCAACGTTTCATCCCATGTGCCGCTTTTCGCCCCAAATACCGAGTAGGCCAAGGGGAAGACCGGGTTGTGCGTATGGATCATATTGCGAACCATCCACGGTGAGAAGGTCAGCAGAGTACCCAGCCCGAATAATGCCAGGGCCACACAACGCCTAGGTCGATCAATCTGGAGAAATAGAGGAAAAATGGCCAGCGGCAAAGCCACAAGTGGTATGGCGGTGTATTTGAATCCACAGGACAACCCGGCCAGCAA
>JAAYCU010000137.1 GCA_012729595.1 Phycisphaerales bacterium
CGCCCTGGTCAGCATGTTCCTCCAGGTCGGATGGCTTTTCAGCTTGAAGCCGTTGCGCCCGAATCCCGGCAAGCTCAACCCGCTGACCGGTCTCAAACGCATGTTCGGCCCCCGGGCTTTCGTGCAACTGGTGATGGGCGTGGCCAAGATGTCATTGCTCGGTTTGGTGGCCTATATGACCATCCGGGACGAGATCAACACCCTGTTCTTTGCCTCGTCGTTGCATAAGCTGGGGATTTTGGCCTTGTCCGCCCAACTGGTATTTCGCCTGGGTATCCGCTTGGCGCTGATTCTGCTGGTGTTGGCCATCTTCGACTATATCTACCAGCGTCATCGTACCCAGAAGGACATCATGATGACCAAGGAGGAGGTCAAGGAGGAAATGAAGCGAATGGAAGGCGACCCCAAGGTCAAGCAGCGTCGTCGCCAGGTGCAGATGGATATGGCTATGAGGCGGATTCGGGCGGCCGTTCCCAAGGCTGATGTAATTATTACCAACCCGACAGAGTTGGCGATCGCGATCCAGTACGATGCGCAAAGCATGAGCGCCCCCCGGGTGACCGCCAAAGGCGCCGGTTTTCTGGCCCAGCGCATTCGCGAGTTGGCCATAGAGCACGGTGTGCCCATCGTCGAGCGTAAGCCCCTGGCCCAGGCGCTGTATAAAACCGTGGAGGTCGGGCAGGAGATTCCAGCCCAGTTCTATCGGGCAGTGGCGGAAATCCTGGCGTATGTGTATGAGCTGGCCGGTGGACGCTCGTCGCGGGCGGCCGCGGTCGGATTGAACTGATTCGGTTTGTGGTAGACGAGGGCATGCGTAGACAAGTGGCGTAAGATACTTGAGAAGGTAGCCGATGGCGGTGTGGTCGCGTATCCTTACGGTTTCTGGGCCACCCAAATGAAAACAGTTAATCATTGGGTTCATGAGTATTAACCCACCGTTTGGTGGGTATGGATGAGTGACGAGGTTATCAATGCCCGGTTCGGCAATCGGACAGAGCAAGACTTTCCAGTTGGCGGAGAAGCACCGCGGGTTGCTTTTTCCCATCGGAGCCCTGTCACTCATTTTCGTGATGTTGTTTCCGCTGCCCACGTTCTTGCTGGATATTCTGTTGTCGGCCAACATCACCCTGGCGGCGATAGTCCTGCTGACGGTGATGTATATCAACCGCCAGTTAGATTTTTCGTCGTTCCCGTCGCTGTTGTTGTCGGTGACGTTACTTCGCTTGACCCTGAATACCGCCACCACCCGGCTGATTTTGACTAACGCACAGGACGGCACCGCCGCGGCCGGCAAGGTGATCCAGGTGTTCGGGGAATTTGTCACTTCCGGCAACCTGGCCGTCGGTCTGATTATCTTTACCATTCTGACCGTTATTCAGTTCGTGGTTATTACCAAGGGGGCGACCCGTATCGCGGAGGTGGCCGCCCGTTTTACCCTCGACGGCATGCCCGGCAAGCAGATGGCCATCGACGCCGATCTGAACGCCGGTCTCATCGACGAGATGGAAGCTCGGCGCCGGCGCGAGGAAATCACCGCGGAGGCGGACTTCTACGGGGCGATGGACGGAGCTTCCAAGTTTGTGCGGGGCGATGCGGTGGCCGGCCTCATCATCACCATCGTGAATATCATTGGCGGCATCTACGTCGGCATGGTTGATCACGGGATGGGCATTCTTGAGTGTCTCCAAGTATTTACCCGCCTGACCATCGGAGATGGCTTGGTGGCGGCCATTCCGGCATTTATTATTTCGGTAGCCGCCGGTATGCTCGTGACCCGGACCAATTCCAAATCCAGCATCGGGGAAGACCTTCTGACCCAGTTGACCGCCAAGCCGGTGGCCCTGGCTTTGGCCGCCGTTTTTCTGGGCATGCTCTCCTTGACGCCCCTGCCCCGCGTGCCCCTGCTCTTGCTGGCCGCCGGTTGCGGAGGGGTTGCTTTTCTGTTGAACAGCACCCGAACCACCGCGGCCAACGTCGCCGCCGTCAAGGCCCGGACCGAGGCCAAGAAACCGGATCGGGTCGAAACCCTCCTGGCCGTCGATCCCATGGAACTCGAGGTGGGCTACGGGCTGATCCGGCTGGTGGATCGCAAGCAGGGCGGCGATTTGCTCGACCGTATCACCAATATTCGCAAGCAGGTCGCCTCGGAAATGGGTATTATCGTCCCGCCCATCCGCGTACGTGACCACCTTAAGCTCGAACCCAACCAGTATGTAATCAAATTGCGCGGGGTGCAGGTGGCCCGGGGTGAATGTATGCCCGGATATCTGCTGGCTATCGATAATGGTATGGTTGGCGGATCGGTCGCAGGCATCGAGACGACCGAGCCGGCTTTCGGCTTGCCTGCCCGCTGGATCGCCGAAGAGCAAAAGACCGACGCCGAGCAACGAAACTATACGGTCGTTTCCTGTTCAAGCGTGCTGGCCACGCATCTGACCGAGGTGGTCCGCCGCCATGCGGACGAACTTCTTACCCGCCAGCAAACCCACAAGCTTCTGGAAACTCTCAAGGAGAAATCCCCCAAGGCGGTTGAGGATGTCATCCCCGATGTGGTTAACGTCGGCGATTTGCAACGTGTTTTGCAGGGCTTGTTGCGTGAGCGGGTGCCAATCCGCGACCTCGAGGCTATTCTCGAAAGTCTCGGTGAATGGGGCCGGCGCACCAAGGATACGGATATTCTTACCGAATATGCCCGCCACACACTGGCCAGAACGATTTGTCAGATGTATAAAGACGATCATAACGTGATTCGCGTGGTCACGCTGGATCCGAAGATCGAGGATTTGATCAACGCCCATCTGGAGCGCAACGACCGGGGCGGCTATCTTAGCCTGCCGCCGGCCACCCAGGCCCGGTTGGTTGCGGCCATTCGGGAACGCGTTGAAGAGTCTATGCCCCAGGCTGGCGGGCAGATGATCGTCGTCCTCTGCTCGCCCCAGGTGCGCATGTGGGTCCGTAGACTGATCGAGCCAACGATGGCTCAAATACCCGTTCTGGCATTCAATGAAGTAGTCCGAGGGATAGAAGTGCAGTCTTTAGGCTTAGTGGAATTAGCGAATGAAGCTTAAAACATATCAAGGTCATTCGATGGCGGACGCCCTGGCCAAGGTGAAGCAGGATCTTGGTACTCAGGCGGTGATTATGCACACGCGCACCCTGCGTAAGGGAGGCGTGTTAGGGGTTGGCTCGCGCACGGTAGTGGAGATTACGGCCTCGGCGGGTCCGGCGGTGTTGCCCGCCTCGGAACGTCGGGCTCTTGGCGGGTTAGACCATTCGCCCCCCCGACGCGGCCGGATTGACCGTGCGAGTTCCGAACCTGCCATTCGCGAGCCGTCGATGGAGTCGGATGTTCTGGGGGTGGCAACCGGCAAATGGAACGCGACCGCCCCGGCGGCCGAGGCCGGCTTCCCCGCTCTACGCCATGAACTGGACGAACTGCGGATCATGGTTCGCGAACTGCTGAACCGTTCCGCGGCTGATTCGACCGGTATATCGCCCGGCCCGCCGGACGAGCCTGCCGAGCTGCGTGATTACTATACCTGCCTGATTCAGAATGCCGTGGCCGACGAAATCGCCCGGGATATTCTAACACGAGCCCGCGAGCGCCTGGCCGAGTGCCGGATCGGATTGCGAGCGCGCCGCCCGGTCCGCAAGGGCCGTTTGCCCGTGGTCGAGCCGAAAGAGGATGCCGTCGCCGAGGAGCAAGCTTTGCGGCGTCTGGTACCGGCGGTCTTCGTCGAAACCATCGAGCGCATGCTTCCTGAGGCCGAGCCGGTGCAAATGAACACCGACGGGACGCCTCGCTACGTGGCTCTCGTCGGGCCGACCGGTGTTGGTAAGACCACGACTATCGCCAAGCTGGCGGCCCATTTCAAACTTCGCGAAAATAAACGGGTAGGGCTGATTACCATCGATACGTATCGCATTGCCGCGGTCGATCAGTTAAAAGCCTATGCTCAGATCATGCGACTTCCTCTGGAGGTGGTCCTTACACCGCAGGAGATGGTTACGGCCATACGTTCCCTGAGCGACCTCGATCTGGTTCTGATCGATACTACCGGCCGAAGCCAGAACGACGGTCAGCGTCTGGACGATTTGAAAGGGTTCCTTGACGCTGTGCGCTCGACTGCCGCCGAACTGCGGCCTACCCCTTCGCCCGAAGAGCAAGCCGCCGATTCCGGCGAGCCGACGGTCACTGTCCCCGATCCGCTGGAAGTACATCTGGTGTTGTCTTGTACTGCCCATCCGGGGCTGATGGTCCAAGTAGCCGAACGCTTTGCCGCTCTGGGGGTTGATCGAGTGGTGTTCACCAAGGTCGATGAAGCCATTGGAATTGGTGTGATTTTCAACCTGATTACCCGTCTGAACATGCGCATGTCCTATCTGACAACCGGGCAGGACGTGCCGGACGATATCGAAGTCAGCCATCGCCGTCGTATCGCGGAGATGGTTCTGGGCCGCGCGGCGCAGCGCTGGCCCATGCGTTCATCGGAGGCGGTGAACCATATCGCGTAGTCTATATGAATTTCTTTCGCCGCGGCGATGAAGGTTTCCGCGGCAAGTCAGGCAGGTCCTCAACGGTCGGGGGTGACCGGGAGGCCAGGGATGGTCAGTTACGATCACGAAAACCCGATGGATCAGGCATATCAGCTTAGGCAATTGATGGAAGGGCCCCGGCCGGCATCCCCGGTTAATCAGCGGGCGCATATTATTGCCGTAGCCAGCGGCAAGGGGGGGGTGGGGAAGACCCAGGTTGCGGTAAATCTGTCCATTGCCCTCGCCGCTCGGAATTACCGTATCCTCTTGTTAGATCTGGATATGGGGTTGGCCAACGCCGACCTTGTGCTCGGTTTGGAATCGACGGCCAGTTGGTCGGACCTGTTCGATGGCCGACGCGAACTGGATGACAACATCATATCTGGTCCGGGGGGATTGGATTTTGTGCCCGGAGCCTCCGGCGTGGCCCGGATGGCCGGCCTGTCGGAGTTCGAGCGCCATCAATTGCTAGCCGCCGTCCGCCGGCTGGAAAGCCGTTACGATCTGATTGTACTCGATTGCGGAGCGGGTATATCCCCCAATGTGTTGACTTTTGCCGCGGCGGCTGACACCATCCTGGTCGTCACCACGCCGGAACCAACGGCGATTACCGACGCTTACGCGGCTATCAAAGCTTTTGTATGGGAACAGAACAACCGTGGCGGAGTTGGCCAGGCCGCCGGGATCGGCCTGATCGTAAACATGGCTGAAAGCCGACGCGAGGGCCGCGAGACGTTCGAACGTCTCGCGGGGGTGGCGGCCCGCTTTTTACATCTTCCGGTCAACGATTATGGGTATATTCTCCGCGATGAACATGTGCCCGCCGCTGTCCGCCAGCGTCACCCGGTCATTTTGCATTATCCAAGGTGTTCCGCTTGTACTTGCCTAATGGCTACCGCGGCCCGCCTGGCCCGCGAGTTGGGGCAGTCTCAGGAACCGGAAAGCCTCTTTTATCGGGTTATGAACATGTTCCTTTAACCCGTTTGCCCAAGCCTCTACTACACGCCGTTAAGCCGGCAACAATCATCTAAACCCACCGTCCCGATCAGCCGTTAAAAACGGATTGGATCACTGTCTGTTCTGGCGATGAGGATGGTCACGTATGGTACGTCTGTGCGGTGCAGCCTTGGGCTTTCTGGCCTTTTCAGTCACGGTTGGTCTCGGTCTGGCGGCCGGGATAACGCACGATGTGATTATCTTTCGGGCGATATCGGCCATGTTTTTATTCTTCTTTCTAGGTTTGTTCACCGGATGGGTCGCATATCGCGTCATCGATGAACATATCATCGCCATGCATCGCGAAATGTTTCGCGAGGTTGAAGAAGAGAGCGGCGACAAGGCCGGTAGCGAAGTGGTCCAAGGTGTTGGGGAAAACACTGTTTCAATTCCTCAGGAAACAAACATGGCTGGGGCCACGGCGATGACCGCCGGCTGATAGATACGATATTCGGGGGGCAACGCGGATGATCGAAGAGGGTATGGACATTAATGAACTCTGGCGTGCGTATAAGGCTACCGGGACGCAGGCTCTGCGTAATCAGTTGATGGAATACTATCTTCCACTGGTTAAATGTACGGCGGATCGAGTCTCGGCCAAGCTGCCCAGCGAAGTGGATGTTGACGATCTTATCTCGGCCGGAATTTTCGGCATGGTCGATGCCATCGATGCCTTTGATCTCGAAAGGGGTGTTAAGTTCGAGACCTATTGTTCTCCGCGGATCCGCGGGGCGATTCTGGATGAACTGCGTACCATGGACTGGGTGCCCCGTCTGGTTCGAAGCCGGGCTCACAAGCACGACAATGTAACCAAGATACTTCGCTCGGAACTCGGACGCGTGCCAACCGAGGACGAAATTGCCGCCCGGATGCAGATTAGCCGAGCCGAACTGCAAAAGCTTGTTAAGGATGCCACGGCCGTCTCCCTTGTTTCGCTCTCCCGACAGTTTAATGATGGCGATTCCAGCCGCGAACTCCAGGAGATCGATGTCCTGCAGGATCGTAAAAGCGTGAATCCTACTCAAGAGTTGATTCGCACCGATCTGCATCGGGCGGTTATGGAAAGCCTGACTCGTATCGAGCGGCTGATCCTTGTGCTTTATTATTACGAAGAGATGACTATGAAGGAGATCGGGGCCACCCTGGACCTTTCCGAGAGCCGGGTCAGCCAGATGCACTCCGGGATCATGAATCGTCTCCGTTATCAACTTCAACGTCAAGGCGAACTCCAGTACGATGCCTGAGAGCTCGATGCCGGTGTTTGACGGGGCACTGGCGAAAAACACCCTTAATGACCGATATACAATAAGCTTCTGAATGCTGCCGTCGTGCAGTTCGCCGGGCGGTCTGCGTCTATGGCCCATTGCCGGCGAGTAACCAGATGGAGTGTCCCGTCCATGACCTCCTCCCCCTCATCGCTGCCGCCCAACCTGGTTGGTTCTATTCTGCAAAGCCATCTGACCCAGCGAAAAACTTCCATCACGCAGGATTCGGCCCGCGACGAACAAGTCAACGCCGCCCAGCGGCAAAGTAAAGCTATCGACGAGCGGGATACCACCGTGGAAACCTCTGACGAGGACACCCGCATCAGCCCGGACAGCCAGGGCAGCGGAGGCCAGGGCCGCGCGTTCACCTCGCCCGAGGATACCGCCGAGCCTTTCCTGGAAGAGCAGGCCGTCCAGGCAGACGATGACGCCGACGAAATCCAACACATCGATATCCAGATCTGACTTCTCCGGTTCGTGACAGGGTGATGCAACCCAATCCTGGAGCGGTCAGCTTTTACTGACGTTCGAGGGGTATTGCCGAATGTGGTCGGCGATGTTGTCTGCGTATTGTTGCATGACCTGCTGGAGGATGGCATCCTCGTCGGATTCGATGGCCGGGTCCGCCAGCGGGCCGACGATGTGTATATGGAAGTAGAAGTTCTTGTGGCTGGCGACGAAACCCTGCAGGATAGGGGCTCCGCAACACAGGGCGATCTGCATGGTACCCGTCAAGAACTCCCTTTCGTTGCCGAAGAAATTAACCTTGGCCGTCCGCAAATGCGTGCCCCGCGGTCGCCCGACGTCCAGAGCCGTGCCCAAGATGTATCCGTCCTGAAAACAGCGATACAGGTCTCGCGGATAGGTGTCGGAGAAGAACATGCGTATTTTGCGAAACTCTGGAAAAGTTTCCTCATATTTCTGCTGCATGTACCTTCGTAGCGGCCCTTCGTTCGGGTCTCGTACACCGGCAACCTTATAGCCCAGCAGGGTGGTCAGTACGATCTGTATATGGTGGCTGCCGTAGTGACTTAACGCTACGTATACCCCTCGACCGCGATTGAGACATTCATCGAGCAGGTCGCGGTTATGGAATTTGATCCGATTGATGATTTTCTCGCGGGGAAGCTTGTCGAAGATCAGATAGAAGATCTTGTCACAGCGGGTCCGCGTAAAATGGTCAAAGCATGCCCGGCGGATCAGTGGATCGCGCGGGTCGTAGGCGCTACCCATGGCTTCCCGCAGGCGGGTCCGGAAACGACTGCGTCGCTTGTAATTGAGTAACCATTCGCAGACCCCGAACCATTTGCCCAGCAGATACAGCCCCGTGAGGGAGAAGCAGCAGGCCCAGCCCCAAAGGAATCCGCGTACCAGTCCGAACTTGATTCGGTTCAGGATACCCACGTCGGCCCCGTTCCGCGGCAGGGCGGTCGAGCCGGTTTCGTTTATGACTTCGGTAGCTTCCATAGACTTGGAGGCATAGTATAATCCTTATTGGCTGAGATGCCAGCGGACATGGTGTCGGGATATACCCTATGGTCTTATACGATCAACATTTGCATACCTGTTATTCGATGGATAGCGGGACCGATCCAGGCGATAACGTGCGCCAGGCGCTGGTTGCCGGTCTGGCTGGGCTGACCTTTACAGACCACTTCGACACCCATCCGACCGAGTGGCCGACCTGCGAGTACGACTATGATCGACTGGCCGCGGATGTACGGCGATTGCGGGAAGAGTTCGGGGACCGGATTTTCATCGGCCATGGGATCGAAATCTGCTACCAGCCAGAGCAGATGGACCGTATCCTCAGATACCTGGAGGGGCGGCCCTTCGATATGGTGTTGCTTAGCGTGCATTGGTTTAACGGGCGCGCCCTGCATGAGCAGAGCCATTGGCACAGCCTGGATACAGCTCAAGCAACGCGGGAATATCTGGCCACAGTGTTGGAGGCGGTTAAGTTCGTTGGGGAGTTGTCTGCCACAGGCTGCCGACCTTTCGATGTTCTAGGCCATCTCGATTTGGTCAAGCGCTATACCCAGCGATATTTCGGAACCTTTGATATCCGCGCACACGCCGATCTGGTCGATGAGATTCTGCGGTGTTGCCTGTCTGCCGGCTTAGTGCCGGAGATCAACATGAGCAGCTGTCGGCAGCAGTTGCCAGAGCCCATGCCCGCCGATTGGGTGGTACGTCGCTACGCCGAGTTGGGTGGACGCTCCATGAGCATCGGCAGCGATGCTCACCAGAGCGAATACGTCGGGGTCGGCCTGGTCGAGGGATCGTCCGTAATGAAAGCCCAAGGCATACACCATCAGGCCGTCTTCAAGGATCGCCAACTCCGGGAAGTCGTGATGTAGTAGCTCTTCGGCCTGCACTTATGGGCAATATTGCCCGACAAGTCGGGGCTGTGTGGGTAAATATGCCCACCCAGATTCTTCAAATGATAATACTGAAGTATTCTATTGGTGTTAACTATATAGATAACATAAAGATAGAGGCAATATAATTATTATGGATGCTTGTGTTGTTATTGGCCCGTAATTTGCACATACATCTAGTTGTTAAGGATTTGCGAGAGTTCGCTGAAACTCAGTTAGACGGGAACGGGTAGCCTGGAGGCATCCACCGGGGAGGAGGATGCTGAAACAGCCACCCGTTCCCGTTTTCGCTTTATCCCTTTGTTGATTACTGCATGTATTCCCGCCTAATGCTTCATTGACGGGTGTAGGAGCTGCGGTTAAGCGGTACAGCAATCTCGGTGCAAGTTTGTCGGATTCCCCAAGAGCCGATACATTTTTTATCCGCTTATAAACTTCTGATATTTAAGGATTTGGGAGAAGCTATGCATACGGTAATTTTTGCCGACTTTTTCTGCTTGCATTTACCGACTTATGACGATAGAATAACCGCTAATAGAAGGATCGGCGATTTTGTCGATCCTTCACATTTTATAGGAGATGCCACTATGAGGTGGGCCTTACGCGAAATAAGGGTCCTGAGGCAGCTCTGATCCTCCGCTGAATACGGTCGGCGGTCGATTTCACAGCACTGCCGACCAGGGGTTCCCAATTAATACAAGCTAATGCACAGGAATAGGCACGGGGTATTTTCTTTCCCGGCCGGCCACCCCCCCGAGTGGTTCGGGAAGTGTGGAGCTTATGAAGAAGAGATGTTGTTACAGAACGGTCATCAGACATGTGTACTATCGGTAATTTGAGAAATATTGGAATTTCCGCTCACATCGACTCCGGCAAGACAACCTTGACCGAGCGGATTCTATATTACAGTGGGCGCATTCATAGGATGGGCGATGTTAAGGATGGCCAAGCCGGGGCGACCATGGACCACATGGACTTGGAGCGTGAGCGGGGCATTACCATTACCTCGGCGGCCACTACCGTTCAATGGTCCGGCAAGACCATCAATATTATCGATACGCCCGGACACGTGGACTTTACCATCGAGGTCGAACGCTCCTTGCGCGTGCTGGACGGGGCCATCCTGGTACTCTGCGCGGTTGGCGGTGTACAGTCCCAATCGTTGACCGTGGACCGACAGATGAAGCGCTACAGCGTACCGCGGATCGCCTTTATCAATAAATGCGACCGAGTCGGTGCCGACCCATCCCGCGTGTTGCAGGAGATAGAGACCAAGCTGGGGCATGTGGCCGTCCCTTTGCAGATTCCTATCGGTTTGGAGAGTAACTTGGTCGGCTTGGTCGATCTGGTGGCGATGCAAGCGGTGTACTTCGATGGGCCTCAAGGAGGAACCTTGCGCCGCACCGAAATCCCGGCCGAGTTGATGGAAACCGCCCGGCATGCCCGGGCTGGTCTGCTGGATACGCTTTCCCTATACAGCGACGAACTGATGGAACGTATGCTCGAGGAGCAGGAAATAGAGGAAGATTTACTGCACCGTATTATCCGCGAGCAAACCATTGCTCGGGAGATTACCCCGGTGCTGATGGGGTCGGCTTTCAAGAATCGTGGAATTCAGCCACTGCTTGATGCGGTGACTCGTTATATGCCCAGCCCGTTGGATAGGATGTCTTATGCACGCGATAACGTCAACGAAGGAGCGGAAATCGCTCTGAGTGCCGATCCGGACGCCCCGTCGGCGGCTATGGCCTTCAAGATCGTTGAGGAGTCCTTTGGACAACTGACTTATGCCCGTGTTTACCAGGGTCGTATTACCCGTGGTGGGGTCTATTTCAACAGCCGGGCGCAGGAAAAGCAGCGGATAAGCCGAATCTTGCGGATGCACGCCGACCAGCGTGAGGACATAGAGGTCGCCATGGCCGGTGATATCGTTGCCCTGATGGGTGTGGAGTGCCATTCCGGCGATACGATCTGCGATATCGGTCATAACTATTCTATGGAGCGTATCCACGTGGCCGAGCCGGTGATTTCGCTGGCAATCAAGCCGGCCAAGAGCGCCGATCGGGACAAGCTCGGCCGGGCTCTCAGCCGTTTCTGTCGCGAGGATCCCACCTTCCATGTCCGGCATGATGAAAAGACCTCGGAAACGTTGGTTTGCGGCATGGGTGAGTTGCATTTGGATGTCTATATCGAGCGTCTACGTCGTGAACAACGCATCGAGTTGGAAGTCGGCGCCCCGCAGGTCAGCTACCGCGAAGCCCCGACCCAGGAGGTTGAATTCAACTACAAGCATCGCAAGCAGACCGGCGGCTCCGGCCAGTACGCGCATGTGATCGGCAAACTTATCCCCCTGCCGGCCGACGCCCCCAACGATTACGAATTCGAGAACAAGGTTACCGGCGGGCGAATCCCTACCGAGTATATTCCCTCGTGCGACAAGGGGTTCCAGAGCGCCCGCGGAAAAGGCCCGCTGGCCGGTTTCGAGATTGTCCGGGTTAAGATGCTACTGGAGGACGGAACGCACCACACGGTTGACTCTTCCGACCTAGCGTTCCAGGTCTGTGCCCGCGACGCTTTTATTGATGCGTTTCGACGCGCGCGTCCAGCCCTGCTCGAGCCGATCGTCAAGGTCGAGGTCGAGGCCCCCATTGAGTATCAGGGTAACGTGGTCGGAGATCTGAGCAGTCGACGGGGGATCATCCTCGGCGCGGAGACGAAGCAGAATTTTGTAATAGTCCAGGCCGAAGTGCCATTAGGCAAGATGTTCGGATATGCCACCGACCTGCGTAGCGCTACTCAGGGAAAGGGCACCTTCAGTATGGAGTTCGCCTGCTACCGCCAAACACCGCGTGATGTGCAGGAAGAAGTGATTGCCAATCGCAGGAAAGCCCTGGCCGAGCAGCGGTAAACGTTTCGAGTATATCGATACCAGTACTCCCACCCCGTATATCGGGGTGGGAGTTCTTTATTTCTGGGTTTTGTGAATAACCGGGTATCCCTCGCCGCATTGTACCCAAATACGAGGATGCAGAGCGATTATTGTCGGACGCCATGCCATTCGCGGCTATGGTTCCGTTACGCATACGCATCGGCCCTTGTTATGTTTTTCAGAACCCATCGTCGCCAGCTCAACGACGGCATTTCGGTTTATGCTTGCGATTAATGTCGCCGGGCGGGCAAAACCGGCCAGGGGTGGGCAGGTGAAAACCGGCCATCTTGAGGAGTTGGTGATTCGTGCTAAAGCCTTCTTTGGTCCATGGTGGACCGAGGAGGCTGGGCATGGCGAATC
>JAAYCU010000138.1 GCA_012729595.1 Phycisphaerales bacterium
GCCTCACCTGCTCGCCCCTCTGTCGGCGATAGGGTCGCGGGAGCGACGGCGTCGGCCATAGCCTTGGGCTGCGCTGAATCGTCCAACCGCCAGAACGGCCGTGACGCTTGCTCGCCCTCCATGCAACCGGCAAAGCATATTGTCAACAAGATAAACGCAATACCAGGTTTCGATGTATTTTTCATCATAGCCTCCAGAAACGCCTCCTGGTCTCGGATTATCTCTGTCCCTGAGCTGTCAGCCGGTAGCCCTACGATTTTGACGGGCAGCGCAGTTTCGTAAGATAAAGGCTTCCACGCCTGAATGCACATTGCCTTGACCAGTCTTACCCGCTAAGTCGATTTCCAGCAGTTGGCAGAGCATCTCCTCGACCTGTTGCATGGAGAAGGCCGCCAGATCCTTGCGGACGGACTGGGCATTGGTCCAGAGTATGGACGCCAATTGGGTAATTGAAGCTCCCGCCTCCTGGGCACGCAACGCGGCCAGCAGGCGACGCACGGTCAAGGCGATACCCGCAACTGCCCGCCCCGGAGCGGCCTTATCCGTCTGCCAGACATCTTCCCACAAACGCATCGCCCCCGCCTGGTCGCCTGCGGCGATAGCCGTGATGATGCCCCAAACCTTTTCTTCCTTATGAAAACCGACCAGGGTTTCCACGTCGGACGCCTCGATCCTTTTCCGCTCGCCCACATACAAGGCCAGTTTTTGTAACTCACAGTCCAGACGCCCAAGTTCCGTCCCGACCAACTCGCCGAGCATAGTCGCAGCCCGTGGATCTAGTTGTAAGCCATAGGCCTGTCGGCTTCGCTTACTCAGCCAAGCTGGAACCTCTTTGGCCTTGACTGGGTCGCATTTGACTACTTCGCCGACCGCCTTGACCCGCTTATATAACCGCGTTGTAGCCGGAAAGGTCCCGCATTCCATAAGCAGAACACCGGTAGGCGTCGGATTTTCCAGATAGGTCTCAAGCTGGCCGCGATATCGGGAGATGAAATCATCCGCATCCCTTAGCAGAACCAGTCTGCGCTCGGATAAAAAGGGCAGGGTACGCAAATCATCAAGTACGTCGGCTAGTTTGGCCGTCGGCCCCTCATGCTCGCAGAGAGCCAATCCGCGATCCATCCCGCCAAGAACGCGATCAGTGATTTCGTTAATCGCCTGGAGTTTGAGAAACGTTTCTGGTCCGCATACCGCGAACACCAGCGGTAACCGGTCAGTCGATGATGGATTCCGCGAAGGCATGGAGACCGTTCATCCTTTCACATTCAATATTATCAGCGGTTAGCCTTGGCGTCCGCCGTCGCGGCTGAATCCGCGGGCAGGAAGGTTTGCAGCTTTTCCCGCGCCTCCTCGATGACCCGGGTGGCCGAAGCGTCCACCTCCATCGCCGCACGCCAGTGCCGACGGGCCTCGCCCAACCCCCCCATCTGGAACAATACATCGCCCAGGTACAACCAGGCTTCCGCGTCCCGTTCGTTGCTTTCGAGCAACTTCAAGAGCATATCCCGCGACTCAGGATACTGTTTTGCCGCGGAATACGCTAGTGCCGCCCCGAGTAAGGCATGCCGATTTCGACTGTCCCGATCGATCACACTCTGATAAAGCTGAACCGCTCTGGAGAAGTCCTGCTGGTAACAGTATATACCAGCCAGATCGATCATGGCCTCCAGCATGTCCGGGGCCGCCTCCAAGGCTTCACGGAAACGCGCGGCGGCCAAGGCGTATTCTCCACGTCGCCAGTGAAAAGCGCCTCGGGCGTAATACTCTCTGGCCAACTGGTTTTGCTCCGCCGAAACAGGTTTGACAGGAGGCGGTTGTTTAACGTCCGCCATATCCGACGGTACTATACTGGTCTCAACAGTTGCTTCGGGGGGCTGCTGGGCAACAATACTGGAATACCATTGATCGACCGACGTTGGCCCGAAAAGCCGTTCCACTACATGCCCGCCCATGTCCTTAACCTGGAGTTTCAATGTAATCTGTCCAGACAAGTCACTCGGTAATGTCCAAAGGTACTGCCCAACATTCGGCAATTGGTTTTCGATCACCTTCCAGTCCTCCTCATCGGCAGACTGGTAATACAAGGATACCGGCCGAGCCGGCAGGTTGTTATCGTAGACCGTCCAGCGCATCTGCAAAATCGGACGGACGTCTGACTGAGCACCTTCCACCTCCCCCGAAGATAGCTGCATCGGATCGACACCCATCCACTGCGCCAAAGGTGGAGTGTAATCGACAAACACCCAGCGTTGCGCTTCCTCGGATGCGGAAGGGTTCGGGCGCGATGTGCGAGCCCCGTCGCGAGCGATCAGAATGAAACCATACAAACCCTCGGCCGGAGCTACGAAACGCAACGGACTGCCTTGGGCCGCCGCGTGGGTTGGACCGTAACGCTGCCAGGTGGTGCCACGATCGCGAGTGTACCACAGCTCGATTTCCGCCCGACTGTCCGTGCCGTCCAGATGGTAATGCAGCTCGATTTCGCGGGACCGTACCTGGACAAATGAGCCACTCTGCGGATGCGCGAACACTGCGCCGGCATGCCAAGCCATTACCAGCAGCAGAATCACCCTATTGCAACAAGTAATGGCAGAAAAACGATTTGGTCGATCATTACGTGGGGGCATCCTGCCTCCTCAAGCCCTGAAAAGTCCACCGGGCAAATAGAACCAACACGAATCGCTAAGATAACAATATCGGACATTCAACACATATTCCTACAGGTTGACAGCATCGCCGCACAAACAGAGAGGCAGCCATAACATTCTTTAATACCAATAGATATAGCTAGCCACCGGAAGATAGGCCACTAGGAAAAGGAGTTCTGCGACAGCCCCGACCGCAGCCACTGTCGCCTGAGTCTGACCGCCGAATCGTCGTGCCAGGATAAATGCGGTCAGATAAGCCCCATACAAAACGCCCAGGGCAATCAAAAGGCAAAGCGGAATATCGACGGCCGATCCGCTCACATAGAACACGGTCAGACCCGTCACCGCCAACCAGTGAATCAGGATGACCGGAAGGTTCATGCCTCCGCCCATGGTCGTCAGTCGAGGCGATTCTCCGGGAGCAACCCGGCCGACCCCCAAGGCCAGCATCATGGCCCAACGCCCCCACAGCGGCATCAACAGCAACGGCCGATCGATCACCTGAGGATACAGATACGGAAGGTGTTGCCGCCAATCGGCCACCGGCACCCGTCCCCCGATCGGCAGAAGAACCAGCAGCACATATTTAACCAGCACAACCAGCACCACCGCGATCAGCACCGGCAACGCAAGACCTGCACCTTTGGAATCATTCCGCGGAACCTCAAGGACCGCGGCACCGGACAATAGCCGGTAACCGCACCATCCAACATCGGCTACTAGAACACCAAGCATCGGACCGAGACGCAGTTGCATGTATTCACCGAACCACGCCCAGCCAGCATGCAAAACGAAGACATAAAATATTCCAATCAACAGTCCCCAGCAGGCAAACCACCAACCTGCGCGGCACCAACGTGCGTCTTCGGCGCTGCGTGCCTCGTTGAGAGGAAAAAGAAACCGCCCGGCAAGCAAAAAGGAATACATAGAGGGTGATTATGAACGATATCCAGATACCCGGCAACCCACTGTGACCTATAACCAACAAGCTGGGCAACTCTATCTGCTACTTGATTTAATACTTGTTTGGCGACATCCATCTGCACAAATAGCGGCGGCTTTCAGATGCCGGTGTTCATTAGGCAATCGTGCATGCCACGCTAGGATGCCCAGACCAATCACTGGATCGTCTCAAACTCTGTCTTGGAGTCCGCAACAGATCCATTGGAAACAGCTGCCAAGATTAATAAGTAAACACCCTATCTACTCGATCCGAATAGTAGCTTTAGAGCATTTCACGAAATAGCGTATCATTTGCCGATATATATGCATGACCTACTCAATGGATTTACGGGAGAGGGTCGTGCTCGCCTGCGATGAGAAGCGGGGCAGTCGCCAGCACATCGCCAAC
>JAAYCU010000139.1 GCA_012729595.1 Phycisphaerales bacterium
AAACAAAAAAACTTTTTGGAACTCGCCGCTGGATCATCAAGAATGCAGGTCACTGCGGGGAAGGATTTCCGGACCGCTCGAATTCACTCCGCAAAATAAGGCGAACGTAAGAACGCAAGCGCCTCCCTTTGACCGGCCGGTCCTGGCGTCTGACGGTGTGTTGGATGACAATGACCTGGCGATCGAGGACTCCGCTCATTACATTTACTACGCCAAGGGGCTGGCCTTTAACAACGGCAGCCAGGGAGACGTGCTGGAAATCACCGTCGACGGCAATGAGTCGAATAAACAGCGGCTGACCCTGGAGTTGTTGACCGGCAAGTTCCATCGGCCGACCAAGGCCAAGGCGATTTTGGCGGGCGTCCGCGCTCGCGAGGTTCGCTGTCTGGTCGGGAACGTGACCAGCAGCGGCAATGTGAATATCTCGGATCTGTCCGCGGACAAGGGTGCATTATTCACGCCGGTCGACCAGAGCACTGCCCGTTTTGATGTCAACCTCAGCGGCGGCAGCATCAACGCCGTGGACCTGGCCTTGGTCAAGAGCCGAATTTTTGATTCCGTGCCCTGAGCCGGCGGATTTCAGGTTAGCCCCCTTGGAAACGAGTCCAGATGGGATGTTATTCAAACATCCCATCTGGACTTTTTCTTGGGAGGGCAGGTCAGATAACGGGCAGCTTGGCGATTAGAGCATTTCACGAAATAGCGTATCACTTGCCGATATATAGGCATGACCTACTCAATGGACTTGCGGGAGAGGGTCGTGCAGGCTTGCGATGAGAAGCGTGGCAGTCGCCAGCACATCGCCAACCTCTATGGGGTCAGCACGGCATTCCTACCTCTACCTGTCCGGGACGCCGTTCCGTGCAATTGCCTCAGGTGAGTTCATCGAGGAGCAGATCTTCAACTGGACGTACTCGGACGAGCAACGAGCCAAGCAGGACTGGCAAGGTGATGTCAATCCGTATGCATGTCTGCCCCGCATGGTCTTGATGACGTACCAACTTCCCGATGCGATTCGAGCGATCGCCATGCAGGGCGAGTTCGACGAGTTCGACCTGAACGTGTTCTTCTCGGATTAAGAGCCCATCCCAAAACCGGTGAAGATGGGCGAATTCCCGCGAACAACGACCTGCCTCAAGGGGTTTTGGGACAGGCGCTAAAAACCCTTTCCATCTTTTTTAGGCGGCCGGCCCTGACCGGTCTACAAGAGCATCCACCCCCAACCCATCGCCCGAACACCAAAACCCGCATCCAATCCCAACGGGATTGCATATACCAGCCCGGGGTTGCGGCATCGCCGCTACCCCGGGATATCTCCGCCCACGATCAATACCCCAACGGGGTTTCGTCACGTCGGAAGCGTCGGACCACCGTTAACGCAGAGCGGAGATGATAAACGCCAGGAAATCCCAAATCCCCCAAGGATTCGAAAGCCCAGCCCCGGCAAGATGAGGAATAAACGTCTCGTCCCCGCCTTCTTTTCCGGTTCACTTTTTGTGTTCTTATAGGAACGGCCACACGTTACGGCCGCCGTGCTTCTGACATGAAGGTTGTTACATGATGGTATCCGAATTTCTTGTTCAGCCTTATGTATTCTCCGTGGGCTCCATGCCTCGCTCCGTCGCCATAGCTTTGGAGCGCCGGCGACCGACGGCGGATGGAGCGTCGGCGACCGTGGTAAAACAAAAAAAGCGCCAAACAAAGCCAAACTTCCGAAAAACCGCGATAACGGGCTGTCCCATAAGGAGATAGAGTTGATAGCAGGCACTAACTTACAGAGAAAAACCGGCCGATGGCCCTTTGGCGGCCAGGCCGACCCGCCGACCGGGCCAGCTACCCCGCGTTCCGCCCCGGGCAGCTTGTACGAAATCCTGCCCGGGGAACGGCAAGCCATTTGCGGCTATGCCCTGACCCATCCGGAGGTTCGGCATCGCGAATTGGCGTGGAAGATGCTGGATGCGGGGGTTTGCCGAAACCTTGTCGTTCTTTGGGGTAACGCACAAGAAGAGCCGGCCGCATACCCCGACGGACAATGCGGAGATCGAGCGTTGCCACCGAACCATCGGCGAAAAGCTGGAGAATCTGGAGCCCGTGGATTTTGCGGCGACGGCCCCAAACGCATGGCAATGAGCTTGGCCTCCTGCACGCCATCGAGCAACTTGGGCGTGGGCGGACTCGACCGCTGGGCGCCATTGATCGCCTCGGCGAATCCACGTTCGACCAGACGCTGCCGGACGTTCTCCACCGTCTGCCTGCGACAGCCGAAAGTGTCGGCCATCCGCTGGTCTGCCCAGTGGGGGCCGTTGACGTTGGCCTTCAGAAGAATCTGGGCCCGGCGAACCTTGTGGCTGGTGCCCTTGAACTTCGTGACGATACCGGTGAGTTGTTCGCGTTCCTCGTGCGACAGACGAACCACATATCTCTTATGCATCCGAGCCTCCATGCTCAATCTCCGGCGACCATCGCCGGACAGGAGGCTTATCGCCAATCCCAAAGCTCAAAACACTAGCCTGCTATTGCTGGTAGTACTGTGCGTTGATCTCAGCGAATTTAGCCCATTCCGCAGGGAGTTCGTCTTCGGGAAAGATCGCTTTGACTGGGCATTCGTCCACGCACAGGCCGCAGTCGATACAAGTGTCGGGGTCTATATACAGCATCTCGGTCGAGGCGAAACCCTCCTCGTCCTTGGTCGGATGAATGCAATCTACCGGGCAGACCTCAACACAAGCGGCATCCTTGGTCCCAATACACGGTTCGGCGATTATATGGGGCATTGAGCATTCCTCTTTTTTGATATTCGTTCTCGAACAATTCTCACGTACCAATGGCTTCCATTGTCAAGATCGTTGATTCGGCCATTCTATGCTCTTGGAGTCGATGCCCTCGGAGACAGGCAAGGACTTCGGTGTCGCTCCTCAATCCAAACCGCGACATCCGAAATGATCCGCACCAGGCATACTCCCGGTCAGTATGATCGGTGTATGTCCGGTTTTTTGGGTGTAGGCTTCGCAAACTTCCGGCAAGGCAGCGTGGGCGGTTTCATTGTCGGCCATGAGTACCGCTACTGTACCTCCGCATCCACCACCGGTCACTTTGGCCCCATACAGCCCTCGGGCTGGGCCTTGCTCGCGAATAAGATTAACCAGGATATCGGTTTCGATACTTCCCGTACCGCAACGCTGACCGTAGCTCCAATGCGAGGAATACATCAGCTCACCAGCCTCGGTCAAGGCGTCTCGTTCACCTGTCCGGCGAGCTCGAGCGAGTCGCTCCACGAACCGGTGGGTGCGATCATTTTCGTAAATATGGTGTTCTGTTCGAGAGCGAACTTTATAAATCTTCGCGGGATCTACTTGGACCTCAAACCCGGACGGTTGACCAAAATGGCCTAGAAAATCTCGCCCCCGAAGCTTGACCGGTAATTCATTTCGGAATCGGCGGGTGTACTCGCTCGGGGATATGTTTGCCAGATACTCTCCAGTAGGGTTTCCGGACTGACCACTGCCCCGTAGTATTTGTTCTATCAGGAAGCGACCGATCAGTGATGTTGCACGGTTATCAGCGTACCGCTGTCGATATATCGGTAACCGCACACCGGTGCAAATGGCTGCAAACCCCACTTCCTGGGGTAGGGGAAGGACACCCAAGACATTGTTCGGCTGGCAACGAATCTGCAATAGTGTGTTCGGCTCGCCCAGCAGACAGGTCAAATGATCAACCAGGCCCGGCTCCGCCCCAACTACATCCACGTTCGCGATCCTGCAGATACCCGCTAATTGTGTAGCCTCCAAAGGAGCATCAAACAAGCCGGCCAGAGCTTTGGCCGTCGCAACCTGGATCGCCGCCGAGGCAGCCAACCCCGTCTCCGAGGGAATATCCGAATGCAATAGAAGGGTTACCCCCCCGGCAAAATGCGGAATGGTTTGTGATGCCAACAAGGCCCAGAAAACGCCGGCGACATGGACCGCCCAAGGGCAGGTCGCGAAATGAGCGGCAAATTCTTGTGCTGGAACACAAGTCCCGTCAGGATTGTAAAATAGGGACAAAGGCCAGTCGATCATGCAGGGGCCGTTTTCCTGATAACCAATCGTCTGCAAGAATATCCGCTGGTCCTGTCTCGGACTGACCGCGACGTGTGCACAACGATCGATCGGCATCTGCAAGGCCAAGGCCCCGCTAAAATCGGCCATTCCCCCAAGGCAGTCCAGCCGGCCCGGCGCCCTGGTCACCAATCGAGGTCGTGGCTGATCCGCTGGCCAAGCCGTCTCGCATAATTGACAAAATCGCTCTATACTCAACGCCAAACCGTTTTCGGTTCCGGTTATACTCACCGCTGCCTCAACTGTTTCTTAAAAGTTGCTGGGCTGCCACACGGGCCCTGCATTACTCGCAGACCTGGCTTATCACCTTATCTTCCACGTAAAGTGGCGTGTCCTGGGCTACGCCAAGAGCTATGGCATCCGAGGGGCGGGCATCTATCTCAGTCAGTTCTCCATTGTGCCGAACCACAAGCTTGGCAAAGAAAACATGGTCCTGCAGATCATGGATCACGATTTTCTCCAGTTCCCCATGCAGATCGCTGATGACGTTAGCCAGCAAATCATGGGTCAGCGGCCTCGGGGTAACAATCTCCCGAACCCGCCGATGAATCGCTTCGGCCTCGGTTCGCCCAATTACAATAGGAAACTGCCGTGAGCCATCATGCTCCTTGAGCACGATAATCTGCTGCTCACTGGTCTCGCTGATAATAATCCTAGCGAGGTCCATGCGGATTTCCATTGGCTCTGCTCCGAATGCTTGCCTGAGACTACCCCGCTACGCTGGCGGTGTCAAGCAAAGGTCGGCAGGAGGCCATCACCATGTTCTTCAACCGACGATTCATACGGTTTTTCCTTGACAAAAGCCTCTTGACCTATCTAAGACGTACCGGTGTGGAACACATTATCGTGTCCGGGAACGATTTCGTCTGCGATTTCCACAATTTCGGCAAACGATCTCGCAGCGCGTTCCACCTCCGCGGCCTGTTCGTAAACCCGTCCGGCAGCGTAATATTCGTGCGTCGCGACTGCGTCACCGGCCACTATCACCGTTCGCTGGGGTAAGGTCAGCAACAACCCCGCCGATCCCGGACTTACTCCTGGCGAAGGAAATAGGTCTACCCGGCGAGTCAGTTTATCTTCCGCAGGGTCGATACGTTCCAGAATCGCCCGCTCCTGCTCCAAGATTCGCGGCGTGTCCGTGTCCTCATCGTTCGAGAGCCGCTCGGCCATCTCAGCCAAATGATGACCCACTGCGGCAATTTCGGCCTCGTGCATACGCCAAGTAGCTCGTTCGAACAGGGCCAGCCCGCGACGGTGAGCTGGTCGAAAAGTGGTCAGGAAGACCAAATCAATCGCCTCCGGTTTGATCCCGGCCCGCTCGTCCAAATAATGGAGCAGCAGCGACTCCGGAAGGGCCGGATCAACCAGAATTCGGATATCGTCATCTTGGATCAATGTGCAGGTCGCATGAGCGGACCGCTTCGGGGCCGTCTCGTTCCAGAAACGATTACGACTCAATGTGCCAATGCTGATGATACGGTAACTCAGATTCACTTTTCGTCCCTTCAAGACTCTCCGGCTTCCGCGCACTTAACCTACCAGGAAGGACACCGCCCTCAGCCGAAACGATATCAACGTAATCATCGTATCGCAATCTGCGTGTCTCAAAACGAAGCTCACGTCGGCATTATCCATGGCCTGCGATATTCACGCGACGGCATGGATAGGGCTACGTTGTTGACTTTTCTCTTACAAGGCGGCCCGCACGCCCTTGGCGTATGCGGGGTCCGCTTTCTCGAAGTGCTTGAGTTGCCGCTCGATGATCTCGCGGGGGACGCCCTGCATGGCGGCGGCAATGGCCTTATGCAGCCGCTCGCGCTCGTCCGCGGGAAGCAGGCGGTAGAGATTGCCCGCCTGGGTGTAATCGTCGTTGCCCTCGCGATGATCGTAGCGATCCGCGTCGCCGCAAATCTTCAGGGGTGGCTCCTTGAATCGCGGATCCTCGACCGGCCCGCCCTGGGTGTTCGGCTCGTAGTTCACCGACCCGCCGCCGTTGTCGTCGTAGCGCATGGCCCCGTCGCGGTGATAGGTCGCTACCGGACAATGCGGCCGGTTGACCGGCAGGCTTTCATAGTTGACCCCCAGCCGATAACGGTGGGCGTCGGCATAAGAGACAATGCGAAATTGCAGCATCTTGTCCGGGCTGTGGCCGATACCGGGCACGACGTTGGCGGGCGAGAAGGCCGACTGCTCGACCTCGGCGAAGTAGTTCTCCGGATTGCGGTTCAACTCCATCACGCCCACCTCCATGAGCGGGTAATCGCCGTGCGGCCACACCTTGGTCAGATCGAAGGGGTTGTACGGCGTCGTCTCCGCGTCGGCCTCGGGCATGATCTGCACCATCAGCCGCCATTTCGGGAAATCCCCCTTGGCGATCGACTCGTACAGATCGCGCTGATGGCTCTCGCGGTCCTGCCCGACGATCCGCTCGGCCTCGGCGTCGGTGAGGTTCTGGATGCCTTGCAGGGTCTTGAAATGGAACTTGACCCAGAAGCGTTCGTTCTTGGCGTTGATGAAGCTATACGTGTGGCTGCCGTAGCCGTTCAGGTGCCGATAGCTTTTCGGCAGGCCGCGATCCGAAAAGAGTATCGTCACCTGATGCAGGCTCTCCGGCGACAGCGACCAGAAATCCCACATGGCCGTCGGGTTGCGCAGGTTGGTGGCCGGATCGCGTTTCTGGGTGTGGATGAAATCGGAAAATTTGTAGGGGTCGCGAACGAAGAACACCGGCGTATTGTTACCGACCAGATCCCAGTTGCCCTCCTCGGTATAAAACTTGACGGCGAACCCGCGCACGTCCCGCTCGGCGTCGGCCGCCCCGCGTTCCCCCGCGACCGTGGAAAAACGCAGGAAGTACTCCGTCTTTTTGCCGACCTTGGCGAAGACGCTCGCCTTGGTGTAGCGGGTGATGTCCTGGGTCACGGTGAAGACGCCGTAGGCCGCCGACCCTTTCGCATGCACGACCCGTTCCGGAATACGCTCGCGGTTGAAATGGGCGTGCTTCTCGAACAGTTGCCAGTCCTGCGCGAGCAGGGGCCCGCGCGGGCCGGCGGTCAGCGCGTTCTGATTGTCCCCGACCGGAATACCCGCCGATGTGGTCAGTTGTCGTTTACTCATGGGTTGCTCCTTGTCCGAAGAAAGTGAGTTTCCGTAAATTTTGTATGTCTTGATGGCGTCTAATGCGTACGTTACACATAATTACCGTTTACGTCTACGTCCACGCAGCACAGCCTGCAATTCCCTTACTTCCAAGCCTTTAGTGTATTCGTGCCCTTGTCCGCATGGCCTCCCGGGGCCTGTCATAAATCATTCCGGTAACGTCATCAATACAATGGTGATGGGGGTGAATCACTGCATCAAAAACCTCGGCTCAGGCCTTCAGTACTTGGGTGTCGAGCAAGCCCTTCTGAACGAAGAGGTTCAGGGTGTTGTAGGTCGTCGCTAGCGAGATCGAAGGACATCGTCTCCTCATCATTCCCAAGACCTCATCGGCCGCCAAATGTCGGTCACTGCCCATGACTACCTTGGACACGGCTAACCGTTATGGATTATGCTGGCTGCGACGGCAACGAAGGGTGGCGATTCGAGAATCCAGAGTATTTACCATGTGTCTCAATATAGATGTCGTCAAACCTGAACTGCTTCATACTCTCGGCCTTGCTCCTGCTCGGGACAGGGGATATTCTGCGGTGTATTGCTCGTGCATGGTCCGCGACGTCAAGCCAACCAGGGGGCTTTTCGCAATGGGTCATATGCACTGGGCCGTTGGGCAGGTGGGATGCTGAAAGCCGGTCGAAATTGCGAGATATCCCTGCCATTGTGGCATCACCCCGTATCATCAACGAACGTCCTGGTATTGGGTATTCGCATGCATTATTTTCTCGTAATCATACCCTTGCTAGCATTCAATATCGACGCAACCACCGCCACTTTGGAGTTTGAAGGTGCCCCGGGATGGCAGGTTATGCTACCCACACCCGGCACACACCGCGCAAGTATTGTTATGGAAGGGACACGCAGGGGTATCGGGTGTGGAAAGATTACGGGCGTGTGCGACGAGAATAACGCACGGGGAGGGTTTCTTGCTGACCGTAGAGGCGGAACGGCCATCCCGCCAGGGAAAACCTATCGACTAACCGTTGCCTATCGTACCTCTGCCGAACTCAGCCGACACGCCTCGGTGAATGTCCAATCCTATACTCGTGATCGAAAAAGTCAGTCACTGCTAGGACAGAAGCTCACGCCTTCGCAAGAGTGGACGGTATTCTCGAACTTAGTACAAGTACCCGAGGATGCCGAACGGATTCGTATTACACTATACCTCTACGGAAAGGGAACTGTTTGGTTTGACGATGTATTTTTCGGAGAGACTACCGACGATGCCCCCAATCTTCTGAGGAACGGTGGGTTCGAACCACCTCTGTGCCATGTGTACGACCTTGCCCCGGAAAGACCCTCCGGAAACATCAAGCTGTTTACAGATTTCGAGAATGCAGCACTAGGCAAGGTTAAGCAGATCGGACCGGACGAATTCTACCTCTATGCTACTCCCGAGAAGGAACCGCGCTCGCCGTTCTTGTGGTTCCACTATGGGTTGGCAGGGGGCGCGGGCCGCGAGATTACCTTTCATATGAATATGGCCCCATTCTCAGCTGAGCAAACATCGGGAAACGGTAATCGAATTCCAGTGGTCAGTGACGACGGCGATACGTGGACTGGTATAGATGATAAGGCCTGGAATGAGGACGGTTCCTGCCTTACTTTCAAACATCGGTTTACCCGATCACCTGCCTGGGTCTGTTCATTCTTTCCCTTCACCCCGGCTCATGTGACACGCTTCATAGCCGGCCGCGAGGAGAACCCCTACTTTTCCGCCGGCACCCTTGGAAAGACACGGGAGGAGCGTGATTTACGTTACTACACGATTACGGACCCATCGATCCCCGAGGCTGATAAGCGAACCTTCTTGTTCATTGCTCTCCAGCACGACCTGGAGACTACTGGGGCCCTCGTGCTGGAGGGCATTTGCCGATATCTGCTGTCGGAAGACCCCGGCGCTGCAAAGCTGCGGCAATCCTTCGTCACCTATGTCGTACCAATGATGAACCCGGACGGCATTGCTGGCGGCAACCTGTACTGCCCTGTTGGCAATATGAACCGCCAGTGGGGCCTAGGCACCGTTCCGGAAGTTGAACTCGTTGAACGTTTCGCAAGGGATTTGGCGACGCGAGATCGGAAGATTGAGATATTCATGGATTTCCACGGCTGGTGTACACCCACACGCTCAACCATATTCATGACCTTTGGCAAGGAACTCACCGATGAGGGCGCAGAGAAAGATTCACTGCGTCTATCCAATACAGTGCGTAAGCGTGTTAAAGGGAAACTAAACGATACGGTTTGGCGACAGATGGATTCCTACGTGACCTCAAGCATGACCGACCTGCATCGGATGGCTTCCGGATGGATGCGGTTCGAGGCCGGTGCCCGTTTGGCCTTTACAATCGAGATATTCGGCGATGGCAACTGCTCTCAGGACGATTACTACGACTGGGGACGTGCATTCGCTGAAGCGATTCTTGAGTTTTACGGATCGTAGCGCAGCTTAAGGGGCTATCCTAATGTACTACGTGTGACTCGGAACCTGCCTTGCGGATATCTTTTAAGATAATGACAGATATGCTATATACGACCAACATGTGGTTCATGCTTGGGGTATCGCGTCGGCGGCTGGCTGTCGCCGGGCGGGCAAAACCGGCCAGGGGTGGGCAGGTGAAAACCGGCCATCTTGAGGAGTTGGTGATTCGTGCTAAAGCCTTCTTTGGTCCATGGTGGACCGAGGAGGCTGGGCATGGCGAATC
>JAAYCU010000140.1 GCA_012729595.1 Phycisphaerales bacterium
CGCGGTGCCGGATTTCAACAGTTTAACCTCCGGCGGCGCCTCGGACTGCTTGACTTTCGATATCGTGCCATTCGGTTCGTAGCTGATCAAGTAGGTATTTTCCGGATCGAGATCGCCATCGGTGGCGACCCAGAACCGCGGGCTGCCGCCCTGCGGGTAGAACCAGCCGTCCTCCGCCTCTAGCTCATATTCCTCCCCCATGAAGCTCAACGTGCAGTCGCCGGATCCGAGCAGGTCGGCCGGTCCCTTGACCCGCTCGACAACCGGCACGCAGGTGCCGGGCAGACTGCCGGCGAGCGGGCGGACCTCGACCGTCGGATGAAGGATTGGATGCCGAGAATGTCGTCGGGCGGCCATGGGTTTTAAAACTCCGACCAGCCGGGCTTCCCGTGGTAGCGGGTTGTGCCGGGCTCAAGGTCGATCCACTCGACGCAGTCGTACTCGGACGGCAGGATGGTGTTGCCCGCGAGGTCGGCGACGCCCCAAAGGCGCTTCCCGTCCTTCTCGTCCGCAAAGGGGAAGCGGTCGTTGAGCACATAGCCGGCGTCGGCGTAGCGGAACGGCACCCGGACTTTGCTGCGCTTGTCGATCAGCCCGACACGCCCATCCTGTCTCACGGCCGCGAAACCGTTGAGGAAGGCGCCGGCCTCCTCGTACCGCGGCGGCACGATCCACTTTCCGTCGAGGTTCACATAACCCCAGCGCCCCCCCTGCTTCGCGGGGACGAGTCCTTCGGAAAGTATGCCTGCATCCTCGTACTCCATCGCCACGACGATGCGCCCCTGCGTGTCGATGACGCCGACGCCGGACCGCCCGCGCACGACGCCATAGCCGGACTCCATTTTGTCCAGGTGCATCGTCTCTTCCACATGGATGGGCAGATACACCGCGTCCGGCAACGGTAGCGCAACCACGCCAAGATCGGGGCCGAGCACCTCGTTCCCATCCTTGTCGAACAACACGATGCAACCTTCCTGACCCGCCTTCAGTATTCGCGGATAGGCTTTCTCCGCATCACGTTGCCCCAGCGCTCCAAGATAGTCCGGTCTGCCGATTACAAGGCCTGTCTTAGCCATGAACAGATCGTTCCATGGCGCAACTCCAGTAAAGCGACAAGGTATCAACTCTCTACCCGTCGGGCAGTCCAGCACGCCCCAGCGCCCATAAGTATCGCACACCAATGCCACGTCGCCGGCATATACCCACGGACCGTCCACCAGAACAATCAGATCCATGTACCGCGGCGGCACTATCGTGCGACCGGAACGTCTGTCATCAAGGCCATACGTCATGTTATGTCCGTTGGCATCGACTGTGCCCCATTCTCTGTTTTTGCGCACGAGATAGCCGGATGAGATCGAAAGGGCGGTGCTGCCGAACTTCGGGGGGATGAGCACACGTGCAAGTGTCCATTTGCGGGGCGAGATCACACCCCATTTGCCCTTCCACGTGGCGGATGCCGCAGAGGGGCTTTCAATACTAACTTTCTGGTACCTAGAAGGAAATGTCCACGGGGGGATCAACACGTCGCCACTGGCGTCGATCAGACCGAGTTTTTCACCCTCTCTGACCTGCCAGGGTGGCGATTGCCAAGAGCTAATCTCGTCATAGACGGGGGGAATACGATAGGCGCCATTGGTGTCGATCATGCCATGCTTGCCGCCGACCACAACTTCCGCGAACCCGCCGATGAATGGCCAGCCGAGATCGAACCGGGGCGGAATCACAGTATGGCCGAGCCTGTCAATATAGCCGATCTTTCCGTCCACCCTAATCCCCAGCAAAGTGCGCTCAGTCAGACGCCGCGAGCGCAATATCTCCTCCTCGGGGTTGTGCATACTCCTGACGCTTTCAGTGGGTGCTTCTCCCAGCAGACGGCCCGACGTGTCAAGATATGCGTAGGTTGTCCATTGATTTCCCGGAACAAGTCTCGCACGGACAATCGCGATGCCTTGGCTGAAGTAAGGCTCCGGGTTCTCCAAGTCACACACGTCATGGAGAATGGGACTAGGTAGCGGCATGTAGCTACGGTCAAGAAACAGCCCTGATGATGAATTGTCGTTTGTATAGACCCACAGGAAGCCCTCGTGCCAGCATCCGGTCCGTCTGTACAATGGCTCTTGCAGAACCCGACCCTGCTGGTCGATCACTCCCATGCGCCCGTTGGCCACCACGCAGAAGTTTGCGGCATTCGTTGTCGCAGGCGCAGCGCCAACAACATCCCAAAAGATATTGCATACAGCCAAACACACCAGCGGCAAACGGTAAATACACATCCTTAATCACCTCCCAGTCCACTAATAATAGCTTGCTGGATGTGGTTCATAATTTCTTCATAGCCGGGAGGCAGAAAGTGCAGTCCATCATCTCTTTGATCATGCTCAATGCTCTCAATATCCGCATAGGCGTATTTGAAGCTACGTAACCATGGGAGCCTATCCTTGTAATACCTTCTATACCAAATGGTTTGGACGGGATCATCGTTATATTTTGTAATGCACTCATTGTTGATCTTAGCAACAGTTGCACTCTCGTTATAATGAGCGCCAACCTTGGGAAGCGTAATCCCAATGACCAGCGTTTTACCAGGATTCATGCCCCCGGCGCGATACTGAGTTAGCTTCGTAAGGCCATAAACCCACTGTTGTCGCATGTTTAAAACATAGGCGTCATTAATTTTCTCGACCTTGTTAGCGTTATTCATTCCTATGAAATATGTGATAACAGCATAGCAAGGTTGAACACATAATGTCTGCGAAATGGTTGATGATGGGTCATTAAGCATCGAATTAATATGCTCAAGAGCCGCACCAGCATAACCCACGTGTTTCGGGCCGTGGCCGTCTTTGCTCCAATGTCCCGTATTGTTGGCGGTCTCGCCCGCCCAAAGGAACCCGGGCAGTTGCTCGCGCAAATAGCCCCGCCAGCCTTGGTTTACTATGTTGGTCTGGACCGCGGGAAAGGGAAGCCCCGCTTTTAGAAGATCATCCTCGCGGATTTCGGCCCATAATGCACTGGCCGGATATGAATACCAAGGCTTGGACCATCTCGGCGTCAGATCGTGGCGATTGGTATAGCCCATATAGCCATACGTCAGCGAGTCGCCGATGGCGATGATCACCGGGCGCAGGAGGCGCACCTTGTCGGCGCCGGGGAATTCTCTTCCCTCCCTGTCCTTGATGACGTATTCGACCGTCACGCTGGTATCCGCGGCCCACGCCTCGGGATCGAGCATGGAGATCTCGTAGGTGGCGTCCGCTGTCGCAGGTAAATCGATTTGGAGCTCTTCGGGGGGCGCTGGAATCTCGACCGGTATGCCATCGCGCGTCAGCGCAACCTTGGTCGGATCACTGAACCGCAGCCAGCGGGTCAGGCCGCCTGTGTCCGTGTCCGCGAGCTTTGCGGCTACGATCTTCGCCTCCAGGGGGTCGGCACCGCCGACGTCATCGACTTCCGCAGTGATCAGGAAGCCAGGCTGCTCCTCTTCGGTCCGCGGAACCTCCTCGTTCTCCCGCGCGGCCGCACGCCAGGCCTCGTAGCCCTTTAGGTTGATGTTCAGTTGCATGATCTTGCTCCCAAACTGCAAAGTGCCAGAATAAAACAGATTGGCGAACTGAAACAGATCGGGTTGCTCTATTTTTTCTATCGTGCCATTCGGAGTGCAGCTGATCAAATAGGTCTTCACGGTTGTTCCCGGATCGATACAGCCATCGGTGACGACCCAGAACCTCGGACTTCCGCCCTGCGGGTAGAACCAGCCGTCCTCCGCCTCTAGCTCATATTCCTCCCCCATGAAGCTCAACGTGCAGTCGCCGGATTCGAGCAGGTCGGCCGGTCCCTTGACCCGCTCGAC
>JAAYCU010000141.1 GCA_012729595.1 Phycisphaerales bacterium
CCGCAACATCTTGTTCTTACTCGTTCCGGGCACGCGGTATCCAGACCTCCCAATGTATACAACGGCCGGCGGGGACATCTATTGCATGCGTCACACCGGCCCGGGCAACAGTGATCGCGTAATCCACCAACGGTCCTACCCAAGAGCGTAAGTCGCCTAGGAACTCCCCAACATTAAAGGAAAGCGTAATTCCACCATGAAACCGCCATCTTGGACGTTTGCCGCCGATATGATGCCGCCGTGAACCCGGACGGCCTGCTGGGCGATGGCCAGACCCAAACCCGCGCCGCCCGTTCGGCGGTTGCGGACATCATCGACGCGATAGAACGGCCGAAAAATGTCCGGGATCGCGTCCAACGGGACACCGGGGCCTTGATCCCGTACGCAAACGACAACCGGCAATTCGCCTTCGCCTGAGCCGACCGTGAGGGTCATATCCACCTCAGTATTTTCAGGGGTATAGCGTATGGAGTTTCGGACGACATTCTCGATCGCGCTATGTAATAATTCCGGCACGCCGATCATGGGACACTCGTCACAGCGCAACACCCGAACACGGCGACCGGAGCTCTTGGCCTCGAAATCGGCATCCGCCGCGATACTCCGAACAAGGGCCGCCAGATCGACCGTGGTCTTTCCGCTGACCACTTGACCACCTTCCAAGCGAACCAGGGTTAACAACGCGCCGATGAGCTCGCCAAGCCGCTCGGCCTCGCGTTCGATGCGATCCAGGGCTGCGCCGGCCTGGGGGGCGGTCTGCTGCCGAGCCAACCCCAGAGCCACATGCAACCGGGCCAGGGGTGAACGCAACTCGTGAGACATGTCCCGCAAGAGTCGGCGCTGAGCGGAAACCAGGGACTCAATACGCTCGGCCATGAAATTAAAATCCCGCCCTAGTTCGCCCATCTCGTCGTGTCGATTTTGTACACCTGTTCCGACGCGTACCGCCAAATCGCCCTCCGCGATTTGCCGAGCGGATACCCGCAGTTCTCTTAAAGGGTTGGTCAGGTGGCGAGCCAATGCATAGCACACAACACCGGAGGTCAGAATGACAGCCACCAAAATAATGACAAGAAACTGCGGCTTCTCCCAAAGGAACCTTAAAGGGCCGGGCGGCATTCCGGGGCCGCCCAAGCCGGGCGGCCGAGGTGGCATGGATGAAACCAGGACATAGTTATTCCCGCCCGCACAGGAAATGCGTGAAGCGACATAAGTGGAGTGCGGGGAATGTCGCCACACTTCCGTACCGGGTTCGGGCAGTCTCCGGGATAATTCAGCGACTTCCGGAGGCAGCGTCTGACCGGCCAATGCCCGCCCTTGTTCGTCCAATACGTATTGACACATTCCGGAAACGTCGTTCCAACGGTCCAGATAGTGTGCAAGGGCCGCGGGACCGTCGTTTTCCAATATGGCCACGGCCATACGGGCAACCGGGTTCTGGAAACCCACCGTTCGGACACTCGTCCCTTCCATTTCCCCGGCCAGATAAGCATGCAAGGAAACAACCGCCGTACCGGCGACCATGATCATCGCCAGCCAGAACCAGAGGAATATCTTGACAAACAGAGTTCGCATCGCGATCTCATCCAGTGAATTAAACGGACTATCCTTACTTCTCCATCGAACCCGCCTCGTCCGGCGTATTCCCGGGGAGCGTATAGATATAACCAAAGCCGCGAACGGACTTGATTCGTTCATGCTCTCCGTGCAGATGGCCAAGTTTTTTCCGAAGGTTACTGACGTGCATGTCAATGCTGCGATCATAGGGCATCAGCCTGCGACCCAGCACCGTTTTGGACAATTCCTCACGCTCGACAACCCGCCCCGCGGCCCGCAACAACGTTTCCAGTAGGTCAAACTCCACCCCGGTAAGGGTCACCGGCTTACCGCCGCAACGGGCCGTGCGCCCGCCCGGATCCAGTTCGATATCCCCGACCTGCAAACGCTCCAACACCGCCGAATCCGATCGCCCAGCCCCTCGCGTCGTCCGACGCAAGATCGCCCGGATGCGCGCCACCAACTCCCGTGGATTGAAGGGCTTGGGCAGATAATCGTCCGCCCCGATTTCGAGACCGACAATCCGGTCCACGTCCTCGCCGCGGGCGGTCAGCATCAACACGGGGGTGGTGGCCCGTGCGCGGATCCGCCGCAACACCTCAAACCCGTTAAGCCCGGGCAACATCACATCGAGCACGACCATCGCGTATTCACCGGACAACGCGCATTCGACACCCTGCTCTCCGTCGTGGACGGTCTCCACCTCGAAACCTTCGGGCTTCAAATACTCCCTGACCAGCTCGCAAAGTTCGGCGTCATCATCAACCACCAATAGATGATGGCTGGAATCATGGGCTTTCCTTTCGGACATGTCGTGGATTCTCCCAGAGTATGTCGATTCATTATACCGCCGCGAATCGCGCCTCGCGACCGGTGTTGCGTAAAGAATTGTCAATCTGTTCTTTACCATACTTTTCATCTCGCTGACTCGCTCCTGACATGGTGAGGTTAATAATAACTTAACGTCTACCCAAGAGGCACAAGCCCCTGACGGTCAAGGGCGCAATGAACGGGTATTAACGTATGCTCAAAAAACAAGGAAAGGATGGCAACGTATGAAGCGAAGAACGATTACCGCAAAACTCAGAAAGATCATCTGGATCATGGCGTTGGTCGGTACGGTGTTACCCGCATGTGGCTGTACCGCCGAAGAGCTACTAGCCCTCGTCCTGGACAGCGTGGCGCAAAGTCTTTCCGCGGATGCCACCAGCACCACTTCATGATCCGCGGCGAAACCGGCGACGGCTTCGCTTTGGCCGTGCAATGGAAAGGTAGGACCGACCATACGGCACTTGTCGAGCCGAAACGTAATCGACTCACGAATCGACTCGTGTCGGAAAACAAGTCGGCGGGAGCGAGTACCGGGAAAACGATTGGAAGGGATTTTAACTGATCGTTTACAATACTTTACCCATTGATGACGCTCTCTTTACGCATCTTAACGTTTAAGCAACACCTGGAGGCAAATAACAACCTGCCACACGCGAGACTTAATCCTATGAATACACGTATATTGCATACCATGTATGGGTCGATACTGATCGCCATTCTCATCATGGCGATGAAAGCTTCCTGTGATTTTTCGGCAACAAGCGACCAAACCGTCACGGTTCCTCTTGGTGTGGATGGTCGGCCGATCGGCTGGACGGAGCAAACGCACGGCAACGATGCGGCGCCGGACTACACCGAGGTATTTGCCCAGAACGAGGTCAAACGCCTCGACATTACGATTACGCCGAGCGATTGGCAGGCCATGCTCGACGATATGTCTGCCTTATATGGGGAGTTCGGACAGGTCAGTATGGGCGGTATGGGCGGGGGTAACGGGAATGGGGCCCCCGTCCAGCCAACCGACATGACGGATACCTGTGCGGGCCTCGATGCAGGGGATACCTGCTCCATCACCTTTAACGGGATGAGCAGCGAGGGAACCTGCACGGAGGACACGAACGGGCAATTGATCTGCAGGAGCCAGATGGCCCCGGGCGGACAACCCGGCGGAAATGTCGTCCCCTCCATGCCAACCGAAATGCTCGATGCCTGTGCCGATCTACAAGCCGGCGAGGGCTGTACCATTTCCATGAACGGCACAAGTATGGAAGGAACGTGTGCGGCAGGCTTTAACGGGCAATTGGTTTGTCATCCGCAAATGAACCCCGGCGGCGGCAATGGAGGAATACCGGGCGGTGACGCCGGGAACGGAGGTATTCCCGGCGGTAACGGCGGCGGAATGCTTGGCGGGGACGATACAAATCCAATCTATGTACCCTGCACGCTGGCTTTCGAGGGCAAGACCTGGTGGTACGTCGGGATTCGTTTCAAAGGTTTTTCATCCCTTTCGTCCGGGTGGCACGCAGGTAATTATAAGCTTCCCTTCCGGTTGGATTTCGACGAGTTTGAAGAGGACCATCCGGAAATCGACAACCAACGTTTCTTGGGTTTCCAAAAGCTTTCTCTGGCCAACAACTGGTCCGACCCGTCCTACCTTCGCGAAAAGGTGACCCATGACATTTTCCGCGAGGCCGGGGTACCGGCGCCGCGTACAGCCTTCTACCGGCTCTACATCGATTACGGCGAAGGGGCCAAATACTTCGGCCTGTACACCATGACGGAGATTCCCGATCAGCCGATGTTCGAGACCCAAATGGGCGGGGACGGCGGAAACCTGTACAAACCGACCTCCAATTGGGTTTCGTTCAATGAGGACGATTTCGAGAAACAATCCAACAAAGACAAGGCCGACTGGAGCGATGTGCAAGCGGCGGTAACGGCCTTGCATGCCGATCGGATAGATGCGGCTGCCTGGAGGGCGGGACTGGAGGCCGTCTTTGACGTGGATGGCTTCCTTCGCTGGCTGGCCGTCAATACGGTCATTGTCAATTGGGACACCTACGGACAAATGGCCCACAACTACTATCTCTACGGCGATCCCAGCGAGGGAGGCCGCCTGCGCTGGATCCCCTGGGACAATAATATGGCTTTCATGGCCGGCATGGCCGGCATGGGCGGCATGGGCGGTATGGGCGGTATGGGGGCGGGCGCGGCGGGCGGCGGACAAGTCGGGCTCTCTCTGAGTCTTGACGAGATTGGAGAGAACTGGCCGCTGATCCGTTATTTGTTGGACGATTCCGTGTACGGGGCCGCTTACGTCGCCCATGTGCGGGCGTTTGTCGAGAACGTCTTTGACGTCGCCGCCCTGCAGACCCGGCTTCAGGCCATGCACGATCTGATCGCCCCCTACGTTACCGGGGCCGCGGGAGAACAAACCGGGTATACGACCTTAGACGATCCCCAGGAATTCATGACCGGATTGGACAGCCTCCTTCAGTTTGTTTCCGATCGCTACGACGCAGCGATCGAGTACTTGAGTACGGCCCAATGATCAAGTCGCGATACGAAATGAAATACCTGGTCACGGAGGCCCAGGCGGCCATGCTGGTCGAGTACATTCGACCGCACATGCGTCCGGACCATCATTCGCCCCAAGGGAGTTATCCGCTGGCCAGTCTTTATCTGGACTCAAAAGATCTTCGACTTTATCGGGAATCAATGGATGGACTCAAGAACCGCTTCAAGTTACGCATACGCTGCTACAGCGACGATCCGGATGCCCTTTGTTTTTTCGAGATCAAGCGGCGGATGAATCAAGTCATTATCAAGAGCCGGGCTCGGGTGCCGCGTCCCGCGGTGGCCGCGTTGCTGAACAAGGAAGTCCGACTGTCCGAAGTCAGTTGCGATGCCCATGAAAACCTCGATCAGTATTTTTACTATCGACGGCAAATCAACGCTGAGCCGCTTTTTAGCGTTCGTTATTCTCGACAGGCCTTTGAAGGCAAAAACAATGATCGCGTTCGCATAACCTTTGATCGTAATCTCAGATTCCGCTTGCCTCGCGTACCCGAGCCGGGCATCAACGGATCGGGATGGGTTCCGTGGCATGAGCGAGCGGTGGTCTTTGAAATCAAATTTACCGAGGCCTACCCGGCTTGGATCCATCATTTGGTTCAGCAGTTCACCCTGCAAGCGCAATCCGTATCCAAATACGCACGATTGATAACCCAGGCTTACGCAATGCACTATGGCGATCCGGGCCAACAATTATCAAAAACGCCGGAGGTAAAGGCGGGTTTTCTTATGAAGTGGAGTCGTCAGGCCCAACAACCTGACCCGCGAGAACCGGGCGTCCCCGCGTTCCCGAACCCGCGGGACGTAAGCGCGGCGGGCGCATGGTTGGCCAAGGCAATGGTCGGCGAAAGACCGGCATTGGGAAGGAGCATCTCATGACGCGGAGTCCCGAAACGAGAACATCTTTAGGCTGGACGGCCCTGGCGATACTAGGTATGGCGCTGGCCGGCTGCGATGAGTCCACCTTGACGCCTTCCGATACCTCCGGGCTATTCATCAATGAGTTCATGGCCGAAAACGATACCACCATTCAGGATCCCGACGGCACCGGCTATCCCGACTGGATCGAGATTTATAACGCCGACACAAGAAGCGTGAATCTCGGTGGAATGTATCTGACGGATGATCTCGCGAACCCCACCAAGTGGCGTATTCCCGACGGAGTAACCATTCCCGCCAACGGTTATCTGCTCTTTTGGGCGGACAACGACGAGGAGCAAGGCGAGCAACACACAAACTTCAAACTAAAAGCCGCAGGCGAGGAAATCGGCCTTTTCGATACCGCCGAAAACGGCTATGCGACAATCGATACCGTAACGTTCGGCCGGCAAACAAGCGACGTTTCCTTCGGGCGACAACCAGATGGGGCCGATACTTGGCGGACTTTTTCGTCGCCCACTCCCGGCCAACCGAATCAGTGATCGGAAGGCGACGTTTCACGGAACGACCCATGGCGGCATGCGGATGAGAATGGCATGAAAAGGAAAGGTGATCGGGGCCGGGCGTATCGTTGTGCGTTGAACTCTATTGCCTGAGTAGCCGTACCGACCCTCCCTTGGTTGAGGTCGATGAACGCCCGGTTTCCGGCCCGATAACGAAGAGACTCTCGTGGACCAATTGTGGCACTTTCTTGACGGCGGTTATACCCGCAACAGCCTCTTCACCCCGGAGAGCGTGCTGCTGTCCCTGCTGGTCGCTTTCGTGCTGGGGCAGTTGCTGGCCTGGGTCTATCGCTGGACGCATAGCGGCCTTTCCTATTCGCGATCGTTCGTGCAATCGTTGATCCTGATGGCCGTGGTGGTTTCGCTGGTCATGGCCGTGATCGGCAACAGTATCATCACCGCGTTCGGTCTGATCGGGGCCCTTTCGCTGGTGCGGTTTCGGAACATCATCAAGGATACCCGCGATGTGGCTTTTGTATTCTTTTCGCTGGTGATCGGGATGGCCGCCGGCTCGCAACGGTACGCCGTGGCCGTGGTGGGCACCGCGATCTTGTGCGTGATCGTGCTCTATTTGTATGTAACCGAATTCGGTTCGCGGCGCACGTACAACGCCTTTTTAAGGTTTTGTCTCAAGGGGCGGCTCGATCCCCATCACGAAGTCACCACGATCATGAAACGTTATTCCGGAGGATATTCTCTGGTATCGATGCAGGCCGTCGACGACGGCGACACGGCCGAGTATGCGTTCCAATTGGTGGTCCACCACGGAAGAGCTAATGAGGAGATGGCCGCCGCCTTGCAAGCGGTGCCCGGCGTTTCGGATATCCATCTGACCATGCAGGAAGAATTGCTCGAGGTATGACGAACATGGCCCGAAGTATTACATGGAAAGGATGGGGCATCGGAAACGGCCGACGGCGGGTGTTGCCGATCCTGGTCTGGTTGATCGCGGCGGGCGCATCGGTATGGCTTCTTGTATATCGGGCGGCGCGAACCGACTTGGTGGGCATCGCCAACCCCGAGCGGCGTGACGTGGCTGCCTTGACCGACGGACGCCTGCGTCTGATGCCGGTCGCCCTGTTCGATCCGGTTACAGCGGGTCAGCCGCTGGTTGTGTTGGAGGATGATCGACTGCAGGCTGCGCTGGCCACGGCGGCCGCCGAGGCGGCTCGTCTGCGCGCGGAGTTGGCGGCGGCGGAAATACGTTTAGAGCATTTCACGAAATAGCGTATCATTTGCCGATATATATGCATGACCTACTCAATGGATTTACGGGAGAGGGTCGTGCTCGCCTGCGATGAGAAGCGGGGCAGTCGCCAGCACATCGCCAAC
>JAAYCU010000142.1 GCA_012729595.1 Phycisphaerales bacterium
AAATGATCCACGGCGTTCTCCTTTCCACGGCTGCGTAGATAACAACCATGGTCAGGCCAGAACGCCACTTTTGCTAGAGGCACTGTTCAAAAACTATTTGGTTGCGGCCGAAGGCCGCTTTGGGATTCGAACGTCGTGAGTCGCTCGCACTGCCAGTATGGGGACCGGTTCCTCTATCGCGAAACTATTTGATCTGTCTATTCGCGATCATCGCCGGCATTGTGCTGGTCCACACGTCCGTGCTCATTTATCGTGAACGAAAACTATCGTCTACAACTATTGCCTGAGCGATTCCGGTCGGGGGAAATGCCTTTCCAGCAGAGGGGGAATTGCCTCGCGCAGCAGCCTGATGGTTCGAGCCGTTCGCTCGGCCGTGTCTCCGGCCGCGGGGAAAAAGGTCGAGGCTTCGATTTTACTGAAATAGACATATCGGTCTCCCGGCAAGCCATTGACCCATCGAACCCGTTCGCGCGTATGGCAGAATTTCCCATTGGCGATAAAGACATAGGCGATCATGATTCTCCACGGATCGGCCGCCATCTCCACAAGGCGTATCTGAATACGAGGATGGTCGGGGGCCAATTCCGGCGTATCGAGGGTCAGGGTGGATAGCTCCCGAACGGTCGCCCCGGCCTGGCGGTAACAGACCTCCGGGGTGTGCGGAACTTTGTCATCCGGATCGCTATAGTAGGTTACCAGCAGAAACGAATGATCGTTTTTATTTTGTTGATCTTTTTCCCTCAGGTGCAGCAAGGCCGCCTCCGTGGTGCCCACATCCGGCATGCCCGCAACGATGATGGACGGCCCCGGTTCCTGGGGATCAACCGCCAGAAAGGAAGGCAGGTGGTTCGCGTCAAATTCCTGCAGGGCCAAGCGCAGAGCAATGGATTGCTTTCGGTAATGCCGTTCCAAAGCCGCCATGCCGGGGCGTAACCCGGCGGCGGCCAGCGCAAGTATCAAAGCACAAACGAGGAAAGTCCATGAGCGATAAAGGGGCCGCCAAGGATGAGGGGGGGACGTTATTGGCATGATTGTACCTCATCTTTATCTGGATACTCGTCGGCGGATGCAGCGGATCGTTTGTTCCCGGTTATGCGGGTGAGTATTCCGCATAGGGCGGCAATCGCCGCGTAGCCCAACATTAACGAACTGATCATCGCCATATAACGGGGGACGGGGCTTAAAGGCCCCAGATCGGCGTAAATCGTAACCAAGGCATGATTCGCCAGACGTACATAGTTGCAGAAAAAGGCCAACGGGCCCGCGACGACGGCCAGGATGGCGATCTGCCAAAACGGGCGGACTTTCGCGAAGGCCACGAAGACGGCAATCATCAAATAGGCGGGAATCAAGGCCACGCCTCGACGCGATTCACCGAGGGCGACGACGCCGCTTTGTGCGTGATGCGTATAGTGCAGATCGGAGCCCTGCAAGGTCACGTTCAAGCGCGGAAACTGATCCAGCGTAGCCTGCGTGGCCCGGAGAGTGTAGGTTTCCGGCCGGATAATCAGGTTGCTGTAAAGGCGCGAACCGATAGGTATCGATAACAATACGAGCAACAGCATAGGCAAACTCAATCGGAATGCGCGGGGACCGACGGCGGCCAGAACGATGCCGCCCAGTACCGGCAGGATGGATAGATCGCGGACATATTTGTAGTCGAACGGCCAGGTGGCGACCGCGTACAAAAGCAGTCCGAATGTCACCCAGACCACTCCCCACATCGAGCCGCCCGTCGCGCCCTTCCTCCAGGATTGTCTATGCAAATAGAGAAGAGCAAGGATGGCAAGCGGTGTGACCAGGGCATGCACCCAATCGTGATCATGCATGGCTACGCCGGTGATACCGGCCAGTTCCGGCCAATACATCCACAAGCATAAAGTTAGAAGAATGCACAGTTTGACCAGAGCAATGCGTCCCTGGTGGATGGTCAATACGTTTTGCGGATGGGCGATAGGTAAAGGGGCTCTCATATTATCCATGACCATAAAAAATCAGTTGGTTGATTACTATGGGACGTAATAGGCCCAGGCGGATCTCCCCGAGCTGAACACATTCCAATGGTCATAAACGAAACGTTTTTTAAAGCGACGGGGATGAAAATAGAAACGGGATTTTTCCTGCCAGTCGTTGATCAAGGTGACCACCCGGTTTTTTTCAGGATCCTCGACCACGATGGCGGAATCTTCTCCCGGGTCGCTGTCCAAGTCGTATAAGAACAGGGTATCGCGATAAGGCCAGTAGATCCACTTGCGGGTTCCTTCCACGAAACCGAGCGGGCTGTCGGCGTACCAGGAGGAATAAAACAACCGGCGGTCGGGGTCGGCCGGGGCCAGGGCATCCCGGCCGTCAAAACCCGCGTCGCTCACATCGAAGCCGAGCAGGTTCAAAAGAGTCGGGGCGACATCCAGTTGGGAACATGGCCAGGAGACGGTTTGGCCGGCCTCAAGGTGTCCGGGCCAGCGGATGATCCAAGGCACGCGAATCACTTCCTCATAGGGAATCCAGCGGCCGTGCTGGTCGTCGAGACGGAAACTGATCCCGTGGTCGCCGAGCACGCACAGGATGGTGTTATCGTCCCATCCACGTCGGAGCAGTTCGGCGCAAACCTGATCGAGAAAATGATCGGTGTATTGCACGGTTTGCAGGTAGCGCTGGTAGCGGTCTTCCTCGGGCGGGGCGAACCCGGCGGGCACCTCGAAGGGATCATGAGCGACAGAGGTCATGAGCATCAGAAAAAAAGGTCCGCTTTCGCGCTCGGCCCAGGCGAAGGCGGGTTCGATCATACGCAGATCGTCGCCGGCCAGGTATCCGAGGTTCGCCGAGGGATCCTGCAGATTTTCGCGAAACCAGGCCCAGTCGAAGACCAGGTTGGAAAACAGGCCGGGGGCGCATTCAAAGGTTCCCTTGGACATCTGAAAAAATGCGCTGCGATAGCCGCGCCGGGCCAGCAGAGAAGGCAGACCCTCGTACGGCTGGGGGGCCGGGACCGCCTCGGCAAAGTCTGGCTGAATGTCCGGCGTGGTGCCGGTCAGTACGGCCCAGAAGGCTTTCGTGGTATGCGAGACGGGAACCCGGGTGCTGGTAAACTGTACACCCTCCGAAGCCAGTCGGGCCAGGGTCGGAGTGGTCGGCAGGTCCGGGTTGCACAAGGAAGTGGCCTGGTAGGCGATGCTTTCCATCAGCACGAGGACGATGTTGGGGTCATCAACCGGCGCTCGGAGTGGAAGCTGCACCGACCGTTCGCCGACGTGGTGAAGGCGGCGGTTGGAGGAGCCGTTTTCCCTGGCGGCTGATCGGCCGTCAATAAGACTCCGTACGGCATGGTAATGGCTGCTGAACCCAAGAATCTCCGCCTTGAGCCGAAAACTCGCGGGTTGCGGCAAGAGGCCCTCCAGAACCATCAATCCGACTATCATGGGCACGGTGACGGCCATGTGTCGTACATGTATCGTGCGCGGCTCGACAATGGCGACCGGGCGAAGCAGGCGATAAGCGCACCAGCATGCGCAAGCCAAGGCCAGGGCGACCGTTGGGAGGACCAGGTGCAACTTATGGACGAGATGGGTTAGGACGATGGGTAGGAAGTCCCAGGGGTTACGAAAAATGACCGCGAGCACCCCCGGCTGGAGTTGCACGCCGGTGGCGATCATCCAGGCGGCATTAAGAATCGACCAGATGAAAATAACCACCGCGACCAGCAGTACGCCGCGGGCCACCCATCGTCCGGGTCGAAAGTAATACAGAATGCGAAACAAACCGAGCACAATACCGGTCAGCACGATATCCGAGATGGCCACTCGGCCCCAGGCGGACAGAATGGCCGGGGGGTTGGACCGGTAGACCAGAACCAGCTTGGCGCCGATGGTCAGTAGAAGGGCCAGCAGCAGAACCATCGTTTCCGGTCGAGGCATGATCCGCCGGCGAAGGCGACTTGACCCAGGTGGCAAGTCCGCGGAACAAGTTATGTCCTTATGCGTCATACCTTTGCACTATACCCTCTGCTGCGTAACAAGCCCGTCCCCTGAAGAGGTAACTTTCCCACATTTTATACGCAAGAGATTGAATAATAAACGCAAGCAAAGCATCGCTTGATTCGGCAGGATCTTACTATCCACGTTTTTTATCCCGCCTGTTTATGGTTTGGACGATTTGACAATCGTGTAATACGATGTATTATCAAGTAAATGATACTGTGCATGCCGAGCTAATACGCTTCCTAAGTTCTTATAAGTAATAGGGTTAAGATAATGAGCGAAGTCAAGCAAGCCACTATCAGCTTCAAGGCGGAGGAGTCGCTGGTGGATATTCTACGGATGATTCCAAACCGCTCGGAGTTTATTCGCGAGGCGATCCTGTCGGCCTTGGACAATGTTTGCCCATTATGCCGGGGTACGGGGATTCTGAATCCCAAACAAAAATCTCACTGGGAGCAGTTCGCCGCGGACCATCCGATGGCCGAGTGCCATAAATGCAACGAATGGTATCCGGTATGTTCCCATCAGGCCTCGGCCACCCCTCACGAGGAAGAGGAATAGAGGTGGTGCGCATGTATTCATCCATGTCGAGGACTCTGGTGCGTTTACGGCTTGCCCTGTTTACGGGAGGGCTGGTCGGGTTGACGGTTTTCGCGGGCACGGCCTGCCGACAACAGGAGCCGGCGCCGATATCCGACTCCGTCGCGGTTTCTGTCAGCATTCCGCCTTTGAAATACTTCGTGGAGCGGGTGGGCGGAGAGCATGTGACGGTGACGACGTTGCTGCCGCCCGGCCAGTCGCCGCACACCTACGAGCCGACCGCCCGGCAGATCGTCACTTTGTCGGGCGCCCGGGTCTTCTTCGCGACCGGCTTGCGCTTTGAACGGCAGATGGCCGACCAGATCGGGCAAACGCTGACCAAGCTGGAACAAGTCGATCTGCACGAAGAGCTCGAGCTTCGGCGGATAACCGAAAAAGAAGCCCATGATCATGAACACGACGAAGCCGGCCGATGCCTCCATGAATACGACGAGCTGGATCCGCATGTATGGATGGATCCGCGGCTGGTCAAGATTCAGGCGGAGACGATCGCCCGCGTACTTTCCCGGATCGATCCGGCGCACCGGGAGGATTATGAACGCAGCTGCCGTCAGTTTCAGCAAGAGCTGGACGAACTGGACCGACAGATCAGGGAGACGCTGGCTCCGTATCGCGGGCGCGCGTTTTTCGTGTATCACCCGGCGTACGGTTATTTCGCCGAGGCTTACGGGCTCGAGCAGGTGGCGGTCGAAATCTCCGGTAAACAGCCGACGGCCCGGCAACTGGGCGAACTGGTCGAGCGGGCGAAAAAGAGCGGGGTTAAACTGGTTTTCGTGCAGCCGCAGTTTTCGCCCAGCGCGGCCGAGGCGGTCGCCGAGCAGATCGGCGGAGTGGTGACGCCGCTCGACCCGCTGGCGGAAGATTATATGGAGAACCTCCTGACGGTATGCGCGAAGATCAAGGAAGCATTTGGGACCGCAACGCCGGCGGCCGGCGGAGAATGACCCCTGCCATGGTCCGGAACCAGGAGACAGGTCGTGACGGCTGAATCGGTGATCCGTCTGAACGATGTAAACTTTTCCTACGATGGCCCGCCGGTGCTGGAGAAGGTCACTCTGAGCATCGCGGAGCGCGACCTGGTTTGCGTGATCGGGCCGAACGGCGGGGGAAAAAGCACGTTACTGAAAATCATGCTTGGCTTGATCGAACCGTCCTCGGGTACGGTCGAGGTCTGTGGACAAGTGCCGGCGAAAACGCGCAAGCAGATCGGTTACATGCCGCAATATGCCCATCTTGATCCGCGGTTTCCGGTGACGGTGTTTGATGTCGTGTTGATGGGGCGGCTGGGCCGGGCGCGGAGCTGGGGGCCTTACCCATGGGCGGACAAGGCGGCGGCCCTCGACGCGTTGGAGGAGGTCGGCCTGGCGGATATGAAGAGCCGGCCATTGTCGGCCTTATCCGGCGGGCAACGGCAGAGGGTCTTGATCGCCCGGGCTTTGGCCTGCGCCCCGCGGATTCTGTTGTTGGACGAACCGATGGCCAGTCTCGATCCGAAAGTGCAGGACGATCTGCATCACCTGTTGCGGAAGTTGAACGAGCGGCTGACGGTGGTCATGGTCTCCCACGATCTCGGGTTTGTCTCTTTGTTTTTCCGAACGGTGGTCTGCGTGAACCACAAGGTGCATACCCACCCGTGTCAAGAACTGACCGAGAAGCAGGTGGCGGACATGTACGGCCGGGCGGTACGGTTGTTGCACCACACGCGGGGCGGCGAGGCGGGAGGCCGATCATGACGGAGTTTTTCCAGGCCCTGGCGGGTAACGCGCTGCTGCAAAATGCCTTGCTGGCGGGGGTTATCGCCAGCGTGGCCTGCGGCGTGATGGGCAGTTACGTGGTGGCCCGACGGATCACGTACATCGCCGGCGGGGTGGCCCATTGCGTTCTGGGCGGGATGGGGGCGGCGCGTTATCTCAACGTGGTAGGAGGGTGGACGTGGTTGCAGCCGCTGCATGGAGCTATCTTTGCCGCCCTGCTGGCCGCGGGCATTATCGGGTGGGTCAGCCAGCGCTCGAAGGAGCGCGAGGACACGGTGATCAGCGCGCTGTGGGCCATCGGCATGGCCGTCGGGGTTCTGTTCATCGCCAAGACCCCGGGTTATTACGAAGACCTGATGAGTTATCTGTTCGGCAACGTACTGCTGGTCAGCGGCCAGCAGTTGCGTTTGATCGTGCTGCTCGATGTCGTGGTCGTGGGCCTGGGCCTGCTGCTGTACAACCCGTTTCTGGCGGTCTGTTTCGATCAGGAATTCGCTCGCCTGCGCGGCCTGAACGTCGAGTTGTATTATCTGCTGCTGCTGGGTTTGACCGCGTTGACCGTGGTGGTGCTGGTGACGGTGGTGGGGCTGGTGATGGTGATCGCCCTGCTGACGTTGCCGGTGGCGGTGGCGGGCCATTTCGTGCATCGGTTGTGGCACGTGATGCTGCTGTCCTGCCTGCTCAGCGCGGCCCTGACCGCCGGCGGGCTGATGGTCAGCTATGGCCCGGACCTTCCCCCCGGGGCGGTGACCATCGTTCTGGCCGGCGGGCTATACCTGCTGGTTCTTTGCGGCCGACGGCTGATCCGGGCGTTCTAACTCTCGATACGCCGCGGACGTTCGATCATCACCACCCGCTTCAGAATCCGCTTATCAACGGATTCCGAACCTGTCCATGACACCCAACCCGAGGATTCTCGGGTTAAACGGGTTTCCTCATGCGGCGGCGGAAAGCGCGCTGGGCTCTAAGGGCCGCGATGCGGCCTTTTTTCTCGCTGACGGTGAACATCAGGCCAAAGCCCAAAAGGAAGAAGATCGAGCCCGACGCGGCCACGAGATGGAAATTGCCGCGAAAAACGAACTCGGCCAGGGTGATCGAGGACAGCCCGAGGATGGCGGCGAGTTTGTGGGCCAGGCCGTAGAAACCGAAGAACTCCGCCGCCTTGTATTCGGGGCTGAATAAGCCGACCAGGGCGCGGCTGGAGGTACCCAGGGCGCCAATCCCCAACCCGATCATATTGCCCACGAGCCAGAAGGTGAGTTCACGCATCGCGATCGAGGCCAGGAGCATCGTGGCCGTCCAGAAGGCCAGGCAGATGATGATGTAGTTGCGTGCCCCGAGGCGGTCCTGGACGTTGGCGGTGATGACCGCCCCGACAATCGCGGTGAGCGTGATCTGAAGAATGAAGAGCCCCATCTTCTGTTCGCCGAAACCGAACAACTCGCGGGTGAGCGATCCCGCGAACCAGAAGATGATCTGCAAACCCGCCAGAAAAAACGTCATGATCATGAGATACTGAAACAGCCAGCGGTAAGCGCGCAGGTCATTGAACGTCTCTTTCAAACGGCGAAATCCAATGGTCACGATGTTATAGCCGGGGGGCATCTCCTCGGGCTGCTTGCGTTCCTTGAGCAGGATGAAGGTGGGCAGCCCGCCGCCGAAGAAAAATACCCCCGCCCAGACGCATATCCAGCGGAAATTGCTCGGCGATTCCAGCCAGAACAGCAGCGCGACCGCGCCGGCCAGGCAGAGCAGCCCGCCGATGTAGCCGAGCGTCCACCCGAAGGCGCTGACCCGACCCATTGTACGCTGCGTGGAAATCTCCGGCAGGAACGAGGACATGAAGTTCTCGCCCGCGCCGTAGAAGAGGTAGGCGATGATGAAGAGGGCCATGCCGAGATGGGCCGCTCCGGGCGGCACGAGGCCGAGGGAAGCGGTGAAAATGACGCCGCCGATCCAGGTGATGAAAAGGATTTTTTTCTTCGCCCCGGAAAAGTCCGCGATCGCCCCGAGGATGGGGCCGAGCAGGATGATGCCGATCTGCGTGATGATGCCGCAGGTCGCCCAGAGCTGACGGCCGAGGGAGTAATCCATCCTCGACGTGCCGTCGGCGAGCATGATCGCCTTGCCGGGGACGATGTGCTCGATGAAGTACACGTTAAACATCGCGGTCAGGATGACCAGGGTGAACGCCTGGTTGGCGAAGTCGAACATACCCCAGCCGAAAACTTCGCGGTTAAGCCAGTTGGGGCGTTTCATGCAGTCTCTCCCTTGCACGCCGCGGGCATATAAGCCCACGGACTCGAATGATGGATACCGCTTCGACACCCTTGACGTCGGGATCGAATGACGCACAAACCTTCAGTGTGTCCATAGTCTATATCCGGGGCGGATGGGGTCAATGATCCGTGCGTATTGGGCATGGGACGTTCGCTTTCTCGTGGGTTTTCCGGTATATTCCGGCTGAGGACATTCCGGATTGCCGGGTTTGGCTCATGCTGGCCGCGTGATGTATCTCCAGCCTGTGTTCGTGGTGGATGTGACGGTCAAGAAGATGGTATTCGAACGCAGCTTAAGGCTGATAGGATGGATGCTCTGCGCTTGGGGGGTGCCGACTCTTTGCGGTTGTGCCTCGCTTGTCGAGCCGAGGCGTGATTCTCATGCCGAGCAGGCGGGGGTTAATCGCCGCATGCAGTTGCTCGATTCGATCGATCCCTCCTGGTACCAGGACACGGTGACCAGCCAGCCGGCTACTACCGACAACCCCCTAACCAAGCCCTATCACCTCAACGTGGATAGCATCGTGCGTATTTTATTCGAGCAGGGCCCGCTGATAGTGGCCAGCCGCGAGGCCATGTTCGCCGCGCAGCACGGATTGGCCGAATTTCGGGCCGACCTGAGTCGCTTTGAGCCTTTCCTCCAGGCCAGCGGAACCGCGAACGATTTTCCCGAGCGCCGCAACGCAGAGGGTATGAACGCGGAAGTTTCTGGCGGGTTGGAAAAAGAGACCTTCGAGGGGCTGCTCGTGCGCGTCGAGGCCGGCTACAGCGGTTCACGGGTGACTTTCGGAGAGGTCGCCACGGATCAGAAATCAGTGGAAGAGGGCAGCGGTACTCTAATTCGGGCCCGAGTGGAAGTTCCTTTTGTCGGGTCGCGCAAATATCAAAGCCGAATCATCAACGCCGCGTATCAAGAATCGACGGCCCGCAAAGCCATGCTCAACTATCTGACCTCATTTCGGTCCTATGCGGATTCCGCCCTGCTCAACTACCGTCAGGCTCTATATTACCTGTACTACATCCGCTTAGCAGAGGCCCAGATCGAACGTTTCAACAACCTGCTCGAGGATTCCCGTCTAAGAAGCGAGGACCGCCGGACCGTGCTGGCCGCGGCAGCCCATGCCAACATATCTCTGGATAGTTATCGGCGAACCTACCGCGGGCTGGTGCTCAATCTTTTGCAATTGCTGGGAATCGAACCCACGGAAGCTTTCGTGTTGCAAGAAGAGTCTTTTCGGGAAACCAGCGATTATTACGAAAGATCCCGCGTACCTGACGGTAGGCGGCAGATGCTGACCGATGCGTACGAGAACAACCCGAAGTTCAGGGTTTTGACCGATGCCATGGCTGACGCCGAGCTGCAACGCGCTCAGGCGATTCTCGGACAATTCGATATCACCGCCTATCTACAGGGCACGCAGTTTCCGTACGGATCGGCCACCTTCGACGATCGAGTCGGGGGCTGGCAGATGAGCCTGGGTCTGAGCGTGCGGTTGAACGAGCAGCGGGTCTTGAGCGCAACCCGAAATAAAGCGGAGGCCCAGATTCGCGAATACCTGGCGGAGATCGAATACGAACGCGATCGCGTACTGCGGCAGATATCCGAGCAGACCGTCGAATTGTGCGAGTATTTCGAGTTGCGTCCCTCGATCCTGGAGCATATCGCGAACAGCCAGGCCGAATTCGCCGTCCGCCTCGAAACCTATCTGACCCAGGGGCCACCCGATCGTACCATCGACGACGTGCTGACCTCCATCGACGCTCTATATGTCGCCGAGTCGCGGATCGCGGACAATCTCTATGGAGCATGGGTCTGCGAAAATACGCTGATGACCGCGACCGGCGAGGTTTACCGTATGGTCGGCTTGAAAGTGGTTGGAAAAGACGAGAGTGCGGATAAGGTTGCCACTACGAGGTGATGCGTTATGGACCGTACAGAATACCCCTCCAGCTCGACAAGGCGGCCCCGCCGTTGGTTCGGCTATGTGCCGTTCGAGCTGGTTCTGTTCGCCTTGGCCGGGTGTGCCGCGCTCGAGCGAGACGTGTCGCCGTTGCCGGAACCGGGCGATTCCGAAACCTATACCCGGATATGGCAAGTGTCCAACCCGACGGGACCGGAGAGCCCGGTCACCAGCCAGCCGGCGACCAGACCGGCCGAACCGGCGGCCGCACTGACCAAGCCGTATCGTCTTAACGTGGAAAACATCATCCACCTGACTTTTCAAATGGCCCCGGCAGTGGCCGCCAACCGAGAAGCGATGCTGGCCGCCCAATATGGCCTGGAGGAGTTTCGAACCAACCTGAGTCGTTTTGAACCGTACGTTCGCGGTGATGGGATCATCTCCCGGTTCCCCAAGCGCCGAGACTCCAGGGGGCTCAGCGGCGAAACGGTCGCCGGGCTTGAAAAGGAAACATTCGACGGGGCGATCCTTCGCGTGGAAGGTGGAGGCAGCGCTTCCCGTATCAAGTATGGCGAGGTTGGGGAAGACCAGTCAGAGATCGACAGCGGGGGTGGCGGGACGGTACGAGGGCGTGTCGAGGTGCCCTTCGTCGGTTCGCGTAAGCGTCAAAGCCGGAACATATCCGCGGCCTATCAGGAATCCAACGCGCGAGCGGAGATGATCAGTTATCTGGAGAATTATGCCTCCTATACGAGTGCCGCCCTGACATATTATCAATACGCTTTGTACTACCTCGGTTATCTCCGCGCGCATGAGAGGCAACGGGATATGTTGCAGGAGTTGCTTGATGATCCGCGGACCCGCGAGCAGGACCACCAGCGTATTCAATCGACGCTCCTGACCACCGAGGCACTTAACCGGCAGTATCGGACGACATACGATTCGTACTTGCTGATGCTCTTGGAGGTTATCGGTATCGGGCCGGATGACGCTTACATGCTGGAAGAACCGCCGGCGGACGCCGCCAGTCGCTACATGGAGCAGGCCCGTACACCGGAAGGCCGCCGGCAACTGCTGAGCGATGCTTACGACAATACCCCTAAGTTTCGCGTGCTGACCGACGCCATCCGTGATGCGGAACTCAAACGCTCGCTGGTTCTGCGGGCCAAGTACGACGTTACCGCCTATACCCAGGGTACGCGATTCGCGTTTGGCAGCAAAACCTTCGATGATCGCGTGGGCGGTTGGGAGTTGACTGCAGGGGCGAGTCTCCGAATAAACGATCCTCGTGTACTCAACGCCTCGCTGGACAAGGCCGCCGCGGAAATCCGCCAGTATCAGAATGAAATTGAGGCATTGCGCTTACAGATCCAGAACCAGATCGACACCCAATCGGCTATATTGGTTTCCTACGAGAAGTCCATGGGTCGGGTTCTGGAAAATATCGAGACTACCCGGGCGGTGCTGGCGGAACGCTGGTCGGACTATTTAGAACGCGGTCCACATGCTTGGTCCATAGATAATCTTCTTATAGCGATGGGGCGTGCGACCACCGCCGAATGCCAGTTGTTCTCCGTGGCCTATAATGTCGGCTTGTCCGACGCCGTCCTAATGAGTACGACCGGCTTTGTATACAAGTTGGTCGGCCTGGAAATCGTAAACGATGGAAATGGCCGAGCCGAGCTTATCGCCAACGACGACAATCACCAGTAGGGGTACCTGATACCACCATGGTCGGCAATGTTTGTCGGGCAGCGCGGTAGCAGGCTGGTATAGCGCTGGCGAGCAGATGTTGATCGAGATCTTCCTATCGAAGGCAGGGGTAATCCTGACTGCCAATTTGGCGCGGTCAGATTGACCAAACTCTATCCCCGGGGATTGCGGGTATTTACTGGGCTTGCCGCAACCCCTTTACTTTTCGCTTCTTACAATGCCTGGTTCTCGTCATGGTTTCTGGCATGGAGTTTGCTTTTTACTTCTTATGGATACCGCCGTTGGCAGTATGGCGTGAAAACAGGCCAACCAATGACCCGTTATAGGAGGTGTAACATGGCTTATACACGAATGAATCCAGTATCGGTATTCGATGAGTTGCGTCGGGAAATCGGGCGACTTTTCGACGGTTACGGACCGGGTTTGGGGCCGGTCTCCGCGTTGTCGACCGCGCGTTTTCCCGCCTTGAACATCTGGGAGGACGGCGAGGCCCTGTACGCCGAGGCGGAACTGCCCGGAGTCAGTCCGCAAGACCTCGAGGTCTACGCGGTGGGCAACGAGCTGACCATCAAGGGTCGCCGGGGGACTGCTTTGGAGGAAGGCGCTTGTTACCACCGTCGCGAGCGGGGCACCGGCGAATTCACCCGCGTAGTGACGTTACCGGTCGAGGTCGATGCGGAAAAGGTCGAGGCCGCCTTGAAGAACGGCGTGCTGACCGTGACTCTGCCGAAGGCCGATGAGGTCAAGCCGCGTAAGATCGCGGTCCAGGCGGGTTGATAAGGATCGGAATAATCGGACGAGCCAACCGAAAACCTGAAAGGAGGTCGATCACCATGGCGAACGAAACAGCCATCAAGAAACCGGAAAGCGAGATTACCCGGACGGAACATACCCGCGACCGGATGGCCTATACACCGCAGGTGGACATCCTCGAGCGGGACGAAGAGTTGCTGCTGGTCGCGGACTTGCCGGGCGTGCGGGCCGAGGACATCGACATCCGCTACGAGCAGGGGCTGTTGACCCTGCAGGGCCGGGTCGAGCCGCGTCAGGATGAGGCCGCGACGAATTACCTGCTGCGGGAGTATGGCGTGGGCGATTTCTATCGTTCGTTCCGGGTCGGGGAGGGTGTTGATTCCGACAAGATTCGGGCGGAACTCAAGAACGGAGTGATGGAACTGCATCTGCCCAAAGCCGAGGCCATCAAACCGAAAAAGATTACGGTACGCAGTCAATGACGCCAAGGCTGTGGGCATGCAACAATAGGCTGAGGAAATCATTGCAGGAACGGAGGTGCTTTATGAACCTGATACCGTGGCGCAACAAACGTCGTCATGCGGGAGACGAGGAGCACGCGGATCGGTCACTGACCCGCCTGCGGGACGATATCGATCGGGCCTTCGAGCGTCTTCTGCGCGATCCGTGGGACTTCTCGCTGTTCGACCGGGCCATGGCGGGCATGCGTCTGGAGCCGCGGCTGGACCTGACCGAAACCGACGCGCAGATCCTGGTCAAGGCCGAGCTGCCCGGAGTTGATCCGAAGGACGTGCGGATCGACGTATCCGGCAACCTGCTGACGATCTCGGGTGAGAAAATGCAGGAAAAAGAGGAAAAGAAACGCAACGAGTACATCGTCGAGCGCAGTTTCGGGAGTTTCCAGCGGAGCGTACAGTTACCCGCATCGGCCGACGCCGACCGGGTGGACGCGAAGTATCGTAACGGGCTGTTGACGCTCACCATCGCCAAACGCCCGGAAGCCAAGCCGAAACGGATCACGGTCAAGCAAGGGTAAGTTGATTCACCACGGAGACACGCAGGCAACCGCTGGTTGAGCCATTCGAAAGTTATTACCAAGGCAGGGAGCATTTAGCCGCCCTGCCTTTTAGCAATTATGGATCACGTAAGTCCGTCGCGGCGTTCTCGTGAGTTGGCCAGGTTATTTTCGTTACAGGATCGCCCGCCAGCCGGTGGGCGGGACGGACCCGCGATAATTATGCAGGTTGGCCGACCGGACATCCTCGACGGTTACGAACACGTCGGGGTCAATGTTCCGGGCCACCTTCATGACCGTCGGGGCGTCCCTGCGGGAGACCACCACGAAAGAGATGGAAACAACTCCACCCAGCCCATACCCTTTGATTTCGGTTACGCCGAAGCCCGCCAGCCGCAACCCGGCCGCCACCGCGGTACTTTTCGTCCGCGAAATCAGGCGCAAGGCCTGCATGCCGATGGCCAGTTTCTGTTCCAGCATGATCCCCACGGCGTTGCCGGTGGCGAAACCGCCGGCGTAAGCGATGATGTTGTACCAGCGGTCGAGGTTGGTAATCACCATGGAGATGGCGAAGATCCAGATGCTGACCTCGAAAAAGCCCAGGAGCGGGGCCAGGACGCGCGAGCCGCGGACCACCATGATGGTCCGTATGGTCCCGAGGGATACGTCCGCCAGCCGTGCACAAAAGATGAAAATCGGCCAGATATACGGGTATGCATCCATCCAATTCATCAGGTCGGTCATGGTGTTACGCTCCCCGTCGTTAAGGTAAGGGAAACCCAAAGAAACTACAAACCAGCGAAGGCCATGCTCAAGACCAGGTATTATCCCAGTATAACACAGGTTGTTTTGATGTACGGGTGGATTGCCGAGCCGGTCGCGTATAGGCTGAAGGCCGCCGTATCCTGATAAGGAAAGCGAGGTGTCCCACGAAACGCTCCGAAAAACTGCTCAAGGTTCTCGAAAAGTACAACCGGGTACTGATGGTAGCCCACAATAATCCGGACCCGGACGCCATCGCGACCGGGTGGGCGCTCTGCAAGCTGATCGGCGAGCGGCTGGGCAAGCCGGGGCGGGTCATCGCCGGGGGGGCCGTCTCGCGGGCGGAGAACCGGCGGATGATCCAGTTGCTCAAGCCGCCGCTGGATATCGTGGACAATCTCGAAACGAATCCGGATGACGCCATCGTGCTGGTGGATTGCAATCCGCTGGCGAACAATCATCTGTTGCAGAACACGTCGATCCGACCGGTAGCGGTGATCGATCATCATGGTCCGGAACTCGGTTCGTTCCGCGTGCCGTTCCGCGATTTGCGTCCGCGGACGGCGGCGTCGGCCACCATCGCCGCTCAATATATTCGCGAGCAACAGGTCGAGCCCGGTTCGGACCTGGCCACCGCCATGATCTACGCTCTGCGTACGGATACGCGTACGGAGCAACCCACCCTTTCCCGGCTGGATAAAAGCGCGATCGCCTGGCTGACCCCGAAGGCCGACCATGAGAAACTGGCCGGCATCGAAAACGCACCACTGCCGCGGAGCTACTATGCGGATATGCTCCTGGCCATGGAGAACACGTTTATCCACGACGGGGCGGCCCTCTGTTTTCTGCCGCAGGCCAGCGGACCGGAGACAGTCGCGGAAATCGCCGATCTTCTGGTTCGTTGCGAGGGGATACATCGCGTCCTGTGCGTCGCGATGGTGGAAGGCGATGTCTACCTTTCCGCCCGGTCGTCACCGCGTGGCGGGGATGCCAACGCCGCGCTGCAAGCCGTACTCAAAGGGCTCGGACGCGGCGGCGGCCACCGGCATCGGGCCGGCGGCAAGGTACCGGCGGCGGCCTGCGATGGAATCGCCGGTCCCGATCTGCATAACGAACTGCGCAACCGCTGGCTGGCCGCCTGCAAGATCGAGCAGCAACGCGGCACCCGCCTCGTACCGCGACGGGAAATCCTCGAACATCTGTAATTAATCCAAGGTTAAAGGGGAGATCGTAAGCATGCCCGCAAGAATAAACGAAAGGCCCCGCGTTGCGCAGTGATGGGCCCCGATGGATCGTAAAGCGACGGATCAGAATCGGTAGGCGACCCCCAGCATCGCGGACTGGCGCTCCCCGATGCCGAGCTCGAACATCAGATCGCAGTGTTCGCCCAGCTCCAGACGGCTGCCGATGATCGTGTTCCACGGGTTAACCGCTTCGATCTTCGCCCGGAAGTCCAGATCGAATATCCCGAGGCGGCCCGTCATGATTCTTTGGACGCCCTCGTACATCATTCCGCCCCACACGGAAACGTTCACGTCGCCGATCGACGGATGCTGCATAATCCGTTCCCGCACGCCGAAGCGCATACTGAAGACCATGACATCGACCGTATTCAGGGACGCGACGATCTGCTTGAAGTCGAGGAAGGTCTTGGTGAAGTTCAAATCCAGCAGGCCGAACACGATCGTAGGTCGATTTTTGAAGGGTTTGAAGCCGGTGGCCAGGGTTCCGCCGAGACCCAAGGTCGGGCCTTCGTAGTCCAGCCCGATATTGAGTTTTGGGCCGATCGGCAACATGGCCGGCCGTACGGTAATATCGGCGTGCCCGTTAACATAGCCGGCCAGTGCGTATAATTTCAGGAACGGAAATACCCAAGCATCAAAACAAGTGTTCAATGCCGTTTGCTCAGTCTTGACCTTGCTAACTTTCAGGAGGCCGCCGACATCCAGCAGCCCGCCCTTGCCCCCGAGTTTCAGTTCCGGCATGGTGAAATCCTGTTTTTCCGTGTAGTAAATACCCGAGACGCCCAAGGGGAGCGGCAGTTTGAAAGTGTGCTCGCGGGCCTCTTTCGCACCCCAGAGGGGCAGGCCGGACCAATGCGTCACCTCTTCTCCGGAAACCCACGCGGGTTGCGAAGTCGGACGACTGTCGGTTGATTGCGCAAAGGTCTTAGCTGAGGTTAACCAACCAAGGACGAGGAACATGGATGCACGAACAACGGGGAATCGACCGATGCCCCTCCCACCTGAGACCGGCCGCGCTTCGTTACACAGCTTGCTGAACTGGCCATGACACGAATCCAAGTCAGGCAATCTTACCCCCCTGCCGGTCTCCCACGGATGCGGAAATCCGTAGAACCACAATTGGCCATGTCGGATCAGGATGGCGGCTGTTACCGGCACATAGGTCTGACGGCACAGGGACGGTAGTGCAACAAGAGCCCGTGCCGATCTGCTCTACTCCATGGACAGGCTGGCCAAGCCTATGCCCACGTCATCGTAGACATCGAAAATTTTGTCGAGACCGGTGACCAGAAAGACACCCCAGACGTGGGTGTTGATGCCGCACAGGCGCAGCTTTCGTCCGTGGTTGACCGCCAGAACCTTGCGCAGCTTGA
>JAAYCU010000143.1 GCA_012729595.1 Phycisphaerales bacterium
ATTGGTATACAAGAAGAAATGCGGCGGCGACCTGGAAACGGGGCGATACGGGAAATCCTCGCGCTGCACGGCTCGGCCCGCCGTCACGCCAAGAAACCTGTAATGTTCGCTTGTTTTGGGGCTAGTCTGTTCCAGCGGTTCACCCCTTATGGCCCGCGGCACCAACGAATAGTATAAAAGGCATCATCGGATTGCACAAATCAGCTCAGCAGGTTCCATGTTCGCGGCAACGCGATAACGGGGGTAGGAATTCAACGTTGCCTGGCCGCACTAAGTTCTTCGAAGAGTTCAACATAGCTGGCGTATCGATCGGGGTCGATCTCGCCTTCCTCCACTGCCGTGCGGATTGCGCAACCTTGCTCGTGAATATGCACGCAATCAGCGAACTTGCATCCCGCGACCCGGTCAACAAACTCCACGAAATGCATCTCTAATTCGTGCAGGGGGACCATTGCCACGTCCAGGGCTCGGATTCCAGGCGTATCGATCACTCCTCCGCCCATCTCCAGTTTATAGAGGACGGCCGTCGTGGTTGTATGTCGGCCCTTTTCCGTGGACGCCGACACTTTTCCCGTTTTCAGCATTAGTCTGGGTTGCACTGCGTTTAACAATGAACTTTTCCCAACCCCGCTTTGGCCGGTCAGAATTGTCAACCGGCCGGCCAGTCTGGCCCGCAACTCATCCACGCCGGCACCGGTTACCACGCTACTCGTCCACGCCGCGTAACCAAGCTTCCGGTACCGTTCGACAACCGCCTCGGCCTCACCTTCCATGATCAGATCGGCCTTGTTCAGGCAGATCATCGCCGGCAGATTGCCCGCATGAGCGGCTACCAGAAAGCGATCTATCAGGTGCGGTTTGAGCATCGGTTCGGGCAAGGAAGAAATAATCAGAACCTGCTCCACGTTGGCCGCGATCATATGCGTGCGTCGGCCGTCACATCGTTGCAGCACTGTTCCGCGGTCCCGAACTTGTTCGATGACTCCTTCGTTCAGAACCCCTTCCGCTTCAGATACTATGCCGAAACGAACTCGGTCGCCCACCACTACCGGACTCCGTTCCCGGATCAGTCTTGTTCGTAATATACGCCGAACGGTGCAAGGCCAAACCCTCTCCCCATCATCCACCTCCACGAATTGCCCCCGTACCGCAACCACCATGCCTTCCCGTGCTTCCAGGCCTCCCTCCTTGCTCTCGGCAGACGCATCGGTCACGGTCCTTTTTCGGGACAAATCCCCCTTGCTCCGCACGGTTTCACTAGTTGCGGCGTCCTCCAGTCTCTCGGCATCCTGACCGTCGTGAATCCAGCGTTTCAATCGCGACGGTTGCTGTCGGTTCCGGCGAAAGTCCACCCGTTTCTTCATGCCAACCGTTTCCTTCTGTTTATTCGGGACTCCCTGAGCAGCCCGAGTTTGAATACACCGTCCGTGACGCAGCCTACCGCCCTAGCCGGAGCCGTCGGTCCAGCCAGCCCTCGTATTATTGTACAGGATTGTCGCCCCCTCAAAATGGATGCCGGGAAATTTCGAAATTTTTCCGCGACTTAAGTCTTGCGGCTACCCGGTCGGGGGGCTAAACTCCCTCTTTTGAAAACGATTGCAAACCAAGCTAATGGAATAAGCTCAGGTGAAAGGAATCATTATGCCGGAAAACTTTGCCGACCGCCTCATTCAGGCCGTCAAGGCTAAAAAAACACCAACATGCGTGGGGATCGACCCGATTTACGCTCGCCTACCGGCCGAAATCACTGAAAACAGGGAATTGAACGACGAAAGCGATTCAGAAGTGGCCCTCGACGCGGTCCTTGAGTATTGCCGGCGGGTGATCAAGATCGTTGCTCCACTTGTGCCTGCGGTCAAGATCAACTCCGCATTTTTCGAGCGGTACTACTGGGAAGGTATTGAAGGGTATTGGGATCTGATCCAGGAAGCCGACCAGAACGGTCTCATTGTGATCGGCGACTGTAAGCGTTCCGATATAGGATCGACCGCTGAGATGTACGCCCGATCCGCCCTGGCGGAGCCCGATTTCAATGATATGGACAGCCTGACCGGTCCCGATGCGGTTACCGTCGTCCCTTACGCCGGGCTTGATGGCGTCAAACCCTTTATTGATATTGCCCGCGAGGAACAGAAAGGGGTCTTTGTCTGGGTAAGGGCCAGTAACGAATCCTCCGCTATTATTCAGGAGGTCAAGCTGGAATCCGGGCTGACTTTCGCTGAACACATGGCTCAGCAGGTTGACGCATGGAGTCGTGACTCAGGCCTCATCGGTAGCACCGGTTATAGCACTGTCGGGGCGGTCGTTGCCGCCCGGGACAAGGATTCTACTGCCCGCCTGCGCGAACTTATGCCCCATTGTTATTTCCTGGTTCCCGGTTATGGCGCTCAGGGCGGAACCGCGGACGATATAGTTCCATGCTTCAAGCCGGACGGTACCGGAGCCATAGTCACGGCGTCGCGTAGCGTCATTTACGCCTACGAGGACATGAAATACATCGAACGCTTTCCTTCCGAGTGGGATAAGTGCATCGAACAGGCCTGCAAGGACTTCATCGCCGATATCAGCAAAGTGGTGCGGATAAGCTGACTTGCCTTTCGCAACGAGTAAGCTCCTCGTATATCAAGAGGAGCCTTGTCGTTTTCATGCCTTTGGATGATGGGCATTGCTCCGTAGACGGCCGACGAGCTGGTTAACGTCAGTCAAACCGTGGCGGCGGAGGTATGCCTCGATACCCTCCAGCATTTTTACTGGTGCGGTTGGATCGACGAACATGGCGGTCCCTATGCCGACGGCGGTGGCGCCGGCCAGCATGAACTCCACGGCATCGCGCCAATTGGATACGCCGCCCATCCCGATGATGGGGATGCCGGCGGGTTTTGCGACCGCATTATAGACGCGGTGAATCAGATGTAGCGCCAGGGGCTTGATCGCCGGGCCACTGAGCCCACCGGTACAGTTGGCCAACACTGGCTCGGCCTTCTCCACGTCGATGGCCATCCCTATGAACGTATTAATCATCGAAAGGCAATCGGCTCCGGCGTCGACCGCTGCCCGAGCAGTGGCCGTGATGTCCGTCACGTTAGGTGAAAGCTTGACGATTAAAAGCGATTGTTTAACCACGGCTCTGACAGAGGCCACCAGCCGGCCAAGGGCGGCCGGATCTGTCCCAAAGACCAAGCCATCGACTACGTTCGGACAACTTACGTTTAATTCCAAGGCGGCCACTGGTTCCAGCGGGTCGAGCCGGCGGCAGGTGGTCACATATTCATCGATCGTGTGCCCGGCAACATTGACCAGGGCCGGAACGTCGAGGGCGGACAGAACCGGGAGTTTTTCGGCGATGAACAATTCGAGGCCAACGTTGGCCAGTCCGATGGCGTTGAGCATTCCGGCGGCGGTCTCTGCCACCCGTCGGGGCGGATTGCCCTGACGGGGGTTGAGAGTCACGCTTTTGGTGGTAAAGGCCCCCAGGCGGTTCAGGTCCAGGAACGGAGCGTACTCGTCGCCGTAGCCGCAGGTTCCCGAGACGGTAAGCAAAGGATTCCGTAGACTGAGACGGCCCAGGGCAGCGGATAGATTCAAATCGGTATTCATGGACGTATTCTCCGGCCGGCAGCATCGGTCAAGGTTCGGGTTGTGTCAAGGGTATCTACCTGCCGGACGAGGATAATGATATAATCAGACATGCCTGCCGAGCAAAGTTTTGCCTTAGGGGTAGTTATGCCGACAGCGGGTTTCGTGAACGTGTCCTAGAGCTGCCGGGCTGGGAGTCACCATGCAACGTGACATGCAATCGGACGTAAGGATAAAATAGCCATGCTACGAACTATGCTGAAATCGAAGATTCATCGGGCCACATTGACCGGGACGGACCTGGATTACGAAGGCAGTATCGCCATAGACCGCGACCTGCTGGAGGCGGCGGACATGCTTCCGGGCGAGCAGGTGCAGGTGTTGAACCTCAACAATGGGGCCCGACTGATCACCTATACCATTCCCGCGGAGCGTGGGTCGGGGACAATGTTGCTCAATGGTCCGGCCGCTCGGCTGGGTGAAAAAGGCGATATTGTGATCATTATCACTTATGCCCAACTTACTGACGAAGAAGCCCGGCAACATAAGAGCAAGGTGGTGCATGTGGACGCGGCTAACCGGATCACTAATGGGAAATGCCATTAGGTCTGGCATAGGCGGTAGAGAGCAACCGTTTCGGATGCGTCAGTCTGCTCCATATCGATAGTCTGGTGCGTGTTGTTTACGAATGGATTGCGGTTCGGCGCCTGCATCAAGCGGTGCGTCCGAAATATTGATGCGCAATATTCGATCTGGGGCGGGGTGGCCTCGATAGCATACTTCGCCTTGCTCGCTATGATTGTGTTGATGGCATCCCGGCCTGGCCACCTCTGTTTCTGTGATCCATTACAGTTTGCGGGAACCTTGCCACCCTTGGTCCTTTCGCTGTATTTCGGTTAGGATACCGTGGCCGAGGAAAATTTGGACCACCGAACACAGGAGAATCCGCGATGCCCATGATTAGTGCTTTTGCCGATGAGATCAGCCAGGATCCCAATATGCAGATGGATTGCCTGGAAGCCAATCGTGTCCGCTATATAGAGTTACGGGCGGCCTTCGGCGTTAATGTGATGAAATTCTCGCAACAGCAGTGCATAGAACTTAAAAAAATGTATGGGGACCGCGGCTTTGGTATCGCTGCTATTGCCTCACCCATCGGGAAAGTAAAAATCGGCGACGACCAACGCAAACATTTCGACGATTTCAAGCACGCGGTCGAGCTGGCCCAGTTTTTTGAGACCCCTTACATCCGCATATTTAGCTACTATCCGAATGAGGGGGTTGATATCAGTGAAGCCCGTGGAGAGATCATTACCCGTTTAGCGGAGATGACGGACTATGTGACCAGCGCGGGCATAACTCTCGTGCTGGAAAATGAATCGAATCTATTTGGGGCCTACCCTGAACGTTGTGCCTACCTGCATGCGGCCATTCCGAGCGAGCATCTGGTGGCCTGCTTTGATCCGGCCAATTTCGTAACCATGAACGTGCAGGATGTCTATAAGACATGTTGGTTACCTTTGCGTCCATACGTCGGGTATTTTCATATCAAGGATTGGCAATATGGCGGAGATTTAGGGGTACCAGCCGGGCAGGGTGACGGTCAGATTCCGGATATTCTACGAGACGCGGCTGCCAATGGGTACGACGGCTTCCTGGCCCTAGAACCGCATCTGGCCAAGGGTGGACAGTTTTCCGGTGAAACCGGGGTGGCGCTTTTTAAGACTGCGGCAGATGCCCTGAAAAAGATCTGCGCAGACGTTGGTTGGGCCGTTTAGCCAAACTTAGTAACCGCAGTATCATCGCGCAGGTTGACGGGATTACGTGCGATCTGCGAACTTGTCTTATTCGAACACTATTCGAATGCGGGGTGTGAGCGACGTTCTATATTGATTTTTCCACCAATCCCGACGAATAGAGGTGAGTAAGAGTATTTCTTTGTTCACTTCGGGCGTCAGGCCGATAATTTCATATTAAATAAGAATTTAAGGTCTGATTGGGCCGATGATACAGGTTGGTGTTGTTGCTTTTATGCAACGGGCGGTATTCCGTCCTGTGCAAAAAGTTGACTTAGGCAATCTAAGTGTTTTTGTAACTAATTGTTATACATGAATTTCCATGATGTGACGATTGTTAGGTTATGTACTTTGTGAATTGGTCTGAATATTGCGGGTGGAAAGGGGGACACGTCATGATTGGAGGGGCCCAAGAGGCCGCAGCATGTATGTCGCAGGATCGACGCGAACATCGACGCTTGAATATCCGTTTACCGGTGGAGTATCGGCCCAACAACAAGAGTGCTAGTGGGGCGATTCGCACAGTGACGGAGAATATCAGCACGGGTGGGGTATATTGTGAAATGGACATGCTGGAGGGGGTCACTCTGCCTCAGGTTGGTTCCGTTTGGGAGGTGGAATTAATCGTTCCGCCCGGTGATGGTTATTATCCCTACCATGGGCGAGCGACCAGTATGGTGGAGGTGATACGATGGTGTGACCCCTCGTCCTCGGCGACGGTCTCACGTGCCGAGCCCCCTTGCCACCGCCGCGTCGGAATCGCGGCCCGGTTCAGTGAGCCACTCAAGTTAGCGTTTTAAGGCCTATTAGATCCTGTTCTTATCTCGACCTTAGCGGGTCGGCATCCAGCCCATAGCGTTTCATTTTTTTGTATAGGGTGGTCCGGTTGATTTCCAGAATCTGCGCGGTGATCTGGCGGTTCCAATTGTTTGCCTGCAAGGCCTGTTCGATGATTTTCTTCTCGGGATCTTCCAGGGCTTCTTTGAGCGACATGGGGCGGTAAATGTGTTCTCCGGCAGGATTGGCACGGGCCTTTTCCACTACGTTTTCCGGTAAGTCGTATACGTCGATCTGACGATTGCGGGTCAGCACCACTGCCCGCTCAACGACATTCTCCAGTTCTCGAACGTTACCCGGCCACGGATATCGCCGCATGTATTCGAGGCACTCCTCCGTGAAGCCAAGTACTTCCTTACGTAACTCCTGGCGATAACGCTGGAGGAAGTGATCCGCCAGCAGGGGGATATCACCAATGCGTTCCCGCAGGCCGGGCAGATTAAGGGTGACTACGTTGATCCGGTAGAAGAGATCCTGGCGAAACCGGCCGGCCTCCATGACCCGTACCAAGTCTTCGTTGCTGGCCAGGATGACCCGGACGTCGACGTGCTCGGTCTTGTTCGATCCGACTGGTTCGAATTGTCTTTCCTGTAATACACGAAGTAACTTGACCTGGAGGGCCGGCGTCGCAGAGGAGATTTCGTCCAGAAAGATAGTTCCGGTGTCCGCCGCCTTGAATTTGCCGGCCTTGTCGCCGACCGCCCCGGTAAATGATCCTTTGACGTGCCCGAAAAGTTCGCTTTCCAGCAGCGACTCCGGAAGCGCTCCACAACTGACCTCCACGAAAGGCCGCTCTCGGCGATCGCTGCGGTGATGGATGGCTCGGGCAATGAGGGACTTACCCGTCCCTGAATCGCCCTGAATCAACACCGTGGTACGTGATTCGGCCACCGTATCGATCATGTCGTAGATTCGCAGCATCTTATAATCATGGCCGATGATGTTATCCAGGCCATAGCGCATATCGAGTTGTTCGCGCAGGGCCTGGTTTTCCCGGATCAGGGATTGCTGTTGCATCGCTCTTTGAATGACCAAGCTGATTTCCTCATCGATGATTGGCTTGGTCAGGTAATCGTAAGCCCCCATTTTGATCGCCTCGACCGCGCTTTCGATGGTTCCATAGCCTGTGATGATGACGACTACGATCTGTGGAAACCGTTGGCGGATTACCCGGAGCAGTTCAAAACCATCGGTGTCCGGCATGTTTATGTCGGTGATGACCAATTGATAGGGCATATGCTCCAGAGCGGCAATGGCCTGACTGAAACCGGTTACCCCCGTGGCCTCGTAGCCCTCCAGTCGGAGAAACTCCACCAGCGATTCCACGATAATGCGATCGTCATCGACGACCAGAATCCTTTCCTTGGATTGGATCATGAAGATATCTCCTTGGGCGGTTGGTTCGGGCCGGATGGGGCGTGAATCAATCCACCGCCGTGCAACGGTAGAGTAATGGTAAAGACGCTGCCGCCTTTGGGGCGGCGCTCGGCTCGGAGAGTCCCATTGTATTTCTCGACTATATCCTTACAGATCGGCAGGCCCAGACCCGTTCCCTTGCCGGGCTCCTTCGTAGTAAAGAACGGTTCGAATAGTCGGTCGATTTCCTCCGGTAGCCCAATTCCGGTGTCCTCGACGACAATGACGACTTCGTCCTTGCCAACTTGGGTTCGCAACGTCAAGGTACCCCCATCGGGCATGGCGTCAATGGCGTTCTTAATCAGGTTGCAGAAGACCTGAAAGAGGTTAGTTCCCCTGAAAGCGGGTACGTTTTCGTTCAGGGTGCAGACGATTGAGACCCCACATGCGGCGGCTTTCTCGGACATGACCTTGACCGCTTCCTCCACCACCGAGTTAATGCTTGTTTCGTCAAAGGTAGTGTGCGCGCCGCGCGAAAATTCAACGAGTTCCTTGACGATTTCCGTCATGCGTAGCAGGCCGCCGCGGGCTTCCTTGAGATATGTGTCGATTTTGTCGTATAAACCTTGATGGTGGGCGCGCAGGGTGAGGTTCAAATATCGGAGGATGCCGTCCAGAGGGTTATTCAATTCATGAGCCACGCGGGCGGCCAGCTTGCCGACCGCAGCCATACGTTCGGAAACCGCCAGACGCTTTTCCATGCTCGCGACCACGGTTACGTCTTCAATGACCAGTATCCCGCCCGTGATGCGACCGCTGCCGGGATCGCTCAAGGGCACGCAAAGCAGGTTGAGTAGACGTTCACCCTGCTGCGGATCGCGGTATAAGGTCTGTTCACAGCGCCGTTCAACACCATGATCAAGGGCTTTCCGCAGTTCATCCCCCCAACTCTCGTAACGTGAGTCCACGATATGTCGCGTAAGAGCTTCCGAAATGGAAGGGGAACCTTCCACCAGGAAATCTGCCGCCGGATTATGGTGGATTATCCTTAAGCGATGGTCATAAACGACCAGGCCAAGCGAGAGGCACTGAAAAACCCGCTCCATGGTTTCACTAAGTCGCGGCTGCGGATTGTCGGCCGGTTGGGTGGAATTCACCTGGGATTCCCTCGCGTAACAAGGCGTCGCGCAACCCTGATAAACAAACCAACGTAATCAGAATGATGCCGAAAAACATCATCCCCACTGTAGTGTGATGTTTTGCGGTATACTCAAATAGGGATCGGCAAAATCAGATCCGCATGTGGCATTAAAACAACATAAATATATGTAGTGAGTGGCAATCCTGTTCGGCACAAGGCTTGCTTTGAATGGTTCCTCGCGGGGACTTCGCGCAGCAGCGTACAAGATCGCGCCACACTTTACTTGCGCATGCGCAATTCATGGTGTATGTTTATGGATAGATGG
>JAAYCU010000144.1 GCA_012729595.1 Phycisphaerales bacterium
CCGCATCAGGCACCATTGGTTGGTTCGCCGGACGCCCGGAACATCGTCTATCTGCTGTTCGATTACAAATGCCCCCATTGCCAGCAAATCCACCTCATGCTCAATGAGGTGGTTCGCCGGTTTGACGGCACCGTGGCTTTTGCACTCTGTCCATCGCCGCTGGATCGCACATGCAATCCATATATCGCCGCCGATGCGGAAGCGTACAAGGATTCCTGCGAGCTGACAAAAATCGCCCTCGCGGTGTGGTTCATCGACCAGGACCAGTTCCCAGCATTCGAAAGCTGGATGTTTTCGTTTGAATCGGGTGATCGCTGGCTGCCCCGCAGCCTGAACGATGCAAAGTCAAAGGCGATTGAACTCATTGGTTCAGAAGCCTTCGCGGCGGCGTTGAACGATCCGCGGGTTGAACAATACCTGCAAACCTCCGTGCAGATATACGGTCGGACCGTGCAGAACGGGAAGGGTGGCGTTCCGCGAATGGTGCTCGGCAACCGATGGGTTGTGCCGCAGCCGTACGACACGGACGACCTTGTCTCCATTCTGAAAGAAAGCCTATTGGTTGAAACCAACTGAATGTCGGTGGATCTAATCGAGACTCACATCTCCGTGAATCCGAAGATGCCGGAATTCCTTTTCGACATGCATTTTTTTGCTGGCAACGTGTGGAAAGCCGGGTGATCACGCCATGGTTTTCTTCGGGTTTCTTTTCCGATGGTTCGGCTTACCCGGTTGACTGCCACTCCGTCAATAAAGGTTAAAAGATAGGACCGACACCTCCGCCAATCTTGAATCTTGAGACCTGCCCCCGCGCTTCTGAGCCCGCGCTTTAGTGCTGCTGATACTGCCGTCCAGCACGCATGAAAGCATGGATGTTCTCTAAGGGTGTTTCCTGCGGCAGATCGCAACCCGTACTTAGAACAAAGTTCGGGTAATCGCTCATCCTCTGGAGAAGATCCAACACTTCCTTTTCAACGTCCTGGGGATTACCCGTGAGCATATTTCCTGTGGGATTTACGTTTCCCATGATGATGATATTCTCCGGCAATTGTTCTGCAACCGCCGCCAGGTCTACCCCAGCCTCGGGGGAATCTAGGCTGACTGCATCCACTCCGGCCTCAGCCATTTTAGCGACCAAGTGGATCGAATTTCCACAAGTGTGATAGATTATGGAAACACCTGTGTACTTACAGCTCTGAATGATATGCCGGACATAGTCGGCAGAGAACGCTCCGAACTGATCCGGCCCGAGCATTACCGCGCTCGGTTCCAAGATGCATATGACCTGCGCTCCAGCCACGATGAGCAATCGCACGTACTCCTGTATTCTCTCCGTAGTGAACTGGCAGAGCCTGTGCAAATCTTCTGGGTTTAGTACGGTCGCAATAGCCGCTTCATCGGCACCCATAAGCAATGCCGCCAACGAATACGGCCCCGCGACGTAGGCACCTCTTAAAATAGATTCCGAAAGACCCACATTCATCAGCTTCATGGTTTCCACATACCCTAAGAGCCTTGAATCCTGCGCAATGTTGATTTGCGCTGCACGGCCCAGCTCGTCCATAGAAAACAACGACTTGGGAACGACGGCCGAGTCCGTCTGTGGAAAGAGCGTGAATCGGCCCAGAGCATTTGCCTCAACTGCCAAATCCATCAGCGGGAAGATTACATCCGGCTTGAACGCCTCAGCGACGGCCCTCAGCACCTTAAAATGTTCGCCGTAGTTCTGTTGCGCGAGCTTGATCGTGCATCGCGTCATGTTCACGCCCGGGAATCCGACCAGAGGTGCGACCAGCCGACGGCCTTGATCTTGAGCGTCTGTCAACTTCTGTTTGAAAGCATTGATTGGCATCCTGTATCTCCGTATTTTGTTTCTATTGAACGCCGCCAGCGGTCTGCCTGAGCCGCGCTAGAGGCGATAGGCAGCACCGCTTGGTTGTGTGCCGGGCTTGCCCGGCTGCTTGTTGATGCGTCTGTTGTGTCGCGTTCCTCCATGAATGCGGAAAATAGTGCAGGAAAGGATGGTGCGATACAAGAGATTAGTTCAACCCCGTGCCAGGATGGTGGCTAGGGTAGCGAAAGGCAGAGTTCAGTCCCGCAAGGGCTGGATGAAGGAGGCCGGACGCAAAGACGCGGGCTGATGTACAAAAACTCAATAAAGGCAAGGTGC
>JAAYCU010000145.1 GCA_012729595.1 Phycisphaerales bacterium
CCTGCTTGGAGTTCTCGGCGTTGGTGCGGGTCATCGCGGCCATCTCTTCCAGGGCACTGGAGGTTTCCTCCAGCGACGAGGCCTGCTCGGAAGCCCCCTCGGCCAGGCTCTGGGAAGCCGTCGAGACTTGGCCGGCCGCGTCGTTCACTTGGTCGGCGCCCTCCCGAAGCTGGGTAGCGATGCGGGTCAGGCTACGGTTGATGCTCCGGGCGAACACGACTCCGAGTAATACGCCGACCACGATCAACACGAGGGCCGACACCAGTACTATCCTGGTAAGGGTCGCAACTTCCGTACCTATCGCGGTCTGAATCTCATTAGAGACTTCAAAAAACTCCTCGACCGGAACCCGGGCGGCGATGGCGTAGTTATTGGCCCCCAGTTTCAGCGGAGTAAAGGCCGCATACGCCTCCGCGCCCTCGAACTCGTATTGGCCGAACCCTTCCTCGCCGCGCAGCATCCGGTTGCGGACGATTTCCGCCAGAGCGCCATAACGGGCATCGGCGAGGCTATTATTAGTTTTCAGAGTATTTGAAGGATGCGAAATCAGCACACCCTTTTCATTGATGACGTATGGATAACCGGTTTTGCCGAAGACAATGCCGGAGAGCCTTTCCCAGACAAGGCCCCAGTCGGCGTTAACGACGACAACGCCTTGCAAGGTATTATTGACGTATACCGGAGCGGCGACACGGACTTCCGGCTCGCCGGTGTTGGTGGCGAGCTCGACAGGAGTTACATAGAGCTGTCCCGCGGGGAGTTTCCTGGCTTCCTCGAACCAGGATTCACCCTGCCTGGTTTGCAGGTCTTGGGCCGCCCGTACCTGACCGTTGACAACGGCGACGACTTCCTTTCCGGTCGCGTCCAGAAATCGGATTTGTGAATACGTGCGCATATCCCCCCTGGGGGTTGTGACCATCGAGGCGTTGTACATATACAGCATATCCTGTTGCGTCAGGAGTATGGCCTGTTGAGCGGCGGATGCACTCATTTCGTCCATATATCCGCTGGCGCAGATAACCCAGTCCCATTCAGGGAAGTACGAATAGGCTATAAACTTCAGACGGCCGTCAAACCGGTATTCGATCCACCCATACTCTCCCTGTTTTCGTTTGTCGAGTGCTTCCTGGAATTCGACGAGTTTCAGGTCTGAAATCGTATTCCGGCCGACTAATTCGGATCGAGGATGGACGAGTAACTCACCCTTGGAATTCATCACAAACGGATAGCCCGTCTCACCGATCTTCGTGCTGTTGAGGGAGTCGACAATCGCGCCGCTCTGCTCGGGAATACCGACATAGAGGGCCCCCTGCAGTTCCCCTGCGGAGTTGAGAATGGGTTTGTAGGTGGTCAGGTACCATTGATTGACTACGAACGCCCTCCCGACATAAGTGTCCTTGCGGAGCAGGGCGGAGACCACCGGGTTGGGTGTTCCATCGGGGTTGTTTGCAGGGATGTAGGTGCCAATGGCCCGCTTGCCGTCCTGGCCGATGACGGATGTCGCGATCCGCAGCATGTCGCCCGACGCGTTTATACGTTGGAAAAGGGTCGCGGTTCCACCCACATGTTTAACAATGTCATCCACCAGTGGAGTATGTATGCCGGCTTCGAAATTTTGCACGAACTCGGTATCTCCGACCATGACGACGGGCAGGGTTATACTCCGCTGTTCGCGGGATAACTGGTTGATCGTGTTCCATTCGATCGTGGAATCCGTTTGCTGGAACTCTCCCATCTGGGTCATAAGCAGTTCCGCGACGGACAATGTCGATTGGAGCGTCCCACGGGTCGATGCATTCTGGATCTGCGCGGCCTCCACGAAACCGCGGACCAACGTATCGCACCGATCTCGTGTGGCTCTATTCCAGGACTCGTTCTCCCCGTTCAAGGCCTCGATATAGGCGGTGACGGTCCCGGATTGAGCCAGCTTGCGCGTGTCGTTCTGAACGTTTTCCATAATGGCAATGACATTATCATGCGCTTGGCGTACGCCTCGGGAGAGCGTCTGCTCCGCGCTTTCCTGAAGGCGGGTGGTGGCGATCTCGGTTACATTCCTGTCGAGTACGTCGAGCGACCGAAGGCTCAACCCGCCGATCAGGGTAATGGGTACCACCACCAAGCCGAAGCTTAGGGCAATCAGCTTTCTTCCAATAGTCCATCTTGAAGTTGTCATTTGGGTTTTCCTAATTTAGTGACCTCGGTTATCACAATGTAGTCCGACTCTGTATCTACACAATTGCATCTCGCCCTTTGCCAAATGAATTACTATGGCCGGCACAGGACGTGCGTCATTGTGACATCGTGTCGCGGGATGGACGAATACCCAGGCCATTCCCAATCCATATATCGTTCATCGTCTTACGGTGAACGCCGGATTATTAAATACCATGCTCATATGTTGATATGGGAGATTGGGTGGAAGGTCCGTTAAATAATGCTCTTTGCAGGTTGTTGCCTTCCAAATAAATAAGGGCGGGTGCCGGGTTTTATAATCCCGACACCCGCCATATCAGCTCTTTTGTGTATTGCTGGTCTATTAGAACTGATCCATATCTCCATCGTTATCGGACAGAGCCAGGAATTGTTCATTCGATTGTC
>JAAYCU010000012.1 GCA_012729595.1 Phycisphaerales bacterium
ATGTGGCTAGAAACGCCAGATCACATCCATGCCTACGAGGAATTGTTGGTCGTCGGTGCCGTCATCAAACGGCAGGCCAGATCCTTCAAACCAATCCCACCGTACCTCGGGACGCACGATGACGTTACTGTACGGCGTCCAGTTTACACCGAGGCTGAATGAATACATGTCGCCGATGTAGGGGCCCTTGTTCGGATTCGATGGCCGACTGAGCCCTAGGCGGACGCCATCGTCGTCACGAAACCACTCGAAGCGTCCGCCAAGCCGAACGGATGGCGTCAGTTTGTAGTATAGGTACTGGTCTATACCATACCACTCGGCCGAATCACCCGACGCGAGAAAATCATCCTGGACACCGCACCAGTGATGGAAGACGTACTGGATCCTAGAAGTCAGGTTCGCGCCCACGATCAGGCTGTAGCGAGTACGGCTGGTCGAGTCGGTTGCCAGTTCGTTCAACTCATCGCCCGCGATGATCGCAAAAGAAGTCCACATGGTGCTCTGGTCGTTTCCCAACGAGACGCGACCCAAGAAAGCCGCTCGATCCGAAACTTGGTCCAGTGCATCCCAGCCGTTGACTAATCCAGCGTCGAACGAGAGTATCTGGTTTGCCTTCCAGGTTGCCAAACCACCCCACTCCACAAAGGGGCCGGCGAACATGTAGGACAGGCTCTTGGTGTAGAAGAAATTGTTGACGGCAGGTACGCCTTCATAGCCCACGATCGTGTAGAAGTGACCGACCTTGAACGATAGCTCCTCATTGCCAACCTGTCCGTAGACTTGCGGCAACGCCAAACCGTAGTGATCTCCGTTCCATTTCATCGAGCCGTCTGGATGTCTTTCAAACCCCTTCGACTCGGCAAGAAAGGCGTCAGTTCCGTAGATCATATCCACCCGACCACCGAGACTCATCTGGGGCCCACGGGCCAAGGGTCGCTCGAAAACCAGGTATGCTTGGTTGAGAGATCCCTCGTGGCGATCGGTCTGGTTGTAAGGGCCGTTGAATCCACTGGGTGATTTATTCCCGTTGAGAACGAATCCTGCATCAAGCCACCCTTCGACATTGAACGCCCGGCAATCGCAGCGATGTTTGCAGCACTTCGGGCACGTTCTCGCACAGTCGAGCGACTGACCGCAACCCGTAGAGCACCTCGATTCGCCACCGATTGCCGAAGATGCGACTTCAACTTGGGGGCTCTGTTCAGTAGCGGGGGTGGGCACGTCGTCAGCTTGCAGGCGGCCAACGAGGCAGAACGCCATGAACATACACGTTAGGCTGCGAATAGCCATGATTTATCAACTCCTTAAGAATCATTATGGGTGGAAACCCCAATACCTTCAGGCACGAACCCATCGGGTAGGTCTGCGAGCATTTCCGATAGCTGCTCCGTGGACAAAACGATACGCTGACTGTGCCATCGGCGCGCAATCGCCGACTATTACGGCATAATTGTTCTTCTCCCTACAACCCGAACAACTGAGACATCCGGCAAAACCGTATAGTTTTCTCACTTCGCTGTAAAACCCCTGTGTTACCGCAACCGAGACTGGAACGTCACGGTTTCCGGATTGGCATAGAGCCTCAGAGGGGATTCCCCCTGACACAAAAGCGGAAAAGCTGGACTTCCGAGTACAGGGACACCACTTTCAGGTGGCGTCTTGTGGGGAAGGTCGCTGTGTCCGATTTATGGTAAGCGCACGGGATAAGCATTATTGACGGTCGTGGTAGCCTGGAGGGGGATTTGATTTCTCTCTCACCTGGATCAGGAGGCTGCCCATCATGGCGCAAGAAGTGGCTTTGTTGACGGAGTGGCGGG
>JAAYCU010000146.1 GCA_012729595.1 Phycisphaerales bacterium
CTGGCCGTACATCCGATCAACAAACAAATCCGCGGGCCCATCCCCACTATCCCCTGTTTCCTATCGATCACAATGTCACACGGATCGATGGCCGGCCTCGGAATCTTAACCCGACCCAAGACGGCCTCGCATCACAACACCATCAAACAATAACATGTGCATTTGACCGACGTTTCAGGCTTACGTCAACCGTTTGCTGTGTTTCAAAGCATTCCTCCAACGAAGCCCTTAGAAAAAGCTGTGGGCTCCGCGTCAACATGCGAGTAACACATGCACAACCCTAGCCAGGGAGTAAACAAGCCATCCGCAGGACACATGGAGGTATGACCCGCGGATGGCGTATCAAACAGGCATGGGACAGGTCACATTCCGGTCATAAACCGGGTAGAAAGCCGAAAAGGATACTTTGGAACAAGGTTGACACATACTCGACGATCATGGTGGCCAGATTCGTCTGCAAGCCGGTCCATACACTCTGCCAAAAATCCTGATTCTCGAACATATCATGTACCTCCAAAAGGGTTCGTGTTGCCCAACTCTCCTGCGTAATGCTTTCGTAAACGTCCCCGACCTACCGCCATAGACGGATTATCTTCAAGTCCATTCGGAGCAACGGGACACGATCACATAGCTCACTATTCAAGCGTCCTGCCGTGGATGATTACATGGCGAACACGGCCCGCTAGGTTGACCCAGGCCAGTGAGCAACCCAAGCATACGGTCATCCGTCCCTCCGACAGGTTTCGGATTACCGTCCATGTCTACCTATCCTCCCCACACCCACGGCAGGACGACTACGCCGTCGTCTGCCCGGTCAGTGCACGAATCTGTTCCCATTCCCGAGCAAAAAGATTCCTTCGTATCCGCAACCGGGTATGTGCATAATTCCAATCAGTACTCAGCGGTTGCCAGCCAAGGCTATCGAGAAACAAAGCAGTCGTATCCTGAATCTTGGGGGGAATGTTCTCCAGACCCGATGCGCGCGTAGCTATCTGGCAATTCATCATCGCCCGTGCTCCAAAGGCGAAATTGCATACCGCGAAAGCGATTTCTGAAGGACGCTGATCATGCCGTAGCTGAAGATCGCCGTCACAAAGAGCATCGACGACATTTTTCAACAACAAACTTGCCAACCGGTTCTCCGCAACCTGAAACAGATTGACACCGAGAGTATTAGCCACGCCCAACTGTTCCACCATGCATATAGTCTGTATCGCCCGGTAATACCGAGGATAAAGACAATAATAGACGCGTTCGGCCTCGCCCAACGCCAGTATTTTCTCGCGGGTCCGGCCCTCATAGGCGGCGGCTTTTTCAATCAAAGCCATCCGGTGCCCCAGGGATGCGAGTATGCCTTCTGAAAACATGGCCTTCGTCTCCGCCCAGATCCATCGTTCCCACGGCGCGGCCGTTGCCGACCCAATATGCACATCGCGGGCAAGTCCATGGTCATACGCGTCGGACGGCCCGTTTGTCCGCATCCGGAAATGCCGAAAACCGGCCAATAATCAGCATCCTCGGCCTGACAAATGGAAATAAAGTGCTGCGGAGAAAAGAGATGGGAAACGAAGCGCCGACCGGCCTATGCGGGTCAAGCGGCCCAGCCGCGCTTGAGCGTCTGCCTCAGGGCGTAGCCCCAGAAGAGAACCATCAGCAGAAGAAGGACGCCCGTTGTCGAACCGTACCAGGCCTGGACATCCATGGTCAACGGGCTGTTACGCAGGAGGTAGTGGATCCACAGGCTGACCATGGCGGGCAGCAGGCCAAGGCGGGCAAGAACCAGCGCCAGGCCGGCGGAGATGATGGCATGCGTGGCCCACGGGAACGCCGACGAGTATTCCGAGGTCAACTTCGACCCTATGGTGAGAATCACCACGAAGAGCACATTCGTCAGCCAGGCGCGGCGCAACACTATCCTCAGCAGAAGCATGAGCAACAGGAGAAACAGGCCCATGCAGACCGCCGCGATCAGTGAATCGGTCAGCACCCCCAGGGTATGACTCGGCCCGACCAGCAAACCCAGCTCGTCATCGCTCATGGGTAACAGCGGCAGTGCCTGGCGATGATGGACCCATGGCTGGGCCAGTACGGCACACTGTTGCAGCAGAGTCATACCGACGCCGATCAGGCTCCCCAGGATCACATCGCGGGCCACCAACGGATCGCGGACCTGGCCCATCAGCAAACGGCTCCATGAAATCATGGCGTGCGGCCACAGACGCCGGACATAGGGCTCGAGGGCAAGGTAGGCAAGCCAGACGAACACGCCGATAAACAGGGCGTAACGCAAACCCACAACCAGCAAACTGGCCTCAACGGCATAATAAGGGACGTGATGATGCTGCACGATCCAGCGCAGCATATCGAGAGCGATAATAAAGATGGTCAGTCGATAGGCCCCGCGGCGGTCACTGCGCCCGAGAAGCAGGTTGCGCCGCGCAAGAACGGCGGCGCCGCCCAGAATAATCAGAAAAAGCGAATAGCGCACCAGCGAAGCCGTATCGAGACGGGACACCTGGAAGTCGCGGCCGATGGTTTCAGCCGCTTCCGCCGTTGGATCGGAAACCTTGAAATACACGATCCGCCCGTTGAGGGCGGCGCCATCCACCTCCACCGGCCCAAGGGCATGATCCGGTCCGGGGCCTCGCCAGCTTTGGCATGTGTTGGCATGGACCGGCGGCTCGCGTTGCGGTGCGACGGTTTGAAACAAGGTCATATCCAGCCCGGCCAGTTCAAAAGCGGTTGCCCAGGATGGCTCGGCGGTTGGCGCGGCCGGCGGCGTGGGTCCGGGATCGAGCCGGTATTCCAATAGCCGACCACTCGGATCGGTGCGAACGAGGATGTTGTCAAGGGCCGACGGCACGTAGGCGCGTTGCTGGGCATCCCATAACAAACGACGGGAATATTCCACCGTTTCCCCCTGACGGTACTCGAAGAACACGGGCGACGGGTAAGCCCGCCGCACAAGCTCTTTCATGGGCAGAGGACTCGGCGGATGGTCGGCCAAATAATCGAGCGCGAGCAGATCGACAAAGAACCCGTAAGGAATCCCTGATGCCGTCGGATTCTCATCGAGGGCGTTGATGACCGTCTCGGCCTTTTCCTGAAGGACGGCCGGGGGTTTGGACAAGGCCAGCGCCGTCAGAAAGGTCCGATCCGCCAACAGAAGAATGACCAGCAACCCAACAATGAGACCCGAGAACCCGGCGAGCATCCATCCGGCACGAATTTTGTTCAGGCCGGCGGCCGCCACCAACTCCGGCGACGGGGTCTGTCCGGCGTCCAGGGCCGCAACAAGGGGATCCCCGCCGGGCAGTGCCGCGGCCACCGCGAAGGCCGAGGGGGGACGCCTGGCGGGATCGTCCTCCAGGCACTGCCGAATGATCTCCTCTATGTCAGGATCGATATCCGCGGTCGCCGCAAAAAGGGATAGATCGCCGGACTGCTCCATCTGCCTTTCGGGGGAACCCGGCTTCGCGATCCGCTCGCCGGTGAATAATTCGTACAGGACCATTCCAAGCGCATAAAGATCACTGCGTTTGGACGCCGTCCCACCCGCCAGAATCTCCGGGGCCATGTAACCCGGCGTCCCGGCCGTGGCTGCCAGGGAAGGTTCGTCGGACGCCAGCGTGGCGATCCCGAAATCGGTGACCCGCACATCTCCGTGGCCGTCGATCATGATGTTGGCCGGCTTAAGGTCGCGGTGCAGAACGCCCCGGCCATGGGCGGCCGCCAGGGCCGCGCAAAGCTGACGGGCAATCTGCACGGCCTTGTCCGCCCGGGGTCGTCCGACGCGCCGGAACAGGGAGGCCAGGTCCTCTCCATCGATATATTCCATGGAAATGAACGCTTCCCCGGCCGCTTCGCCTACGTCGTAGATCCGGCAGATATTCGGGTGCGTAATCGTTCGGGCCAGGCGGGCTTCGTTATCCGAGATTTCCCATTTGACCTCGCCCGGCAATGCCGCCGGGCCGTGTTCTGTTATTGTACCAGCGCCCCCCGTTGCGCCTACCCCGTTTTCGAGTTTTCTCCCGTCCCGACGGCTGAAATAAC
>JAAYCU010000147.1 GCA_012729595.1 Phycisphaerales bacterium
CCCGCTTACTGACACACCTCACCCCGCTTACTGACACACCTCACCCCGCTTACTGACACACCTCCAGGGTATCAATGGCGGTATAACTTTGTGCATTTCCGGCGGTGTAAAATTGTACACCGGCTGTCCGTCCCCCTCCTGATGGGGATGGTCCACGGCCCCACCGGCACGTTGTGTGCCTGCAGGTTTCATGCTTGATCTGCCATAAAGAGAGGTCGTGCGGAGCAAACGTGAAGGTGGCTATCGACCTCCGGCTCGATACGGCCCGGGTCTCAATTAACGATCCGGTTTACCGGGAGACGGGCTGCTAAAAATTGGGGTCTGTCGTTGTGATCAGGCGAGGTAGCCGTCCCGCACCCCTCCGCAATTACTCCGCAATTACTCCCGGCGCCTGAGCGCGAAGGCAAGCAGCCCCACGACGACAAGCCCGATAGGCGCGTACACAATGGGCGCTTCTTGCGGCGTCGGCGTTGCGGCCGAGGCGGCAGCAGGTGCGGGCGTCGATATCGGCGAGACCTCAACTACGAAACGGCGCCCAGGTGAGGCCATGAGTGAGAGGGCTCGGGCGGACTGCTCAGCGGTCCTGCATTCCAGCCAGGATCTCCGTGACTGCCTGTTTGAATCTAGTGCTGTGTCAATCCTCTAACGTCGGGTAGAGCCGTGCGAGTTTGATCCGTGCATCTTCAGTTGTGAACTGCCAGTTTACCGTTGCATTTTTGTTATTCCTGGCGTTTTCCCATGCTTTCACCTCTTTCCGGACCTCCTCGATATCATCGATTCTCCGCGACAAACACTGCCGGGTCAGTACGCTCAACTCGATTTCCGCCATATTCAGCCAGCTTCCATGCTTTGGCGTATATAGAAATTCGAGCCGGTCCCAGAGTGCTTTTGCCTTTTCCGGCGAATAGGTTTCGTAGAATGAGCCTGGCGTATGGGTATTCAGATTGTCCATGACCAGGATGATCTTCTCTGCCTCGGGGTATTGTCCCGCGATATCCTGCAGAAATATCGCCCAATCCTGCCGGGTCCTGTGTTCCGTAATCTTCACCATCCGTTTTCCGGCTAACGGTTCATTGGCAAGGAAAATGTTGCACGGGCCGCACCGGCGGTACTCATAGTCGTAGCGAGCAGGTTGCCCGGGTGAGGCAGGAATGGCTTCTCGGGTTTCGGCGATGAGTTGTTTTGGTGACTCGTCCATACATACGACGGGATAGAGCGGATCACATGGGCGCTTGTACACGTCCAGGACCCGCTCCATATGCGCAACAAAACTACTGCTTTGATTGGGGGGGATTATCCATTCTTGTTGCTTCCAGGGTTTGAGTTTGTTTTTTTAAAATCTGGCGAATCGTTTCATGCGAAATCGTATCGATATACTCCAGTTCGACAACTTTATCGGCCAGTAAGCGAAGAGTCCAGCGAGAAAAACCCTCGGGTGGTGCACTACAACTTAATGCAATCAGATGCGCTTCAAAATCGCCGTCTGCTTTCTTCGGGTAGATCCGATTGCGTTCCCTGCCGGTCAGTGCTACTTCGAGGCCTCTCGTGACAAACCGCTCTTTGACACGGTCGATCTTTCTCATACTAATATTGAGGACCCGGGACAAGTCTTCGTTTTTTGAGCGGCTTTTCTGAAACTCACCTGCATCGCAGCCAAGTAATATGAGAGCGTTCAGAACCTCTTGAGCAGCATGCTTGCCTTTCGAAGTCAGTGCTTCCAGGGTGTCGCGCTCTTCGCGGGTTAGGGTTACAACGTATTTCTTCATCCACAATCCTTAAGGAGAAGGTGAGACCTCATTGGACAAATAGGTTGCAACATTTTGTTGTTGACGTAACACTAGGGAGATCATCTCCAACGATAGCCCAAACGGCCTCCAGATCCACGCTCAGGTACTGGTGAATCAGGATGTCCCGGAGACCGGCGATCCGGCGCCACGGGACATCCAGGCGCTTTTTCTTCAAGAATTCCGGGATCTGCTTCACAGCCTCGCCGATGATCTCAAAGTTGCGTATCACTGCATCCTGCGCCATCGGAGAATCCGTCAACTACCCCCCCTAACGGAAGGGGGCTTGCAGCTGGGGCCCCTTGCGGGGCACAGGGCTGCACTTTCATCGGTGCGAAGGGTGACGGTTCAAAAGTCGTCCTTATTCGCACGGGCCGGTTGACGCGGCCCCTACCGATTATCCGTGGCACCACGGAATCACCGGCTACCTTTCTCAGGTGGTTCAGAGCGCCGTTGACGTCGGCGTTGATCAGGGTGCCCAGAGCACTCCGGTACAGCCCGCGCCGGATCCGCCGCGTCTTCCCGTAGGGGGGCTTCGCGATCGGGTCCAGGTTGAGAGCATCGACCTGCGAGGTGTAGGCTTCCGAGTGGGTATCATCGAACCGGATCCCGTACAACTCGCACTTGCTCTTCAGTTTCTGCCGGAACTTGTGATACGGCACCTGCACGAAGTTCTGGTTCCCCCGCTTGCCGTGGTTGATCTTATCCTTGATCCCGTCCCAGCGAGGGAGAATAATCGTCCCGATCCGGTGCTGGATGGCATAGTTCGCGATCCA
>JAAYCU010000148.1 GCA_012729595.1 Phycisphaerales bacterium
ATCGTCAAGGAAACGATGAGCGAAACCCTCACCAGTTTCCGGCGCGAGGAGCAGAGTGCCCGCGACAAGTTGGAAAACCGGATCAAGAACGAGGTCCAGACCACACTCAACCGAATGCAAAAGGCGGGATATGAGATCACGGATGCCGTGAGACAAACCGTCGAGCAGGACGTGCGTAGTGCGGTGGATCAGGGTCAAGTTTCTGAAGCCACCCCTGCCCAGGGACAGGCACAGGAACCGACCAGCAAGCCGGCACCAATCGACCCCGTAATTGCCTTTGTCAACGCGGAAGTGGTGGAGATGGAAAAAGAATTCGGGCTCGAACTCAAAGAGGACGATCCCGAAGCCGAGATGGTGAACGTGAGCGATCCACCGCGCAAATTCCTCTCAGCCTACGAGAAGGCGTTACAGGCAAAGAAAGCACGGATCGACGCCTCTGAGACCGGAACACCCGGCGCAGCCTTGCCGCTCATGGGCGGCGGCAGTACACCGGGAAACCCCATTGCCGAGATCAACGACTCACGAGAACTGATCGGGCGGGGGTTGAAGAAACTTGGAAAACGGAAATAGACCCCGCTCGTCGTGGGCGGGGATAAACGGAGGCTGAAATGCCATTTACTCTTGCACAATACGCACAGCTAGAGCGTGACGAACTCAAAAAGGGAATCATGCTCGAACTGCTCCGACACAGCCCGCTCATGAACTTTGTTCCGTTCGAGGACGTTGACGCGCTCAACGTCAAGGCCATGCGCTGGGAACGGCTACCCTCGGGCGGCACTTGGCGGCCGGTGAACGGTAGCTACCCCGAAATTGACCTCGGGCAGGTTGGCGAGGTCTGGGAGTCGGTGTACGGGTTCGGCGGCGAATTCAAGTTCGATAAGATCTTCGACCACATGAAGAACTATATCGAAGACCCGAAGGTCGCACACCTGCGGGCGTTCCTGAAATCGCGGGCGATGGACTGGAACAACGCCTTCATCAACGGCGACATCGGCACAAACCCCGACGCTTTCGATGGGATCAAGAAACGCGTGGCGGCAATGGACAGCCGGCAGACGATTTGGTTTGCGGCTAATGGGGGGGCTCCATACGACCCCACTGCGGATGGAAAGGCGGCACGCACCTTCTTCCGCAAGCTGAACGCAGCCATCAAACGCTGCAACGGCGGCAAGGCTTCGCTCATTCTGGCTAATGAAGCCGTGATCGAGGGCATGGAAGCGGTTGCCTATCTCTTGCAGGCGCAGGGGAACTACTTCGACGTGACGAAGGACATGCTCGGGCGCACCTTCACCACTTACAAGGACATCCCGATTGTTGATCCGGGACTGCTGCAAGATCAGACGACCGAGATCATCACCAACACCGAGGTCGCTGGCGATGGCGGGGCGGACAGCACCAGTATCTACGTCGTCAGCATCGACCGAGACGAGGGTTTGCACGGTATTCAGGCAACATCGCCGGAAGCCTACGACCCGCTCAAGGGCGCGGAGATGGAAAGCAAACCCGCGACCATGCTGCGTATCGACTGGTGGAACGGTATCGCCACCTTCGGGCGGCGCTGCATCGTGCGCCTACGCAATCTCGAGGCTCCGTCCGATTGGACTGAGGCTGTGAGCTAAGGAGGAATGAAATGAGCGCATTTGATGCTGAGTTGATGTTTCGCACCAACGGCGACCTGACCGCAAGCGAAAGCCTGGGGCCGGTGCGGGTGCCGGGGGGTGTCATGCACGGCCATGCCGTGCGGGTGATCGTGCCGGATGCTTTAGGCGCAAACGATACCATCCTGCCGAAGATTCACGTCTCGCAAGATGGTTCGACCTACAACCTGCTCAAGCAGTATGCGGGCGGGGCAGTCAAAACCAAAGGCGGGAAGGAATTCGTGATCCCGTTCAACCTCCCGACTGCCGATGACGACTGGTACGTCAAGCTCGAACTCGACGTGACTGTGGCCTCGACCACAGCCGGGTTTGGAGCCGTCATCGCCGGCGTGGTGCTGCCGGTCAACGAGGGTTGGAGCCGGGAATCGCATTGGGGTTAGTTTTTCCTGAATGATGGGGGGTGGGTGAGAAGCCCACCCCCAACCACACCATGACAATATATATCGGCACACCCACGACCAGAGCCTTCGATACCGCTTACGTGCGGTCACTGTTTGCCACCCACCTTCAGAGACAGGCTGTTTTTGACGTGGTTGAGGGACAGGCAATCGATGTCGGGCGGAATGCTATCTGCCGGCGCTTCCTCGATCACCCCGTTCATGCCGAGTGGTTGTTGATGCACGACAGCGACGCCACCTGGCACCCGGAGGCAGTAGAACGGCTCATCAGCCGCAACCTGCCAATGGTAAGTGCGGTCATCTTCCAGCGGGGACTGCCGCCGCGACCGACTGCGGGACAGTTTTACGGGCGGGGCGTGGCCGGGGAATACAACTACGACTTCGGCAAGACCATTG
>JAAYCU010000149.1 GCA_012729595.1 Phycisphaerales bacterium
AATCGGTATACTGTAGTATCTGGCCCGTCCCGGGATTGTCGACGTCGGCCTGCGCGGTCAGGTGGAAGACATCGGCTTTACGGATCAAAGGACGCAGCTCCTTATAGAGCGCGACTTCCTTTTTCCCTTGCTGCCGGGCTTCATCGCTCCAGGGTTTTCGAGCCTTCGGATCTTCGGAATGAATCAATGCCCCGGACACCCCAAAATGGCCAAGCATATTCACTCGGAAGCAAGTCTGGATATCCAGATGATCGGTATTCTCGGGTCTGCACGTCCAATGACTATTGAATTCGGGTGGAAACATATAGGCTGCCCCGAAATTCATCACGAAATTTTGCATGTTAGGAATGGCATCCGAGACCCAATGCGTATCACAATATGCCGCTGAAGATAAATCCCCGCGTAGAGAACCGCTCGAACAATTTTCAATGACCATAGCGGGATATTTTTTGCGCATGTCCGTCCAGAGGCGGCTCAGGCCCCGGTAGTGCCTCCAGAGGACCAGGTTCTGGCCGTCGGCTTCACTGTCGATTAGCAAATTGGCGTTAAAATCCATTTTTATGTAGTCCAATTTATAGGCATTAACCAGACGATCAATGATTTCGGAAGCCCATGCCAGAACCTCGGGCTTGCCAAAATCCAGGCAGACGCGATCGCTGCCAGTCTTCACGGGTAGAATCCAGTCGGGATTTTCTCGGACTATGCTCGCATCACGATGGGCGCACTCGATTTCCACCCATAACCCGAATTTCATACCGAGTTCGCGAACCCGCTGAACCAGAGGTTCGAGACCCTCGGGGAAGCGTTCCCGTCTGACCGTCCAGTCGCCAAGGCATGTGATCCAATTAGATTCGTTGCCGTACCAACCGGCGTCAAGCGTGAACAGCTCGCATCCTAAATCCGCCGCAGCCGCGGCCAGTTCGAGCGATCTTTTGCCTTCTACTCGATCTGACCTATCGTACCAGGTGTTGTATTGCACCAAAGGCCAGTCGTTGCCCATATCCCGCAGAAGCCTGGACCGGATAAAAGCTTTTATCGCATTAGCGCCGTCGTCCCAACTGCCCCGGAACTCGCTAACTAATGCCCCCGGGACAGGCAAGCCGTTAACGTTATCGTAAGTTTCCAAGGGATAGGGGATGGTCGCGGCATGTAATATTGTATTGTCTCCGGCTGGTTTGAGCTCTATCCGCCAGTTGCCGGGATAGGCAAGAAAGATCCCAATACCTTGGCCGCTTTCGATATGCCGGACCAGCAACCATGGCTTGGCGCCTTGACCACTCCGCCCTTGCGTGACCTCCAATCGCAGACCATTGGCATCAAGCTTCTGACTGTTAACATAATATTCTTTACAATAGACACCTGACAATGTCAGTGCTTCGTATTGATCGATTGTACCGGGGAGCACCTGTTCGAACGGCAACTCAACCGGACGGGCCACATTTGTGTTCTGAACACCCAGCGTTGTGCATGCAAATAACGCCATCAAGACCACAGGGTAAATCTGATATTTAGAATTTATTATGCGGAACATCAACATACTCCCTTCGCTTAATGTGAGTATTTATTTGGAAACCGTTACCCGAGATTTCCCATTTGACCTCGCCCGGCAACGCCGCTGGGCCGTGTCTCGCCATTGTACAGCGCCCCCCCCCGTTACGCATATCACTTTTCGGACTTTTTTCGCGGAGCAGCGGACTTCAGGGCTCTTTGGGGGCCTCCAAGGGTCTGATCGGTCCCCAGCCAAGCCCTGTTTTCCATTCTGGGCGCAGGGCTTCTCCCTGCGTGCCTGCGCCGGGTGCCAGCTCTAGCGACGTATCGGGGCGTCACGACGGAGCCATGCTGGCCATGGTACGCAGGCGTTGGATGCGACCCAGGATGGCGACGAAGAGCTTGCGAGGAACCGCCACC
>JAAYCU010000150.1 GCA_012729595.1 Phycisphaerales bacterium
AGGATTATTATCTATTTCCCATCCCCCGGCCGACGCGCCCGATCCGATGCCGGGCCCTCTGGCGCACCGCCGAGGGGAAAACCTTTCGCGACACCTTCATGCTCAACCCGGCCCGCCCCGTACATGTGCATACCGTGTTTGATTTTCAATGGACAACGAACCCTGAAACGGCCGCGAACCCGCGCAACGAACACAAGGCAATGATCGAGCGGTTACTGGATTGCTTCCAAACCGCGGACGCCTTGACCGACGGGCCTCGAATGGTCATCACGATTCCCTTTTATCATCTGGAAAGCGTCCTCACGGATGCAAAAGTGCCCATGAGCCTCAAGGAACGCCTGGCGACATATATATGTGCCGGGCGTTTGACTTGGAATCTCATACCGAACATCGGGGAGAACGAATGGGCGAGTGCCGAGGATCAATTCCAGATATTGTACCATGCGAGGTTTCTGGCCGGCAGTTTCGATCGACCGGTACCACAGGCGGCCACTCTAGGCGAGATGTCCACAGTAAGTGCTTCGTTGGGCATGGCGGTCACCGCCGCCGGCGGCGCCTTCATACTAATGGGAGGAGACCAAGAGGCCCTGCCCTTACGTGTGCCGCCTTTGTTCTGGTGGAAATTACCTGACGAAAGCCGGGTTCTGGTGCATTATCGAGCCGGTTCCGAAGAATCGCTGCTGCCTCCGGCCGACTGGCCCTGGGACCACTGGCTTTCCGTAAAGAGTATCGAAGGATCTAGCGTATCCGACACCCAACTGCCCCTTAGCACAATAGGATGGATTGGTAATCACTTTGATTTCCCGAAATATCACCTCGGCACCCTGGACGATTATGCCGATGTGATGAGGCGGCGACACGGCACGCAAATCCCATCCATCGAAGGCGACTTTATCGCAACCTACGAGGACTCCCCCACCGACAAGCCGAGCGAAGCAGCGGAGGAACGTTCGCAACGCGAACGTGAAACGGTTGCAGACATGCTGCGTACCCTGGAAGGCGAATTATCCCGGGTATTTGCCCAGCCCCGGCAATGGGTGGACCTCTCCAACGTATGCCACCGGCTGATCGATAGTAAAGAAAACGAAATCCTCGATACTGGCTGGTATCGGATTTCGGCCACTCGCAAAGCGCGACCCACAACCAGAACAGGCAAGCATGTGATTCTATTCAATGCGCTTAGCTGGCCGCGCAGTGGACTTGTTCGAATACCCGAGAAGCAACTTCCGTCGAAGGCGTTTGCGTTAATTGATCCGACGACCAAAGGATCGGTACTTTACGAGCGACGATCTGGATATATAGAATTCATCGCTCCGCCGGTGCCGGCCTGCGGGTATCTGGCCCTGGAAATCCGCGAGACCGCCGGTCGCGAGCAACCCGGCTTGTTCGCCGACTGGCAGGAGAGCACGCAAACCCTGCATACGACCAACCAGTCGCTCATGTTTCACAAAGCAGGCGGGCTGGCCCGCTGGCACGATCGAGCTAGATCCTATCAATGGTGTTCGGATCAGGCGAAGTATCCGCTTGGATCGTTTTTGTATGAACGCCCGAACCGTGAACGACTGCGGAACTACGTGCGTGCGGCGTACCGACGGTGCCCTACCGAACTGGTGAACTATTTTGAGGAGCCGTACGAACACCAACCCGCCGGACACGAGATCACCGCGCTCGGGGCAACGCGGATCACAACCGAAGTCGGCCCTTTTTCCGCACAGGTCATCGTCGAAACCAACGGTTCGGCGCGTCCGACGACCAAACCCTTTGCGTGTCGGACCCGTTTCACGCTCTATCGCGGCCGTCCGGAGTTGTACGTCAATCTGAACCTTTCGGCCGGGCCGCGTGCCCAAGGCCCCGAGGGCGGTTACGCTTTTTTCCCCTTCGCCGGCGAGGAGCCTTGCGTGCTGGCTAATCGTGTATTGCATACATTTCAACCGAGCGAGTATCTGGCCGGCCGATCGAACGCCGCCCGGTTGTTTGTGCATCACGGCCTGCGCATGGAGTACATTCATGCCGGGGTCAACTTTTTCCCCTTGCATACCGCCATGCTTGGACTCGACGGCCCGGCGGCTTGGCGTTTTGATCCGAAGGGCAACTATAAGACGGGACATGTATATGCGGCCTTGTTGACGACCAAGCCGGGAATGGCGGCGGTGACGGGCCAGTGGTCTTATGATTTCGTCTTGCAGCCGACGGGAAACGACAACTGGGACGGCGGGCTGGCCCGTGGGGGAGCGGAATTGTTTCGGCCGCTACTGGCTTCGGTGGTCGGGGACTTTAAGGGACGCTCCAGTCAGTCGCTGTTAAATATTCATCCGGACAAGGTTCAGTTATTGTCGCTTCAACCGGCGACATTCGCGCCGGGCCTGATGCTTCGTCTCTGGAACTCGGATGTTGAGCCGGTGACCGCCCGGCTCAGCCTGCCGGTCTTGCGACGCGGACAGGAGCTTTACTCCTGCGATCTCATGGAGCGCACCCTTCGAAAAATCAAGGTCAACAAGGAGGGAGTTGCCGCCGTAACGTTGGTGCCGCAGCAACTGCTTACACTACTGTTGACGGAACACCGGTCGGGTAATGAAAATTCGAAGGATTGATCGCGGACAATAGTGGACAGTCAGTGCGTCACCTGTTATTCATGCGTAAAGGATCGCCCGTATGTCGTTTCCAATCACTCAATGGATAGGATCATTTGGTATATGTGCCGCCGGATAATGAATGGCACATAACCGCGGGCACGAATAATGGTGAGGCAATCAACGGGTACGTGGCTCATGGGTGGACTGCAGGTTCCTCATGTCGGCGCAGGGCGGCGCGGTATTCATTTAAGATCGTCGTGCGCAGCTCCGACGGTTCAAGAACTTTCACCATCGCACCCCAGCCGAGAATCCACCGTTTTACGCTGTGATATAAGGCGTCGGTTGGCACCGGCATCGACAACACCGCCGGTCTGCCCGGTTGTATTTCAAGCTGCTGTTCGGCATGCCATTTACGTTCCTTGATCTCGTCGGTCACCTCCGGGGCAAACTCCAATACGACCGTCGTTGTCTTGCCAGGTAGGCCGATGGACTGTCCGAAACGGTTGGAGAGAGCAGTTTTCGGATTGAAGCGATGCTTGCGGGCCTTGGTGCTTGTTCGTAGAAGCGACTTTATCCGGGATAACGCGAAATAACGAATACCCGATTTGTCCCGGTCGTATGCCAACAGATACCAATCCCCCTCCACGCAGGCGACATGCAACGGTTCAACGGCGCGTGTACAACTCTCTTTATCCTCCAGTCCCTGGTACTCCATGGTCACGACCCGAGGCTTACGCATCGCTTCGAGCAACCTGGTCCATACTTGCTCGCTGACCAGGCGGACCGGTTGGCCATGAAACGAGACCAGCCGTTTGATCCGTCTCCGGTCCAGAGCGGACGAGTCTTCATGGCGAATTCGGATCTTGTGGAACAGACTCTTGAGTGACCTGGATAGTGGCGTTCCTTGGGCCTGGCCAACCATCATTTCGGCCACTATGAGGACTATCCTCTCACGGTTGGCAACCTGAACGACGGGAACCTCAAATTCGCGGGAATGATTGTAATAATAGCTTTTTTCGCATTGGTTGTATTCGATCGGCATACCCATGTCGCTACGCATGGTGTCAATGTCCCGAAGTACCGTTCGGATATCGACACCCAACGTCTCCGCCAGGGAGGCGCACGTGACCCTGTCCCCCTGCTGCATGCCATCTAATGCGTTGTAAATAATGGAGATACGTTCGAACGATTTCCGGTGTTTTTCTCCGGGTGGCAGGTGTCGGCGACGAGGCATAAAAATCTCCAATTTTTCGATAAACCTGATCTGTATATGACATCCTATGTCGTACACATAGTGTATAATTAATTCCGTGGCGATGCAAGGGTTCACGTTGAGCCCGGCGGGTTCCACCGAGCCGGTCACTTGTGTGACACGTGAGGAGACGTGCAATGCTTACAAAAAAGAATCCAGCAACCCGATCGGGCCGCGAGCATTACCGGAATCAGTCGTCCTCACCCTGGCGTAAGGTGAGACCGTTTGAGTCACTCGATGCCCTGATGGAATCCGCGTTAGAGTTGATTCACGCTTGTTGTGCGTATCCAGACATAAACTATCACGATGCGGACGACTATACCCGTAGCAAGCAGAAGCTGAACGCGTTGGCATTAGCGTTTCACAAGCGTCTGGCTTGCACGGATGACACGAATCCTTTCGTTCGGTTGGTGCGGAGCCATGCTCTGGAGCCTTTCGAGGTCGAGGCCGTTCTGGCACTTACCATCAGCCGGCTGCGTCTCACCAATATCGATATCACGGTCGCCCATGAAATCAGCGAGTTGCTGGAACATCGTCAGCGGGACCGACTCAAGCTGCTCCGTTCGCTCATGCCTGATGGCAAACTGAACAGACTTGGATTGATCCACATTGACAAGGACGACCCTGACAGCAACGAAGGTCAGTTAGACATCGACCATCGCGTCGTGGAGTGGTTTCTTACCGGCCGTGAGGAAGGAGTCCCAATCCGTATTGCCGTTTCCGAGGAAGAGCTTTATGCCTGGTTACGGGAAATCAGTCAGACGATTGTCCGGATGGTTCCGGAACTGGGCCTGTTCGAGTCGGGAAACGGGACCGGCCGCCAGGTCCGACGGGCCAGGCGAAGATTCGGTAACCAAGTCACCGATATTATGGAATCGCTGAGTTTGCATCCCGAATGGAAACTGGGCAAATTACGTGAACTGGCCGGCGACGATCGACAGCATACCGCGATTGTTATCGCCCTGCTGTGCAAGGCGTTGGGATATTTCCGCTGGTTGGATAATAGCTGTACCGGTCAGATGCTCGCCGGAGTAGCGCAGTGGGATATCGAGGATCCCACCTACGGCTACGAGGCGATCGGACCACGTTCTCCTCTGATCGTCAATAACATCATTCGACCGATATACGGGGCCACGGAGCTTATATCCAGCCGACCGGAAGAACTGGATGACATCGAGTTCGAGCTGACGGAGCAATCGCTGGAGGCCTTGGCTCTCAATAAATATCTTCAACATGGACGGCGTGGGGACGACGGGATATCTGAACCCCGGCTGACCTTGGATCAACTGGTTCTCTCGTCCAAGGTAAGGAAGGCCCTTAAGCCGAGATTTCCCATTTGACCTCGCCCGGCAATGCCGCCGGGCCGTGTTCTGTTATTGTACCAGCGCCCCCCGTTGCGCCTACCCCGTTTTCGAGTTTTCTCCCGTCCCGACGGCTGAAATAAC
>JAAYCU010000151.1 GCA_012729595.1 Phycisphaerales bacterium
ATGCGGTCGATAGTGAACATGGCGGTGTTCTCCGGTGTGTTGCTGTTCACAACATACATCGGCCAGAAACACCGCTTTTTATTCGCGCCAAGCCGCATCAGCCACCAAATCGGTCAGTTTGAGTAATCACAAAGGTGAAGTATATCACGTTACACGATACGGCTACGAACAGGCTGATCGATTGAGGGCTGTTGAGTGACAAATTTCGCGAATTCGGGGTACACTCTACGTAATCAGTGACGGGGCGGGCTATTGCCCGCCGCGATGGCCATGCTTGTAACGGAGCAAGAGGCGGGCAGTAGCCCGCCCTACGATCTTACGTTTGAAGTGGTGAGGCAGTACGGATTCGGCAGGGAAGAACAATGAACGATGAAATCAGAAAACAGCCTAAGGCGGGAAGTGTTAAGTTCATCGATAATGTAGCTCAGCGAAAAACACAGCTGGTGCGAAATGGACAATCGTATCGGCAGATCACAATGGAATTGATTGAAGCCTGCGAAGATATTCTGCCGCTTATAGATAGCGAGTTGGATACCATAGTTAAATGGCATGATACAGCAAACGCAATCCGTATGGCTATCGCCAGGGCAAAGGATGAGATAGGCACGATAATTGTAAAAGAACTTATGGAAGAAGCGAGAGTGGGAGTTATGGTTAATGATCGACTGAAACAAGTACTACGCACCATCACTTATCGCGAACGAGAAGTTCTTAGGCTAAGGTACGGCTTAAGCGATGGCAGGGTCTGTTCCCTTCAAGAAGTGGCAACGCAACTTGAGACCACAATCGCAAGAATTCGTAGTATTGAGGCTAAGGCAATCAAAAAGTTGAAACATCCGGTACGAATGAAGAAGTTGATAGAGTGATCCAGGCGGGCTATTTGCCCGCCGTGATGGCGATCAGAACCCGGAACGGAAGTGACGGGCCGGTGTAGCATAGCGCACCAAATACGGAAAAATCATTCTCCTTCGGCCCCGCGCTTGCGCTTGGGGTTCCGATGGCCCATGCCGGCGGGTTGTGCATGGTCGCATAACACTGTAACGGAGCAAGAGGCGGGCAATAGCCCGCCCTACGGATTCGTGTTTACGGTTTCAACATTTTGCGCAGGACGGTCTGGAGGATGCCGCCGTTGCGGTAGTATTCGATTTCCACGGGGGTGTCGATCCGGCAGATGGCGGTGAATTCGATCGGGTCGCCTTTCTCGCGCGCGGCCGTCACCTTCACCTCCTGCAGCGGTTGCAGGTTGTCGTCGAGGTGGATATCGAACGTCTCGCGGCCGTTGAGGCCGAGGGATTTGCGGTCCTGGCCTTCCTTGAATTGCAGCGGCAAAATGCCCATCCCTACAAGGTTACTGCGGTGAATGCGCTCGTAACTTTCGGCGATTACCGCCCGCACGCCGAGCAGCAGCGTCCCCTTGGCCGCCCAGTCGCGGCTTGAGCCGGTGCCATACTCGCGGCCGGCCAGGACGATCAACGGCGTACCAGTTTCCTTATATTTGACCGACGCATCGTAGATGCTCATCTGCTCTCGGTCGGGCAGGTAGGTAGTCACGCCGCCCTCGGTGCCGGGAGCGAGCAGGTTGCGCAGACGGATGTTCGCGAACGTGCCCCGGACCATCACCTGATCGTTGCCGCGCCGCGAGCCGTAGCTGTTGAACTCCGACGGCTTGACCCCGTGTTCCTGCAAGTAGCGGCCGGCCGGGCTGTCCGGCTTGATCGCCCCGGCCGGCGAAATATGGTCAGTGGTGACCGAATCGCCGACCATCACCAGGCACCGGGCGCCGGTGATCGGATGGATCGGCCGCGGCTCGGGCGACAGATCCTCAAAGAAAGAGGGCTCGCGGATATAGGTACTATCCGGCGACCAGGCATAAAGGTCGCTGCCCTCGGTGGGAATGGCCTGCCAGGTTTCGTCGCCCTCGAACACGTGGCCATACCGTTGGGTAAACTGTTCCGGGGTTACGCACCGGGCGATGGCCTTACGGATTTCCTGCTGGCCGGGCCAGATATCCCGCAGATAAATCGCGTTACCAGCGGTGTCCTGGCTGATCGGCTCGCTGGTCAGGTCGATGTCGATGGTTCCGGCCAGAGCATAGGCGACGACCAGCAGCGGGCTGGCCAGATAGTTGGCCTTGACCAGCGGATTGATCCGCCCCTCGAAGTTGCGGTTGCCGCTCAGCACGGAGCAGACCACGAGGCCGGCATAATTGATCGCGTCGGCCACCACGTCGGGTATCGGCCCGCTGTTACCGATGCAGGTGGTGCATCCGTAGCCGACGGTCTGAAACCCGAGCTGGTCCAGGTACTCGGTCAAGCCGGCTTGGTCGAGATAGTCATTGACCACTCGCGAGCCGGGGGCCAGCGAAGTCTTGACCCAGGGCTTGACGGCCAGACCCTTTTCCACGGCCTTCTTCGCCAGCAGCCCCGCCCCGAGCATCAGCGCCGGGCTCGAGGTATTGGTGCAGGAGGTGATGGCCGCGATGACTACCGCGCCATGGGTGATGGTTTCAATGACATCGTCGATTTCCATGGTGCCGCTTTTGCCGAGATCGGATTCGGGCAGATCGAAGCCACGCTGAGCCGTCGGGGCCTGCAAGCTGGCGCGGAAGCTGCTCTTAACTTCCGGCAGTTCGATCCGGTCCTGCGGGCGCTTCGGGCCGGCCAGGCAGGTTTGCACGGTAGCCAGGTCCAGCTCGAGCACGTCGGTGAATTGCGGGTCCGGAGTCTGGGCGGTACGGAACAGGCCCTGTTCCTTGCAATAACGTTCTACAAGGTCGATCTGGTCGGGTGATCGGCCGGTCAGCTTGAGATAATCAAGGGTCTGCTGGTCTACGGGGAAAAAGCCCATGGTTGCGCCGTACTCGGGGGCCATGTTGGCCACTACCGAGCGGTCGGGCAGGGACATCTCCGCCAGGCCGGGCCCGAAGAATTCGACGAATTTACCGACCACGCCCCTGGCTCGGAGCATCTGGGTAACGGTCAGCACCAGATCGGTGGCGGTTGCGCCTTCGGGCAGTTTGCCGATGAGTTTGAAGCCGACCACTTCCGGAGTAAGCATGTAGATCGGCTGGCCGAGCATGACGGCCTCGGCTTCGATCCCGCCGACGCCCCAGCCAGCCACGCCCAGGCAGTTGATCATGGTCGTGTGGCTGTCGGTGCCGACCAGGGTATCGGGGAACGCGACGGTACGGCCGCCGACTTTGCGGGTGAGGACGACATCGGCCAGGTACTCGAGGTTGACCTGGTGGATAATCCCGGTGGCCGGCGGTACGACGCGGAAATTCTGAAAAGCCTGCTGGCCCCACTTGAGGAAGGCGTATCGTTCGGTGTTGCGTTCGTATTCCAGTTGTTTGTTGATAGCCAGGGCGGTGGCGGAGCCGTAGGCATCGACCTGCACGGAATGGTCGATCACCAGATCGCAGGGAACCTGGGGGTTGATAAGTTTCGGGTCGCCGCCCATCTTTTTCATGGCTGAACGCATGGCCGCCAGATCGACCACGGTCGGCACGCCGGTGAAATCCTGAAGAATGACCCGGCCGGGCTTGAAAGGCAGTTCCACCGCCTTGGGCGGTTTGGGTTGCCACTGGGCCAGGCCGATGACATTCTCAGTGGTGACCTGGAACCCGTCCAAGTTACGTAAAGTATTTTCTAACAAGACCTTAATAGAGAAAGGGAGGTTGTGGATATCCGCGATACCCTGCTCCTGGATTGCCGCTATTCTATAAATAGTGAATTTCCCAGAGTTGGTTTGTAAGACGGCTTCGGCCTTGATACTATCTTTCGCGGGTGATACGCACATAACTATGACTACCTTCCATATATCAGGGACATTCTAAAGAGCGTGACGGTAGTGCGTCACTAATCATCCATTCTGTCTATTGGTCAGATGAAGATAATGTTTATTGGTCATGATTGCCACTTGTTGCAGGAGAAAACAAAACTGAATGGCTCTTAAGAGGGGTGTATGGTCTACAAAATAGCTCCAGTCTCTTATGGGCAAGGATGTTCAGTATGGTGTTCTGTTTGCTACTGTGGTTTATCGGACGTTGATGACGCCGATCATGGGCGCAAAAAATTCCTGACAGTGATAATATTTTTTTCATAAGTTCGCGGAGAGGCCGTTGGCTCGGTCCAACGTGGTTGTCAGCACTGTCATCGAAGATCAAGGCGGTATGATCGTGGTGCAAGCTTGTTGAGCGGGCTGTCGGAGATGGTGTTGAAGACCGGGCGAATGCAATTTCTTGCGCATATACCGCTTATCTAAAATCGATCAAAATGCCGAATGAGTTGTACGCCGAGGAAGACTCGGTATCGTTCGACCTGTTTCGGTCGATCCTTTGTGGTTCGTGTAGGGTCAGGATGACCCGGGAAGGCTCAGGATGAGCGACGTGCCGCAACAGCGCGTTTTCAGCGAACAGATCGCCGGTCGTTGGCAGATCCCGCTATTGTTCCTCTCGGTTGCACTGCTGACCTGGGGGGTCTGGCGTCTGCGCCCCGAGCCTCAAGTACCCACTTTCGATGAACTGTTCAGTCATGCGGTCCGCTTGCGGGAAGCCGGTCTGTATATCCAGGCCAGTGATGCGGTAGAAAACCTGCTGACAGACCCCGCGCGTGCTCTGCAACCGGATCAGCGGCACCGATTGCATCGCGAGATGGTAGAGATTCTGGTCGGCTACGAATTGGGTAACTCCGTCCATGGTGAAGATAACATCCGGCGGATTATCGAGCATAGCGACCAATCGATCGGGCCGGACGAATCGTTCGATGCCCAGATGTATTATTGGCGCGGGCTGGCTTACCAATGGCAACGAAATGAAACCGAGGCCGTCGCGGCCTATCGACAGGCCTTGGCCGCGGGAATCGACGATCCCTGGACTTTGCGTAAGACGATCTGCGAGATGGAGCATAAACGGGGCGGCAAGACGGTCGAGCAAATGCACGCGGAATACGATGCCTTTTTAAGTGGCGTTGAGGTGCCGGAAGCTCTGCGTTACTGGGCTGCGGAGCGGAAAGTGGAATTGTTCAACCAGGAGGGGGCTTTCGAGGCTTGCGAACGTTTTCTGGAAGCATACGCCGGACAATTCACCGAGCCGTCGATGCAGCTTGGCTACGATTATCTAAGGGCATTGGCCTGGTATAGGGTGAACCGGGTGGATGATGCGGAACGGTTGCTGCGTGCATTACGCGACCGGTTGAACACTACGGATCAGTTATATGCGGCCTCCGGCTGGCTGTTGGGCCGTATCATGCTGGATCAGGAGGCTCCGGCCTATGCCCTGGGCTTTTTTGATGAGGTGCGGCACAACGCTCCGCCGAGTCGCTATCGAGCGGCGGCCGTGTGGGGTCGGGCTGAAGCCCTGGCAGGGCTCGAGCGTCACGACGAATCCATACCCACCTACGAGGAAGCGATTCGTTTGGCGGCGGAAGATCCGTACGGCACGATGATCGATTTGCAGCAGATTCGCGAAACGACTAGCAGATTTTTTAGGGAATTACGGCAGCGTGGAGAACTTGCTCGGGCTCGTGAGTATCTGATGCTGGCGACCCGGCTGGTGCGTCCAGGAGACGATGCGGCTCAGGCGCGGTATGTCAATTGGCTGGCGGACGTTTCCTATGAGCTGGGTCAACGGGCTCTGCGGCGAGCGGTGGCCGGCGAGACGGAGGAGACGTACCCGGCTAAAGCGTATTTTCTTGACGCGGGCGAGGCGTATAGACGTTTGAATCAACTGGTATCTTTCGATCAGGCGGCGGCGACCGAGGCGACGCGTCGGGCGGCGGAGTCCTTTGATCTGGCCGGCGATCGGCGGCGCACGATGGAGGTGCTCGAGGTTTTTGTCAAAGAGCGGCCTTATAGCCCATTCGTTCCGGAGGCCTTACGGTGGCTGGGGCAAACCTGCCAGGCCGCGGGCGACTTCCACCAGGCCGTCGTCTGGTATCAAAGGAATATAACGGACCATCCGCGAACCCCGGCGGCGGCCGGTTCGCTGGTTCCTTTGGCGGAGTGTTTCCATAATCTCGGCGAGGCGGATAAGGCCGAACGGACACTTCTGCGTATCGTCGATCATATGCCCGGAGACCCGATCCAGACTATTACTCCAGAAGCCCGGGAATATCGCGAGGCCCTTTTTGCGTTGGGGGATTTGTATACGCAGGCCGGCGAATACGAAAAGGGCATCGCTCGGTATACCGAGGCGTTGCGGCGTTTTGGTGATGACGCCCGGGCGTATAGGGTTACCTATCTGCTGGCCGACGCCTATCGGCTCAGCGCTCGGCGGATTCGCGAGGTAGATTTGCCCGACGATACGAATGTGGCCATCCGCGAGCAGTTGCGACTGGCATACCGCGAGCGGCTGGGCAAGGCCCGGGAGCTGTATGCCGAGGTGATCGACCGTTACCGGCGGCGTTCGGCGGAGACCTTAACGGATCTGGATGAGCTCTATGTAAAGCTGAGTTGGTTTTACCAAGCGGATGCGGTGTATGACCTGTCCCGGGAGACGGCGACACCGTCCTTGACCCATTACCAGGAAGCCTTGGAGCTATATGATAAGGCCGCCTTTCGTTACAAGGACGATCCTATCGCCATGTCCGCTTACGTGCAGATGATCAACTGTTATCTCCGGCTGGGGAATGTCGGCAAAGGCCGGCAAACGCTGCAACGGGCCCGTTGGGCCTTACGCGGGATTACCGATGAGCAGTTTGCCCGGCTGACTCCGTTGGAAGACCGCGGCTATTGGGAAGAGTATTTGAACTGGCTGGAAGCGACACCGGTATTCGTTGCGGAGGAACTGGCCCGAGCGGACTGAGCGTCATGGGCGGACGGCCCATTAGGCTGGGACCAGAGCATAAGCAAAGGTGATCTGATGAACGAGGCAAACGTGGTTGCGACGGAAACGGTTTACGATGCGAACGAACTGATCGGGTTGCTTGATCAGCAACTCGGGCACTGCCGTCTTTTGCATACCCTGCTGCATCGGCAGCGGTCGGCGATTACCGCGGACGATCCGCAACGGTTGCTCGATGTGCTGGAGCAGCGGCGGGGGATCCTGGATACGTTAGGCGAGGTATCGGAATCCTTGCGAACTTACCAGGCGGACTGGTCGCGCGTGCGCGAACGGTTGACCGATACGGAACGTCGCCGGGTGGACGAGTTGGCCAGGAAGGTTAACGAGGAATTGGCGGGCATCCTGAAAACGGACGAGGAGGATGCGAAGCTGCTTGCGGCGCGTAAGAGCCTGATGACGCGGGAAATGTCGGAGTTGAAGACCGGCCGACAGGCGGGCAATGCCTATGCCATGGACGGAGCGGAACAACCGGCACAGGTGGAGTGGACCGACGCATGAACACGATGACCGGTGAACCTACTCAACGGGAGCGTGAGCTGGCCGCGATCATCGATTCCTACAACGATGTGACCGAGCAGCTAAAAAGCGCGCATGAGCAGTTACGCGATGAGGTCGCCCGCTTGCGGGAAGAAGTGGCGAAAAAGAGTCGCTTGCTGCGTCGCCGGGAGAAGTTGGCGGCGTTGGGCGAGATGGCCGCCGGTGTGGCCCATGAAATTCGCAACCCGCTGGGAGGAATCCGACTTCTGGTATCCCTGCTGGCCAAGGATCTGTATGACCGGCCGGAGACGTTGATCCTGGTCAATAAGATAGCCGGCGGGGTGGCGGATCTGGAGGCCTTGGTTACGGATATCCTGGAGTTCGGGCGTCCCTCCGACCCACATCCGATGCCGTTGGAGCTGGATATCGTGGCGTTGGCCACCATCGAGATGGCTGCCGGCCGTATTGCCCGCATCGGCGCGGAAGTACGAGTATCCGAGGATTTGGATGGGGTGGTGATCCATAGCGATCAGGCCCTTTTGCAACGTGCGTTGTTGAATTTGCTGCTGAATGCCTTGGAGGCGGGTGAGCCGCAAGCCGAACAGCCGCGGCGGGTGGTCATCGGTCTGCGTCCCGCGCCGCGGGAGCAGGTGATTATCAGCGTGCGGGATAACGGGCCGGGCATTCCGGCGGAGATGATAGACCGGATTTTCAATCCGTTTTTCACGACCAAGAACCAGGGCACGGGTCTGGGGCTGGCCATCGTGCATCAGATCGCCGAAACGCTCGGTGGCAGCGTATGGGCGGCCAACCACGGCGAGGGCGGGGCGGTGTTTTCGCTTTGCCTGCCACGCTGCCTGGAAGCGGCCCAGGCTCCGGCCGGTCACGGGGATGTCGGCCGTACACGCGCGGGGAGAAAAAACCGCGGCTTCGAACATAAGGAGGTAGCCTGATGGGGCGGGTATGCGTAGTGGACGACAAGGAAATGCTTCGGGATTCTCTGGCCGAGACCCTGCGTCGCGAGGATCATCTGGTCCAGGCTTTTGGCGATCCGGCCGAGGCCTTGGAGGCAATCAAGGCCGGTTCCTTCGATTGCGTGGTCACCGATCTGAAGATGCCGGGGATGGACGGAGTTACCTTGTTGCGCGAGCTGCGTGGCGCGGGCGGCGAATGCGCGGTAATCCTGATGACCGCGTTCGGCACGGTGGATACGGCGGTGGAGGCCATGAAGCTCGGGGCCTTCGACTATATCACCAAGCCGTTCGACGCGGACAAAATCTGCCTGCTGGTGGACCGGGCCATTCAGCATACCCGATTACGCAGCGAGAACGAGGCCCTGCGCCGTTCGCTGACTGACGGCGAGCAGCGGGAGATGATCGGAGATTCACCGGCCATGCGCGTGCTGCGAGAAACAATCAAGCGGGTGGCTCCGAGCAGCAATACGGTATTGATCCAGGGTGAATCCGGCACGGGCAAGGAAATGCTGGCCCGGGCGGTTCATCTATCCAGTCCGCGAGCTGATCGTCCCATGCTCTGTCTGAACTGCGCAGCGCTGTCGGCCAACCTGTTGGAGAGCGAATTGTTCGGACATGAGCGCGGAGCATTTACCGGGGCCGATCGCATGCGCAAGGGGCGTTTTGAGCTAGCCGATGGGGGCACTTTGCTGCTCGACGAGATCAGCGAAATCCCCTTGCCTTTGCAGGCCAAGCTTTTGCGTGTATTGCAGGAGCGTCAATTCGAGCGGGTGGGTAGCGGAATAACCCGCAATGTTGATGTGCGGGTGATCGCCACCACCAATCGGCAATTGACCGACTGGGTGGCCCGGCAGCGTTTCCGCGAGGACTTGTATTTCCGTCTGAGCGTGTTGCCAATCGCGGTTCCGCCGCTGCGCGAACGACGCGAGGACATTGCTTCAATGGTGGATTATTTCCTGAGCCGGGCGGCCGGTCGCTCGGGTAGACCTAAGCTTCGAGTGGAGGAGCAGGCCCTGCGTTTGATGGTCGAGTACGATTGGCCGGGCAACGTTCGCGAGCTGGAGAATCTCTGCGAACGAGCCTCGGTCCTGGTCATCGACGGGGTGTTAACCGCGGCTATGGTCAGTCCTTGGCTGGGCGGTATTTCACGGGGCGATGCCTTCGATCAGAAACTCCGCCCGGGCCATATCCTGGAAGACATGGAGCGGCAGTTGATCGAAAAAACGTTGAGGGAATGCGGCGGGCACCGGGCCCGGACTGCGGAGCGATTGGGTATCGGCGTGCGGACGTTGGGCTTGAAGTTAAAGCAATGGCGGGAGGAAGCTGCCTCGAAAAAGGCCTATCAGTTGGCCGGTTGACGGGGTGCGGACAGGCTTAGTGGAGCGGCAGATCTTGCGCGGCTGGCGCAAAATATGCGCCACCCGGAACGTCTGATTAGCGGTTAAACGGTCGGCGGCGGGGGCCACGTGCCGTGGTATCGGTCTTGCAGAGACGGGTGTTTGGCGGTGTCCGCGCGCCGACGTGTCCGGTGATGCGGCAAGGAGAGCTGAATGTTTCTGGCGGATGTGGTTAACAGCGGGACGATCCCGGCCTTGGAGAAGATGCTGTCGTTTGTCGAGCAGCGGCAGCGTGTGCTGGTGGAAAACATCGCCAATATTGATACGCCGAACTACAAGGCCCGGCAATTGGATACGGCCAAGTTCCAGAAATCGTTGCGGGAGGCGATTGGCCAGCGCAAAAAGACGGGTTCACGGTTGCTGGAAATCAAAGGCACGCGGCAGTTCCGGCAGGACGCGGCCGGGTGCTTGCGGGTAACCGCCGAGGAGGTTCCCCCGGAGAATATTCTATTTCATGATGGAACCAATCAACGGGTGGAGAGGCAGATGGCCCTGCTGGCCGAGAACGGCATGATGCATCAGATCATTACCCAGTTGCTGCATGACCGGTTCAAGGGCTTGAACAAGGCGATTTCAGGGCGGATTACCTGATCTTTGTAAGGTCGTGTGGCGGCCGTGAGGTGGAACAATGTTCGGATCGTTGGATATCAGCACTTCGGCGTTAGTAGCCCAGCGGATTCGGATGGACACGATCGCGGGCAATATCGCCAACGCCAGTGCCACCCGGCGGGCCGACGGCCAACCGGGCCCCTTCAAGCGGCGCATGGCTTTGTTCGCGGCCGGTGACGGGCGGGGCGGTCCAGGCGTGCGGGTGTCCGCGATACGCGAGGATGAATCTCCGGGTCGGATGGTTTATCAGCCGGGGCACCCGGACGCGATTGCCTCCGGCCCGAATCGGGGGTATGTGGAGTATCCCAATGTGGACCTGGCCACTGAAATGGTCAACGCGATGCTGGCCAGCCGGGCTTACGAGGCCAATATCTCCGCGATGTCGATGACCAAGGATATGCTGTCTTCGACGTTGCGGCTCCTGGCATGAGGGGCGTGGGAAGGTGAGTAAGTGTGGATGTACGGAGATATGATCAATGCCTGATCCATTGAGTATCAGTGGTCTTGGGTCGAGTTCGCCGCTTCAACCGGTTGGTCGTCCACGTCCGGTCGGGGTCGGACAAACCCCGGACGGCAAATCATTCAAGGATGTTCTGCTGGACAGCCTCGAACAGGTGAACCAGTTGCAGAAAGAGGCGTCCGACGGAGTGGAAAAGGTGGTTACCGGCGAGCCGCATAATCTGGCCGAGGTTTTCACCGCGGTGCGCAAGTCGGAAGTGGCCTTCAATATGCTCATGGAAATGCGCAACAAGCTTCTGGATGCCTATCGCGAGGTCCAGCAGATGCGGGTGTAAGCGGAGCGGTGATGGCCCGGTCGCGACCAGAGGCCGGGACCGTTAGCCAGCGGGCGGGCAGGATGCCGGCCTACTATTTGGGAGACTGAAGGAAATGGAATTCCTCAGGAAACTCATCTTGCAGACGAAGAGCCATCTTCAGGGCCTTACCCTTTCGCAGCGGCTGGCGGTGGGCTCATGTGTGGCTTTGATCGTCGTTTCGATGTTGTGGCTGGTAAGCTGGGCGCAGAAGCCGGCCATGGTCCCGTTACTGGATCAACCTATGCGGACCGATGATCTGGCCGCTATTCGGAGTCACCTGGACACGGTCGGCGCGACCTATCAGGTCAGCGGGGACCGCATTCTCGTGGCCTCCGCCGATCGTCATCGACTTAAGGGTCTGCTAGGGGAAAACCAATTACTGCCGAGCGATGTGAGCATCGGGTACAGCAAGATTATCGAGGAAGGTAATGCGTTTTTAAGTGCCGATCAGCAAAGCCGACGCTGGACACTCGCCTTAAGCAACGAGTTGGCTCGTACCTTGAATAATTTTACCTGGATCAACCGGGCTCGGGTGTTTGTTAACGACGCCCAGCAGCGGAGGGTTGGAGCCCCGTCGATCCGGCCGACGGCCAGCATCAATTTGGTTCTGAAGCCCGGGCAGGAACTGGACGAGGGGCGGGTGCGGGCGGTGGCCGCTCTGGTCAGCGGAGCGGTAGCCGGCATGGATATCGCCGACGTGAATATCGTGGACGCACAGGGTCGTTCGTATCAGGTGCGAAAGGACATCGGCATGTCCGGCTTGGGTGATCTCGAGGCACGACAGAAAAAAGAACAGTATTTCCGGGATAACGTCTTGGCGTTGCTGGACTTTATTCCCGGAGTCAGAGTCAGGGTGCATGCCGACTTGGATCCGGAGATGCGGGTGGAGAGCATCACTAAGTACGGCGATCCAGTGATGGTCGAGAAAGAAAGCGAGGGTGAATTGCAGGAGCGGGGTACGTCCTCCGGTGAGCCGGGTGTAGTACCGAATACCACGGTTGGGGTGGCCTCCGCTGGAGGTGCCGAGAAAACCGAGCGTGAGCGGAGTCATAACGTATTCAAGGGTGAGGTCGACGTGACTCAAACCAAGGTCGAATCCGCCCGTTACGGGATCAAAGGCCTGACCGCCTCGATTCTGGTGCCGCGCAGTTATCTGTCGGCCATATTCCGTAAGGCTAACGAGGACAAGGATCCGTCAGACGAAGAATTGGAAGCGGCCAGGAGTACGCAGAAGGTTCTGGACGACATTCGCCGCAAGGTAGCCAATGCTTTGGGGGGTAAACCCGGCGAGGTGGACTTGGTCGAGGTTAGCTGGTTCTACGACCAGGCGATGATGAGTTTCGATGAGGCGATGGTCGCGGGCATGGACGAAGGGATGATGAAATTCGTCCGGGCCTACGGCACCAAGGCCGGGCTGGGGGCCCTGGCGGTAATGAGCCTGCTCATGATGCTCATGATGGTACGCAAGGTCGGCGAAGGACCGGTCCTGCCTGGCGAGGAGTCCCCACAAGGCAAGATCATCAAGATTCGGGGCAAGAAAGGTGCGGAAGTGGAAGAGTTGGACTTCAGTGCCGGCGAACCGGTTGGCGAGGCGCTGGAGACCGAGCCGTTGATGATGGCCAGGGAGGTGGACGAGGCTACATTGCAGACCCAACGCGTAGTTGAGCAGATCATGGAAATGGTCAAGGAGGATCCGCAGGTGGCCGGCCAGATTCTCCGGAAATGGATGGACGAGGAGTAATCATTCGCGATGGCCAGGAAAGCCGCGACACAATCCGGAACCGAGTCCGAGCAGCGGGAATACAAGGGGCTGGCCAAGGTGGCGGTCTTCCTGTTGTCCGTCGGTCCGGAGGTGGCGGGCTCGATCCTCAGAACCATGGATCGCGATGCGGTCGAGGATTTAACCCGCGAGGTGGCCTCCCTGGGCCCGGTTCCGCCCAAGGTTCGCGAGCAGATTGTCGAGGAGTTTTTCAATGTTGCCCTGGCCAAGCAGTACGCCTCGGAAGGCGGACTGAGCTATGCCCGGTCCATCCTGGAAAAAGCGTTGCCGCGGGAGGAAGCAGCCCGCATTCTTGAACAGATTGAACATCAGGTCCAGCAGCAGCCGTTCAGTTTTCTGCAGAAGGCCGAGAGCGAAAGCCTGTTGACCTTCATGCAGGACGAGCATCCGCAGACCATCGCCCTGATCCTGGCCCACCTGCCGCCGGGCATGGGCAGCGAGATTCTGGCCGGTCTGGCCCCGGCCAAGCAGATCGAGGTCGTCGCCCGGGTCGCCAACATGGAGCAGACCAACCCGGAGGTCATTCGCGAGGTGGAGCGGGGCCTGGAGCAGCGGCTGGCGGGCATCATGTCGCAACGATTCCAGAAGGTCGGCGGAGTGGAGGCCGTCGCGGAAATACTGAACCGGGCCGACCGGGCCACGGAAAAAGGCATCCTCGAGACGCTCGAGGCCGAGGATCCCGATCTGGTCGAGCAGATTCGACGGCTGATGTTCGTGTTCGAAGATATCCTGCTGGTCAACGACAAGGGCATTCAGGCCCTGCTCAAGGAAGTGGACAACGAGGAACTGGCCCTGGCCCTGAAGACCGCCAGCGAGGACATGAAGCAGAAGATCTTCAACAACATGTCCGAGCGGGCGGCCACGCTGATCCGGGAGGATATGGAATACATGGGCCCGGTGCGTTTGAGCGACGTGGAATCCGCTCAGCAGCGGATCGTGGATATCGTGCGGCGTCTGGAGGATGCCGGCGAGATCATCATCGAGGGCCGCGGCGGCGATTCGGACATCGTGGTGTAGAACAAGGGACAGGTCGGATTATGGGCATGGTCTTTCAAGGGAGTCCGGCGGCATGAGTAGAACGCCGACAGTGATCAAAGCCGGGTTGAGCGGTGAACGGGGCGGGCTTGGTTTACGCCAATTCTGCCTTAACGATGTGCTGGCCGAAGCCCAGTCGGTAATGCGCCAGGCCCGTGCGTCGGCTGATGCGATTATCGCCGAGGCCAAGCGACAAGACGAGGAAATCCGAAACCGTGCCCGCAACGAGGGATACCAGAGTGGATTCGCCCAAGGCATCGAGGAGGGGCGAGCTGCTGGTCACACCGCTGCCCAGGCCGAGGCCCGGGAGAAATTCGAGAAGCAGCAGGCCAGTCTGATCGAATCGTGCCAGAAGGTTATTGCCGATATCGACGCCCATCGCGCCCACTGGCGGGCGGCCGCCCGGCAGGATTTGGTTGAGTTGTCCTTAGCCATCGCCCGGCGGGTGGTCGGCTGTGTAGGCGAGCGTGAACGACAGGCCGTCCTAGCCAACTTGGATAAGGCCGTACAGTTGGCCGGTGTTCGGTCGGATGTGACCATCGCGGTCAACCCGGCCGACACGGAGACGGCCAGACTGTTCGCCGAGTCCTTGGTCGCACGACGGCAGGAATGGACCAACATCCGCGTCATCGACGAGCAGGAGGTTCGGCCCGGTGGCTGCCGCGTGCAATGGGGCACCGGCTTGGTCGATGCGACGTTGGATACGCAGCTCGCGCGGATCGAGGACGAATTGCGGACCGAGCGGCCGGCGCAGGCCGAGGAATAACGTGAATCGAGATGAACGTTTTTGATCGAGAAATCGAGCGCGTCGAACGAATGTGTACCCCCGCCTTGCTCGGGCGGGTGGTCGACGTAACCGGTCTGACCGTTTCGGTGGAAGGTTTGCCTGCGCCGGTCGGGGCAATGTGTCGTATTCGGCGCAAGGGAGAGCAGCCGGCCGAGGCCCAGGTCGTCGGTTTTCGGGACGACCGCGCGATTCTGATGCCGCTCGCGGATTTGCGGGGCGTCTCTCGCGGCGATGAGGTGGTGACCATGGTGTCCGAGGCTCGGGTCGGAGTGTGCGAGGCGCTGGCCGGCCGGGTCATTGACGGTATGGGTCGTGTAATCGATGACGGTCCGGCAGTCTATTATGACGCGTATTATCCGCTTTATCGCCCGGCCCCGCGGGCCCTTGAGCGTCCGCGTATTCGCGAGCCCCTGGCAACCGGCATTCGTTCTATGGATACCCTTTTGACCGCTGGCCGTGGCCAGCGTCTTGGCCTGTTTGCCGGGACCGGCGTCGGCAAGAGCGTGCTGATGGGCATGATCGCCCGGTATACCGAGGCCGACATCACCGTGGTAGCCCTGATCGGCGAGCGCGGCCGCGAGGTCAACGAATTTCTTGAAAAAGACATCGGCCCTCAGGGTCGAAAAAAATGCGTTATGGTTCTGAGCACGTCGGACGAATCTCCGGTCTTGCGGGTGCAGGCGGCGTTTACGGCTACAGCCGTCGCCGAGTATTTCCGTGACCGGGGCAAGAGCGTGTTGTTGCTGATGGATTCTCTGACCAGGACCGCCCAGGCCCAGCGGCAGATCGGTTTGGCCGCCGGCGAGCCGCCTGCCACCAAAGGTTACACCCCCAGCGCGTTTGCCCTGCTGCCGCAACTGTTGGAACGCGCCGGCCAGACGCAAGAAGGCAGCATCACCGGCTTCTACACTGTGCTGGTCGAAGCCGACGACGTGAACGATCCGGTCGGCGATGCGGTGCGCGGCGTGCTCGACGGGCATGTATGGCTTTCGCGTACGCTGGCCAACCGCGCCCACTATCCGGCGATTAGCGTGCCGGACAGTATCAGTCGGGTGATGACCGACGTAGTCGATCAGCAGCATGCGTCCGCCGCTCGTACCGTTTTGCAGGCCTTGGCCACCTGGGAGCAGATCGAGGATCTGGTAAGTATCGGTGCGTATGCCAACGGCAGTAACCCCGCCTATGACGCGGTTATTCAGACGAGGCCGGCCGTGCTGGCTTTTCTTCAGCAGCGGATCGGTGAGGGGGCGGGTTTCGTCGAGGGACGGAGCCAATTATTAGCTCTCGCCCAGCAGATTGAGGAACTAACCCGGCGTTTGAGCCAGACGCCAAGGGTGACCGGAGCTTCGGCGGCATAACGATCTGGTGTGCCAGCCGCTCGGCTCATCGGTTGAGAATGAATGGATGTATGTATGGCCAAGCGATTTGTCTTTCGACTTGAGACGTTGTTGAAGATTCGCCAACAGCGCGAGGAGTGGCAGCAGCGCATCGTGGCCGGGCGACTACGTCAGATTCAAGAGACCAGACGGCGCATCGCCGACCTCGAGCAGCGGATGCATGCCGGGCAGGAGGCGGTTCGCGACAGTCAGCGCCGCGGGCGGATCGATTTACAGCAGGCCATGCACTATCGCCACTGGATCGGCCACCTGCATAAAAACGTTCTCGAAACCCAGAGTCACCTGGGTTATCTGGAGGCCGAACTGGTTCGCGAACGGGCCGCCCTGTCCGAGGCCGCCAAGCAACGCAAGATTCTGGACAAGCTCAAGGAGCGTCAGTGGCAGAGACACCTTCGGGGCGAGGACCGTCGCGAAGTGAATGAGGCCGACGAGTTGGCCACGGTCCGATTTGTTTTCGATCGCGATACGAAACAGGAATTGGTGCATACGTAAAGATTTTCGCCTGGTCGCGAAAATTCCGCGGTTGAAAACAAGATACGAACGAGCATTATGTTGAAACGGTTTTATCATCTTGTCGCTTTATTGGCCCTGATCAATCTGTTCACGCTGGTCGGGCTGGTAGGCTTTCTGTTTGCCACCGGTCGGCTGAATGCCGAACGAGTGGAGCAGATGGCCATCGTGCTGCGCGGCGAATTCCCGACCGAGGAGCAGGAGGAGGCCCCGACCGAGGTGGTCGTCGAGCCGGCCCCCGAGCCGTCACGGGCGGAAATCGTGCGCATGGAGGATGAACGCCGACTTCTATTGCACCAACTGGAACGCAGTCGGCGCGAGCTGGACGATCGCTACAACCTTAATCAACAGATGGTCTTCAACGTGGCCCAGGCTCTCAAGGATATCGAGCAAAGGGAGGCCCGGCTGCGCGAAGAAAGGCAAGCCTTCGAACGCGAACATAAGACCGAGGGTTTCGCGCAGGTACTTCAGGTTCTGAAAAACACTCAGCCGAAAAAGAGCGTGGAACTGCTTATGCGGGAGTGGAAACCGGCGGACGTAGTGGAGATGTTCCTGGCCTTGGATACGAATACCAAAGCCGACATCGTCAATGCGTGCAAGACTCCGGAAGAAGTGGCTTGGGTCAGGAGGATCCTGGTCCAAATGAATAAAAACATGGAGGAAGCGGCGAACGGCGTGGATGGTTCCGAACGCCCCGTATCCATGAGGCGGTAATGATCCAAATGGAAGGGCTCGCGGCGCGGCCCGTAACCCCGTCCGGCAGGACGGAGCCGAACGACGTGCGCGCGTATCTCGGTGTTTTTGATTCCGTCTTTCAAAACATGCGTCAATCGACTTCGAGATTGGCCGACCTGGCGGAAGAAAAAGCCCGACAAAAAATGGAAGACCGAAGCGATAGCCAGACGGAGGCCGCCGCCGAACGGGCTGCCGAGCGTTCGGAGAAACGTTCGCGAATTGCGGCCGAGGATCCTGCGTCTACTCGCTTGGATAGGTTACGCGAGCAGGCCGCGGAATCGCCCCGGACTACCGAAGAGACCGGCCGGCGCAATCAAGCCAAGTCTGACAGAGTTCGCCAAAACCCCAATGCGGAGGCCAATAACGAGGACTCGAACAATTCCACGGACCAGGCAGGCGGGGATGATGCAATCATCGCGGTGTTACCTGCACCGTTGTTCATGAATGGTGCGCCTCTATTGGACTTCAATATGCACGGTGCGGGGAACCTCGCCACCGACGGAGAAGCGGTCAAACAGACCACCGATGGCACGGTGACGACAAATGCTACGTCCTCCTGGGCCAGTCAACTTAGTCCCTCCGTGGCGGCTTCCGAAAGCGCCTTTGCCTCGGCAGGGTTGCATGGTGGTGCCGGTTGGTCCGCCGAACAGAGCGTGGCTTCGCCCAATGCCGGACAAAGCGGTTCGGAAGGGCGGCAGGGAGGATCGGCGCACTCCTCGACAACCGCCGCGGTCAAGGGTGGCGATGCCGCCGCGCAAACACGTGGAACAGCCATGGATTTTCAGGGGGTCTTTGAGGGGGCGGCCCGAACTAGTACCGATTCGAGCCTCAAGAATGTGAAAACCGTCCCTTCGCAACAACAATCGAGCGCCGCCTCCGGTACCATCGACTTGAATCGCCCCGGCTCGATACGTGAGTTGGCCCATATCCTTCGCGGCCGGGCCGGACTGCATAATTCCAATATGACATTGCGATTGGACCCTCCGGAGCTGGGCCAGGTGCGCATCGAGGTTCGGATGCAGCAGCAGGAGCTTTCCTTGCGTATCCAGGCCGATACCGAAGCCGGCCACGATGCTTTGCACAGTAAGTTGGGCGATTTGCGCGACGCTCTGGAACGGCAGGGGATTCAGATCAAGGAAATGGATGTGGAATGGCGCCCGCCGGCGTCCACACCCGCCGCTCCGCGTGATGCTGACGGCCAAGCACCGCAGGACGGGCCTCACGACGGTTCGGCCTTCGACCGCTCCGGCGGGCAGCCGGACGAAAGCCGCCACCATTCCGAAGCCGCCTCCGGTGGCGGAACGGGGAATTATGAACCTGGCGTGTTAGTGGAGAAAGAGGAGTATGACTGGGTCGCGGGCCTGGCGGAGACAGGCGTCGATCTGATTGTCTGACCCTGGAACACGTTCGCTCGACCCGGAGGGTGGGGCGGACCGGAAGGAATTTCGCCGGTTGAAGATCGGCGGACTACGCGAGGAGCAAACCATGGACGTTTCCGTACTGGCAGGCAATACTCAGGTCAATGCCACGACCTCGGACAGGGGACTGGCCAGCGTTTCCAGTAACGATTTCATGAACATCCTGATCAAGCAGTTGCAGATGCAGGATCCATTCGAGCCCATGACAAATGAGGAGATGCTGTCCCAAATCTCCACTATCCGGGAGTTGGAGATGAACACCCGGTTGAGCAATCGGCTCGAGCAAGTCACCGAGCAACAACGTTTCGGGGCGGCCGCCGCCATGATTGGGAAGTATGTGCAGGGCAAGGTGAGCGATGCCGACGGAACCACCTTCGAGATGGAAGGCCTGGCCACCGCCATCCGCTTCGCATCTAGCGGTGAAGCTCTGCTCGAATTGGATACTGGAGAGACGTTGCCATTGGTCAATGTGACCAAGGTGACAAATCCTCCGGTGGAATGAGCCGCTGTAAGAGGGTCCGGATGAGGCATCTGTTGAATTATCGAATTATTGATATCCAAGGAGAACGATCATGGGTCTGAGCACCGCCATGTATACCGCCCTGACTGGGATGAACTCCAATCAGTTCACCATCGATACGGTGGGCAATAATATCGCCAACCTGAACACGATTTCATACAAGAGTAATCGGGCCACCTTCGAGAATCAGTTTTCCCTGATGCTTTCCGCGGGAACCGCGCCGGGAGCTACAACCGGGGGCACCAACCCGACCCAGATGGGTCTTGGTTCTACGCTGGGCAGCGTGCAGAAAAACTTCCAGCCAGGGGCGATCGAGACAACGGGGGTGCCCACTGATATCGCCATCGAGGGTAACGGTTTTCTGGTTATTCAGACGCCGATTCAGCAGGCCTATACACGCGACGGCACCTTAAAACTCGATGCGGACAATATTCTGGTTACCGCCCAGGGCTACAAGGTGCGGGGTTATGGCATCGATAGTGATTTCAACATCATTCCCGGGGTGCTGAGCGATCTGGAAATTCCTCTTGGTACGCTGGCCAGCGCCCGGGCGACCAGCCAGGCGGGTTTCGACGGCAATCTTAACGCCAGCGGAACCATCGGCACCCAGGAAACCATCCTGTTTTCACAGGCCTTGGAGGAAGGGCCCGGGACGCCGGCCACCGCGGCCACGCTTTTAGTAGACCTATATGACGGCGATCCGCTAAAACAGGGTGCGTCGTTGTTCGCCGAAGGTGATATCATCACCGTGGCCAACGCCAAGAAGGGCGGTCGCCAGGTGCCCGAAGCGACGTTTACTGTGACTGCCACGAGTACTCTCGGAGATTATCTCAAGTTCCTTAATAACGCCCTGGCCATCAATGAAGACCCCGACGCCCCCGGTAACCCGGGGATTACGGTCAGCGACCAGCCCGGTTCGGAAGGGATGATCGTCATTAGCGGCAACGTTGGTACGGAGAACGCTCTGGAGATATCTCGTTCAGCCATTCGCAGTACCAACCAGACCTTCAATACCCCGTTTACCTGGACCCAGCAGCAGGAAGCCAACGGCGAGAGCGTATATACGAGTTTTCTGGCATACGACTCGCTCGGAACGCCCGTTCAAGTCGAGATCAGCATGGTGCTCGAACAGAAGTCCAATGCGGGTAATACCTGGCGCTTTTACGCGCAGAGCCGTTCGGACACGGACGACGATCCGGTTCTCGGTACCGGAACACTGACCTTTGACAACGATGGCCGACTAACCGCGGTAACCGGAGATACCATCGCTATTGATCGGGAAAACACCGGGGCCGTTACCCCCCTGGAAATCAAGCTCGACTTTCGCAACGTCACCGGCCTGACCACCCGCGGCTCCAATATGGTCATGACCCTGCAGGACGGTTATGGAACGGGTACCTTGACCGGTTTCTCGATCGGGACGGATGGGGTGATTACCGGGACTTTCAGTAACGGTTTGACCCGCAATCTCGGGCAACTGGCCTTGGCCACCTTTACGAATCCAGAGGGGCTGATCAGCGATGTCAATAATCTTTATTTAGTCGGCCCCAATTCGGGAAACCCGATTATCACCACTCCGGGGTCCATGGGGGCCGGCCGAACCCTCGGTGGCGCACTGGAATTGAGCAATGTGGACATGACTCGCGAGTTTATCGGACTCATTACGGCGTCCACGGGGTTCTCCGCTTCCGGCCGGGTGCTGTCCACCTCCAATGATCTACTCAATGAATTGCTTATGTTAGCCCGATAAAAAGAGTTGGTGCGCTGTGTTGCGGCGTCGGTCGCCGCGCCGCGCAAATAGTATGCATGAAATCGCTATTGACCGTGGGGTTGCCAAAGTGATTGTACTGACGCGATTGAACGGAACCCCATTCGTGGTGAACTCCGAGATGATCCGCACCGTCGAGGAGCGGCCGGACACCACTATTACGCTGGTTAACGGCGATACCCTGATAGTGCGGGAAAAAATGGCCGAGGTGGTCCAGAAAGCTGTCGAATATGCCCGCATGGTAAGGATCGTCCAACTGGGATGAAGCACGCGGACTCGTGGGAGTATGAATTGGGACCACGCCCTGGACGATGTAAATACTAAAGAACGGTTATTCGGAGATAGTCCGATAATAAGTGGTTTTCAGGTTATTAAGTCCATTGGACAGGTTGTTATCTTGAACAGCGTGGAAAAGGCGGCATAAATGGATCGCGGAACGGTAATCGGGTTGACAGCCACCATGGGCCTGCTGGCGTGGATCATGCTGGCCGGCTCCAGTGAGGCCATGAGCGTCTTCTGGCGGTTGCCTTCCCTGGCCCTGGTTATCGGGGGGGCAATTCTGGTTACCATGGCCGCAGTGCCACTAGTACGTTTCCGGGCGTTCGGGAGCATGTTGCGCAAAGCATTTCGTGAACAGGGGCCCAACCCGGCCGAATGTATCGCGGTTCTGATTGCCCTGGCCGAACTGGCTCGCCGGGAGGGCCTGTTGTCCCTGGAACGATCGGTTGCAGGTCTCAAAGACGGTTTTCTCCGTCGGGCCATGCAGATGGCTATCGATGGCCAGGACGCCAACATGATCGAATCGGTCCTGCAAACGGAACTGGAGAGCACGGATCTGCGTCATGTTGGCGGGCGGGATATTTTACGGTCTATGGGTAATTCCGCTCCCGTGTTCGGCATGATAGGCACCCTCATTGGTCTGGTAATTATGCTGGGGAGAATGGATGATCCTTCGACTATCGGACCGGGGATGGCTGTCGCTCTGCTGACCACTTTGTACGGATTGCTGTTCGCGAATGTCGTTTGTCTGCCTCTGGCCCGTAAGCTTGGGCATCGCAGCAGCGACGAGCTGTTATGCAAGACGATCATGTTGAAGGGGGTTCTGGCTATCCAGCGGGGAGATCATCCGAGGATGGTTGAGCAGAAATTACGGGCGTATCTTCCGGATGGCGGAGAAGACTATGAATTTATCCGTACCGCTCCGGAGCCGTCGGTCCCCTCTGCCGGGCAAGACGAGTCGGTAGTCGCCGAGGAACCGCGCAATACGGACAAGACGAGCGCGACCAGGAAACCGTCATGGATGGAGGCCGCCTGAGCATGTTCTGGGTCAAGCGGCTGAGTCATGAAGACGAGGAAAACTCCTGGCTGGTTGCCTACGGGGATTTGATGTCCCTGTTATTGGCCATTTTCGTGATGATAGCGGCCATGAGCGAGTTACGTCCCGGGCGTCATTTTGCCGTCGTCCGTGACGGAGTGCGTGCGGCTTTCGGTTTTTCCGCCGGTTGGAGCGAATCGAGCGAACTGCTGGGGGTCCGACGGCCGATGACTTTATTGGATCGTCTGGAGCAAGCAGGGCTGCGGCCGACGACGGGCTATCCGGGTAGTCACGGTGACGATTCCGCTTTAGGGCCCTGTGACGTGCTCATTGATCCGGATAGCGTGGTGATTCGAGTGGCGGGTGTGGCCTGTTTTGACGCCTTCAGCGCCCGGTTGCAGCCGGAGGGCCGGCTGGCGATCGAGCGGATAGCTGATTTTCTCGCTGACGGACAGGCTCGCTTGGAGGTTCGAGGACACGCCGGCGACGGGCCATGGCCTGCGTCCGCGCCGTTTCGCGACGCATTGGATTTGTCCTATGAACGGGCTCGGACCGTGGCTGCGGTCTTGAGCGAAAAGCGGGTGGCCGGCGAGCGTATTGAGATTACCGCTCGCGGAGACCATGACCCGCTGGTACGCGATTCGGGGACGTTGTCCGGTGGAATTAATCGCCGGGTGGAAATTGTCCTGTACGCAAGCCCCATGAAGGGCCTTTAATAAAAAGATCGCCGAGAAAGAACGGGTAACCTATGGCGGATAAGGAAGTGGAACAACTGTCGGAAACCGAGGGAAATCGTCCTGGTCGACGCAAGCACTTGGTTTTGGTAGGCATATTGTTCGGGATCATGGCCGCCGAAGCCCTGGTGGTCGTGGTTCTTTTTAAGTATTTTGGTCCGGCGCCGGTCCAGGCCACGGCCATGACTGCCGGGCTGGACGAGACACAGGGGGTTCCCAATAACCAGGACGTGGAGGTGGCGATCACTACCCTGCGGGCCCCGAACGAAAAGGCCGGCATGACCATTTATGAATTGACGATTGTCGCGGTGGTAGGTGAACAGCACCGCGAGGAATGCATGCAGTTGATCGAGGCGCGGGCCAATAAAATCCAGGATCGGTTCAGTACCATCGTACGCGAGTCCGACCCACGCGATTTTTCGGGTAGCATGGAGGTCGTGCGAACCAAGTTTAAGAATGAGCTGGCTAAAGTCCTCGAAAGCGAGGACATGGTCAGGGAGATTTTGTTTCCCAAGGCAATGCCTTTCAGTGCGAATTAGTCCTACGCTAGCGTAGCGTAATTCGCGGGACGCGCCGGGATAGACGAGGCGCATAGCAGGAGTAAGCCAGCGATGGCCGACGAGGACATGGATGGCCTGTTGAGCCAGGACGACATTAATGCGGCGCTGGAGGCTGCCGGCTTGGAGTCCGAGGCGGGATCGTTACCCGAGACGCCGGCGGAATCGACCGACGACGCTTTCGGCGGCTTAAGCCAGGCGGATATCGATGCGGCCTTGAATGCAGCCCAACAGGAGAAGCCCGCCGCTTCGGAAGATCGGGTGGACGCTACCGGCCGTCCGTTTGACGAAGCTGCGGCGGCAATGGCCGCCGCTATCGCCCAGGAAGCGGCAGAGGCCGCTTCAGCGGCGCCCAGTGCGCCACCGCCGGGTTCCAGACCCGTTGATATGCCGGAACTTGGCGCAGGGCTCTCCGGCTCGCGCGAGCCTCAGGCTATCGATATGCTCCGCGATGTCGATCTCAACGTGAAAATCGAACTTGGGCGTAGCCGCATGCTGGTGGACGACGTATTGCGGTTGGGCGAGGGCTCGGTTGTCGAGTTGGACAAACTGGCCGGTGATCCGGTCGACGTGTTCGTAAATAATCGGTTGGTGGCTCGCGGCGAGGTGCTTGTGCTTAACGACAACTTCTGCGTGCGGATCAACGATATTGTGAACCGAGAGGGCGAAGCGGACGAGGAGGAGGAATAAACTCGTGTGGCCGCTCCATATTGAGCTGGAGTGCTCAAGGGCGGTAACTTGTCGCCTACCGGTCTGGGGATCGTGTGGCCGACTTGTTATGAAAACGAGTGTCTGATCTACTTTGATTGGCAGGATGCCCAGCGGACCAGGAGGGTCCATTCCATGCGTATCGTTTTTTACCTTCCCATAATTGTATTCTGGTCCTGGAACGTAGTCTTCTGCGCCGCAGCAGTGGGTACACCACCCCAGGCTTCGAAGAGCGAGGGAGGAGATGCGCCTGTTCCGGTTGTAAATACTGGTTTTGCAGGGCAGAATCGCCGCGTACCTATGGTATGTGATGTTTCGCCGGCCGAAGCCATGCCTAGTGAGGCGAAGCCGGTGGTCCGCCCGCCCGCCCCGATCGGGGCGCAACATCCGGTGGGTACCGGATTGGAAGCGGTGGAAGGTGATTCGATTATCTCCCGGCCAAGTGAGGGGAAGTCCCTCCAGCGTGACGGCCGCCATGCCGGGGGCCTGACCTGGCGAGATGGTTTGCCGCTGGCGGTCGTTTTGGGCGTTATTGCCGCGATGGCTTTGTTATTACGGAGGTTTCTCCCTAATCAGCGATTGCTGACCGGCTCGGGGGCGATCGAAGTGGTCGCTCGTACCGGGTTGTCGTCTAAACAGCAATTGGTACTGGTCAAAGTTGGGCGTCGCCTCGTCTTATTAGGGGTTTCGGCCGACCGAATCAATCCGCTGTCGGAGGTGGTTGATCCGGATGAGGTCGCAACGCTTATCGGGGCGGTCGCCGGTGATCGGCCGGGCTCCATGCGACGGGCCTTTGCCGATTCGTTCGATCGTGAAGTGCAATCCTTCGCGGAGCCGTCTGCCGACGAGCACCTGGCTGAATCGGCCAGCGGGCACGTTCGCAATCTGTTGGACACATTGCGGCGGTATACCCGAGCGCGAGAGGCGGTTTGAGTATAGCTCGGTTTGCGGCCACGTAGTGCGAGGCCGGCCGACCGAGAGTAGATGTTGTATACAACTAACACAAACGGCGCAAAGGAGTTGCGCGGCATGATGAGGCATGGAAGCCTGAGTTTGTTGTTCGCCGCGGTGGTAGTCGCCACCGTCGCGTTCGACGTGCGCGCCCAGGCCGTGCCTCAGGACTCTATCCTCGACAATCCACTGGCGATTCCGGATGTCAGCCGGATGCTCCCGCCGGCCACCACTCGCGAGGGTGTCCAGAGCAGCCTGAAAATACTCGTAATCATGACCGTGTTGAGTCTGGCTCCGGCCATTCTGGTCATGACCACTTGTTTTACGCGGATCGTAATCGTGTTGGCCCTCTTGCGGCAGGCTATCGGCACGGCCCAATTGCCGCCTTATCAGGTGCTGATCGGGCTGGCCTTGTTTCTTACCTTCCTGGTCATGGCTCCCACCTATGAAAAAATTAACAACGATGCCCTGCGTCCCTGGCTGGACGACGCTCCGGGGATGACCCAGGCTCGGGCCCTCGAGCTGGCGGAGGGGCATCTGCGCGATTTCATGTTCGATCAGATCGAGAACGTCGGAAATCACGAGGACATTTTTCTCTTCCTGGAATACCAGCAGAATCGCGAAATCCCCGTGTCTCAGCACATCTCCAGAGCCGACGTGCCCACGCGCGTGGTGATTCCCGCGTATATCCTGAGTGAACTGAAGACGGCTTTCGTAATGGGTTTTCGTATTTATCTGCCCTTTCTGGTGATTGATATGGTTATTGCGACCATTTTGATATCGATGGGCATGCTGATGCTTCCGCCGGTGATGATTTCGTTGCCATTTAAGCTCTTGCTGTTCATATTAGCCGACGGTTGGCATCTGGTGGTTGCTTCGTTGCTGTCGAGTTTTGCATAGCCGCGCGGCGTTGGATAGGACCGAAGGAGTCCAGTCATGGAGCTCAATCAAGCCGTGGACCTTGGGCGGGAAGCGCTGGTGCTGACCATGATTATTGCTGCGCCGATTATGGGCATTGGTTTGATCGTAGGCCTGACGGTTTCGATGTTTCAATCGATGACCCAGCTTCACGAGCAGACACTAAGTTTCGTGCCGAAAATCGTGTCCATGGTGGCCATCACCTTGTTGTTGGTCCCCTGGATCGCCGAGCGGCTGCTGGAATATACCCGATCCATGCTGGGATCCATGCCGTTTTAGAACGGAGTCACGATTGGCCGGGTTTAAGGATAGCGGGTTACGATTATGCCGTTGACGTTGTTTGAGAATTATCAACTGTTGCCGGCCTTCCTCTTGGTGTTGTTCCGTATGGCCGGGTTGATGGTTTCAGCTCCATTATTCAGCGGTACGCTCTTGCCGACACCGGTAAAGGTTTTGCTGGTAGTGGCCATGTCCGCCGCCCTGTTTCCCATGGTACTGCCCGCGGTGGTGGCTCCGGTGACGTTGGGTTCGGCGCTGACCGGCCTGTTCGGCGAATTGTGCATAGGGATTCTGCTCGGTTTCGGAGTAACCCTGTTGTTCAGTGGGATACAGTTGGGTATGCAGGCGGCGGCTCAGCAGGCCGGCCTTGGTCTGGCAAACAGCTTCGATCCGACCATGGAGACCGAGACCGCTGACGTGGTGCAGTTGTACAACTTGGTGGCAATGTTCATGTTTCTGGGCATCGGCGGTCATCGGGCCCTCATCAGGGCTCTGCTGGACAGTTTCCAGAGTATTCCGCCGCTGCAATTTGCGTTCGGTGGGGCAATGCTGGACGTGGTGGTCCGTATGATCGGAGCGTCCTTTACCATCGCCATTCGCGTCGGCGGCCCGGTAATGCTCACGTTACTGCTGGCTTTTGTCACGCTGGGTTTCGTGTCCCGCACCGTGCCACAGTTGAATATCCTTAATATCGGGTTTCCCCTGAAGTTGATGCTGGCCATGCTGGTGATGGCTTTGACCATATTGGCTTTTGAAAAAGTATTTCTCGACAGCTTGGCGGATTTCCTTAACCTGACTCGCGAGGCCCTTGGATTGGCCCCGCAATATTAACGAAAGGGCGGGGCCCCTGCCCCGATATTTATGGCGGATACATCACAGGAAAAAACCGAACAACCGACTCAGCGTCGCCAAAGCGAGGCCCGCAGCCAGGGGCAGATCGGCAAGAGTCAGGATCTCAGTGCCGCCGTGGTGTTGCTCGGCGGCCTGCTCCTTTTGTATTACACGGGCCAGAAGATTCTCGCCCGGCTGGTCGAGATCACCCGTGGATGCCTCCAGGCGGATCGCTCGATGACTGATGTAAGCGCTATGGGTGTGACCATAATGGGTGTCTTCCGTGAGGCTGCTCTGATCGTATTGCCTTTAATGCTGCTG
>JAAYCU010000152.1 GCA_012729595.1 Phycisphaerales bacterium
GGTAATCATGAGTAGGCTGATTCAAATACTGCTAGTGCTATCCTTGGGTTCTCCGGCATGGGCGGAGCTTCGTCTACCGGCCTTGTTCAGTGACGGGATGGTTTTGCAGCACAATAGGCTCGTTCCCGTCTGGGGCTGGGCCGGGAGTGGGGAAAAGGTGACGGTGCTGATAAGCGAGCAATCCTTTTCGACGACTACAGACGAGCATGGGAAATGGGCGTTGAAACTCGCTCCGATGCCTGTATCCGAACAACCCCTGGACATCGTCATCAAAGGAGAAACGAACACCATTACCCTGCGTAATGTTCTATTCGGTGAGGTATGGCTGGCCTCCGGGCAGTCGAACATGGAATGGGACGTGAAACGCTCAATGGATGCGGAGAAGAATATCCTTGAGGCGGATTATCCCCAAATACGTATGTTTACGGTTGTGAAGCATGGGGCAGAGGAACCGCTGGACGACGTGGAAGGCCAATGGCAAGTCTGCAATTCTGACACAGTCCCGGGCTTTTCGGCGGCGGCCTATTACTTTGCCTTGGATCTACACCAGAGGCTTGGGGTGCCGATCGGTATTATTCACAGCAGTTGGGGCGGGACGGCCGGCGAGCAATGGACTCCCATGGATATTCTGGAGAACGACCAGGATTACCAGGCCATTATTGAACGATTCAAGCACCGTGCGGCCGCGAATCAGGATAGCATTGCCACATACGAACGCAAATTAGCCACATGGCGGACTGCTGCCGAGCAAGCCCGTGCCGAAGGCAAGCCTGAACCATCAGGCCGTCCCTTACACCCGCTTGGCCGGGTAATTTGCAGACCAGGGGCTTTGTATAATGCCATGATCGCTCCCTTGATCCCCTACGCTATTCAGGGGGTGATCTGGTATCAGGGCGAAAGTAATGCATCACGGGCCGCACAGTATAAGAAGCTGTTTCCGAACATGATTCTGTCCTGGCGGCGAGCGTGGGGGCAGGGTGATTTTCCGTTCCTGTTTGTACAATTGGCCAACTATCAACAGCCGTCCGCACAGCCCGATGAAAGCCATTGGGCAGAGTTGCGCGAGTCGCAGACGCAAACCTTATCGTTGGTGCCGAGAACCGGGATGGCCATAGCCATCGACATCGGCGACGCTAATGACATCCATCCTGCGAACAAGCAGGACGTAGGTAAGCGCCTGGCACAGTGCGCCTTGAAGGTCGCTTATGGGCAGGAGGTTCCGCATACCGGGCCGATTTATGATCACATGGTTGTCCGCGAAGGCAAGGTTCGCTTGTATTTCAAAAACGTCGCAGGAAACCTGGTCGCCAAGGACAATCAGGCACTCGAGGGCTTTGCCATCGCCGGCCAGGACCGCCAATTCGTCTGGGCCGAGGCCCGTATCGTGGACGAGCAGACCATCGAGGTTTCCAATATCAACGTGCCCGAACCGGTGGCGGTGCGGTATGCCTGGGCCAACAATCCGATATGTAATTTGTACGACGCCGCGGGGCTGCCGGCATCGCCATTTCGGAGCGACGATTGGGCAACGCCAACCACCAACGAACGTTAGGCCAGGCACTTGTGCATCAACAGATTTCGTGCCTTTGGAATCGTATAGGAGAGTCTTATGTCTTCCCGCATCACAGGCTTAGATGTATTCAGAATATCTTTACTGGCTTTCGCGGCATCGGCCGGTATGCTGTGCATGCCGGCCGCAGCAAACGATGCCGTCGTCACGGAGAAGCTTGTTCTGGAAACCGACGAGCAATACTTACAGCGTATGCAATGGTGGCGCGAGGCCCGTTTCGGCTTGTTTATTCACTGGGGCCCGGTAAGCCTTATCGGCACGGAGATCGGTTGGTCGCGTGGAGGGCCGTGGTACCGCCAGATCACTCCGGAAAGCGGGGGTCCGATCCCAATCGAAAAATACGACAATCTTTACAAGGAATTTAACCCAACGTTGTTCAACGCCAATGAATGGGTGCAACTGGCCAGGGATGCGGGCATGAAATACCTGGTATTTACCACCAAGCACCATGATGGATTCTGTAACTTCGACTCCAAACTGACTGATTATAAGATTACCAGTCCGCTATCGCCCTACCAACGCGATATCGTAGCCAAACTGGCCAAGGCATGTCACGAAAACGAACTGCGCTTGGGTTTTTATTATTCACAACCCGACTGGCACCATCCGGATTACCGTACCGAAAATCACTCGCGATACATCGAGTACATGCACGGACAAATCGACGAGTTGCTAAGTAATTACGGCCGAGTGGATATTTTGTGGTTCGATGGTCTGGGAAACCCCGCCGATGATTGGGATGCGGAACGCCTGTTTCGGAGCATCCGCCGGCTTCAGCCGGGTATTATCGTGAACAATCGATGTGGCCTACCAGCAGATTACGATACGCCGGAGCAGGTCGTCGGCGGATTTCAGAACCACCGGCCTTGGGAGACCTGCATGACCTTGGGTGACCAGTGGTCATGGAAACCAGACGACAAGATGAAGACACTTAAGGAATGCCTGCAAAGTCTGGTTCGCGCGGCAGGTGGAGACGGCAACTTTCTGTTCAATGTCGGGCCCATGCCCGACGGACGGATCGAGCCACGCTAGGCTGATCGACTGCGCGAGATGGGGAGCTGGTTACAACAATATGGCGAAAGCATTTACGGTACCCGAGGGGGCCCTTTTCTATGCAATGTCCATGGCCCCAAGTTTTATACCTCCACGCACAAAGGCGCGAAGGTTTATGTGCATGTGTTGGAGTGGCAAGGCGAGACTCTGCGCCTACCCCGCCTCGACAGGAAAATCATCGCCAGTCGATTATTAACAGGCGGCGAAGTGGTTGTCCGACAGGGTGCTGAGGGTATAGAGCTCCGCGTCGCCAAGAATGACCAGCAGGACATTGATACTATCATCCTGTTAGAGCTGGATGGTCCGCTTGACGACGAAGTCATACCCCTGAGTCAGCCGTCAAAATAACCGAGGAGCCACCAGCTCGAGTCGATGCTCATGGCGATTCGGGGCCATTTGGTCCGAAGACAGCCGATATTGCGTCCAGGAACGATTCGTGGGATGCGGGATGCCGCCGCACGGCTGAGATCTATCCAGAGTTCAGCGGTCTTTTGGCTTGGGTGGTCGCAAGCCACGGGCCTCGGCCTCCTGGGGCGAGGAAAACCAGCGACGGTTGGTGGCCTTGATACGTTTGGCGGCCGATGATTCCGGCTCGTGGTACACCTCGCTGCGCACACTGGCGACTACCGGATGGGTCGCGGGCGGGCCGGCGGCTTCGTGCAGGAACTGGACGATACGCTCCTCGATATCCGCTACATGGCCCAACATATGCGTACCAAGCAAGTCCGCGTCTGCCGGGTTGATGACAATCTCATCGATTGCTTCTGGCGCAAATCTCTTCAAATGCTCGATTGCCTTCCTACCGTCTTCGCAGGCCAACAGCAGCAAAGGACGGCGGCCATATTTCTGTACATGACGGACGGAGTCCAAGCCGGGCCAACTCATTGCAGGAGTCAGGCAAACCACGCCATCAACGCTGGCGTCCCGGCTCGCATAATCCAGGGCGACACCGCTACCTAGCCCGGTTCCGACCAGCACAAAACGCGTGCGGTCGATATTCGGCTGTTCAAGCAACCAATGACAGGCGGCCTCGACATCCCGATGGATTTCGGCAAACAACTTCGGGTCGCGCTGCTCGACCCGTCGGGCCAAGCCCAGCTCTGCAGAACCGGTACTTGCGCCGTGGCCGCGAGGATCTATAGCTAACACAGCAAAACCGGCATTATGCAGAGGTAGAATCAAGGGGGCATAACTGGAGCTATCCTGTTTATAATCAGGCAGGAGGATGACGGCCGGATGTTTTTCCTGATCCGCGGGCGCGATGAAGGAGCCCACTATTACAATGTTGTCTTGCGTGGCGAAGGCGACGCGTCGTGGTAGCGGGGTTTCGGGGTCATCGGCCGGGCACGAGGCGGGCGCTTGACCTAAACAGATACTCGTCCAGAGCAACCCCCATCCGATACCGTATAGCTTGCATAAGGTCATCATGCCACCCTGGGTTATGTCCCCCTTCCACGCTCGGGTTTGGGCCAGGCCGTATTGACAAAACGCCCGTTCCGCAGGATCACCTTGCCGTCCGCCTCGATCACGCCCCCTTTGCGCAAGTCGCAGACCATGTCCCAATGCAGACCGCTCTTGTTTTTCGCGCCCGTTTCCGGATACGAGGCCCCCACCGCAGCGTGAAACGTTCCCCCGATTTTCTCATCGAACAGCGTGTTGCGGGTATATTCCTGGACATCGTAATTGGTACCGATGGCCAGTTCGCCCAGCACGCGGGCCCCTGCGTCCTGATCGAGCATCTTGATCAGAAAATCCTCGCCCTTGGAGGCCGAGGCATCCACCACCTTGCCCGCCTTGAATTGGAGACGTATGTCGTGAACCTCACGCCCGCCATGTACCGCCGGAAAGCTAAAGCACACCACACCTTCGGTGGCGTTCTCGAGTGGGCCGGTGAATACCTCGCCGTCGGGAAAATTGACCTGGCCGTCGCAGTTGATCCACTTTCGTCCGGCGATGCCGAAGCGTATGTCAGTCCCCTGGAGGGTCTTTATTCTCATTTCCCTACGCTTGTTGAGAAAGTCGCAAAGCCGCTGCTGGCGGATGCTGATTTTGCGCCACTGGGCGGCGGGATCCTTATGGTGCAGGAGGCCGGCACGAAAAACGAAATCGGCATACTGAGCCACGGACATCTCCGCGTCCTGAGCGGCCGCCGGACAGGGATACTGAGTTCCACACCAGCGTAATTGCTTCTTGCCCTTGGCCGCCGCTCGTTTCATAAAAAGATCCCAGATGGGTTTCTGGGCCTGGCTGACCATCGTCTGCTTCCGTGGATCAACCCTGGTCATTGTTTTGGTGTTTTCGTCAGCCCACACGCCGATGGAACAGTCTATTGATTCAACCTCGGCTTTGAGCAGTGGGCTGACATATTTGAGCTGCCGATCACGGGCCAGGGCATAGAACAGGTCGGCACACTGGTCGTCCCGCAGCCTCAGTAACGGGTGCCCCCCGGCCCGAAGCACCTCCCGGTACAAGGCCCGAACCAGAGGCAAGCTGACGTTAGAAGCACTAATTCTAACCAGATCATCGCGTTTGACTCGGACCGAGTAGTTCACCAGCACATCGGCCAGTCGGTCTATACGTGTATCATTCATGCGGCAGACAGCCTCCATATTCCTAGCTAGCCCCTGATCAAGCGTAGCGCGAAGGATTTTCGCGCATTCTGTTGAAAAAGTACCCGAAATGCACTTGGTTTTGCGTAAACATGGGTAGGTTTCAAGATCAACCCAAGTTATGTATGGAGGCATTTCGAGTGAACACCAGTAGAACACGAAAGCTGGCCAATGGCAAGCGGCGAATTCATCGCCGGATGCGATTGCCCTGCCCCCGGGGGATGGCTGGCGTTTCACGGCTTGCCTGTGGGCAGGCATTAGGCTATGCTCCAAGGCCCAAACGAAGGGAAATAACCGATCCACGCGATCAATCCAATGTATTCGGCGTGGGCATCTATGTTTGAACATAAGCAGGATTGTTCAGTCAGTTATCACCGGGAAGGAGATTACAGTAGTATGAGTCAGGCACAGTCAGTTGAAAAAGCGTACGAGTTGGCGAAGCAGCGTTATGCGGCACTCGGGATCGATACCGATAAGGCTATGGAGTCGCTCCGTAAGGTTTCCATATCACTACACTGCTGGCAAGGCGACGACGTCGGCGGTTTTGAATCCAGCGAAGGTCTGACCGGCGGTGGCATCCAGGCCACAGGCAATTATCCCGGTAAGGCCCGAACGGCCGACGAGTTGCGTTCCGACCTGGATCTGGTATACAGCATGATTCCCGGTAAGCATCGGCTAAATCTGCACGCCATTTATCTCGAGGCAGGCAAGAAAGTCGAGCGCAACGAAATTAAGCCGGAGCATTTTAAAAACTGGGTGGATTGGGCCAAGGCTAACGGCTTGGGGCTGGATTTCAATCCCACTTTCTTTTCACACCCGAAGGCCGATGACGGATTCACCCTTGCTCATCCCGACTCGGGTATTCGTAAGTTCTGGATCGAGCACGGTATCGCTTGCCGTAAAATTAGCGAGGCGTTCGGTAAGCAACTGGGGACGCCCTGTGTTACCAATGTGTGGATCCCGGACGGCTATAAGGATATACCAGTAGACCGCGTCGCTCCACGAGAAAGGTTATGTCAGGCGTTGGACGCAATTTTTGCCGAGAAGATCGACCAGAAATATCATTTGGATTCGGTGGAGGGCAAGCTTTTCGGAATCGGATCGGAAAGTTTTGTGGTTGGGTCGCACGACTTCTACCTGGGCTATGCCGTTTCGCGCAACGTATTGCTTACGCTAGATGCGGGCCATTTCCACCCCACCGAGGTCATTTCCAATAAGATATCAGCAGTGATGTGCTTCGCCAAAGAAATGTTGTTGCATGTCAGTCGGCCCGTACGCTGGGACAGCGATCATGTGGTTATTCTGGATGACGAACTTCTGGCTATCGCCCAAGAAATCGTGCGACCAGGTTACACCGAGCGTATCCATATTGGCTTGGATTATTTTGATGCAAGTATCAATCGGGTTGCCGCGTGGGTCATTGGTACTCGAAACATGCTCAAGGCCCTGCTCTCCGCCATGCTCGAACCGACAGATAAACTGCGCAGTTATGAACTTGACGGCGATTTTACCTCCAGGTTGGCTATGTTGGAGGAATTGAAAAGTATGCCGATGTCCACTGTATGGGATTATTATTGCCTTAAGGCAGGCGTTCCCGTCGGTTGCGAATGGCTGGCCAAGGTCAAGGACTACGAGGCCAAGGTGCAAAGCAAACGCTAAAAGGCGCAGACTCACAGGGGCATGGTACCCCTATGGCAGGTTGATGATGCTGGCTGCCAACAGAATCAACCATGTATACTGAAATAATCCTGACAGGAGTCATCTGGCGTGCAAGGTTAAGTGCTCTTGACGCAAGGCTTTGAACAAGAGTACTTTCCAGGAAGAAGTGCGGACTCGGCAAAACAGGTCGATTGTACCAGGGTCGGCCACAAGTCAGGTATGCTATCGGTTCGATTAACTCCACCGACCACGTATCATACTGGGTGGTGTTCGACACCGAGGGGTAGACCGTTTAGCTTGCCTGATGGATCGAGGAAACAGGCGACCATGCATATTGTCATCGCCGGAGCTGGAGAAGTTGGCCGGCACACGGCTGCGGTCTTAGCCGATGCCAACCATGAAATCACCCTAATCGACCAGGCGACGGCCAAACTCGAGGCGGTGTCGGAAAACCTCGACGCCCGCACCCTGCAAGGCGACGCAACCCGGGCGGAGACCCTGCGGGAAGCGGGGGTGGCCCGTTGCGGCCTTTTCGTCGCCGCCACGGACGCGGACCAGGATAATCTGCTGGCCGCCTCGATCGCCAAGGGGATCGGCGCCGCCCAGGTAATCGCCCGGGTGCATCACAGCGCCTATCATACGGGTCTGCATTTCGATTACGCCGGCCACTTTCATATCGACCAATTGATCTGCCCGGAATACCTGACCTCCCTGGCCATCGTGGGCGTGCTGCGCGACCCGGCCGTCGAGGCCGTCGAGCATTTTGCCCGCGGTAAAATCATCATGGAGCAGGTGGAAATCGGCCCGGAGTCCGAGGTGGTCGGTATGCCCCTCAAAGACCTGTCCCTCCCCGCCGGTTTTCGCATTGGCACGGTGAATCGAGAGGGGCGGTCCTCGGTACCTACGGGTGAAACCATACTGGAAGCCGGCGAGCAGATCACTTTGATCGGTACCACGGATGTGTTCGATAAGACTTTGCCCAAATTCCGGCGGGAGGCCCTGCGCTACCGAAAGATCGTGATCATGGGAGGGTCGTCGATCAGCGTGTGGCTGGCCAGGGCTCTGGACCGGCGTTTCTTCCGTATTCGGTTGTATGTCAATGAGCGGGCTCGGGCCGAGGAACTGTCCGCCAAGCTTCCCCATGTCACGGTCATCGATGACGACCCGACCGACCCGGACACGTTTGCCGAGGACCGGCTGGCCGAGATCGACGCCTTCGTGGCCGCCTCCGGTGAGGACGAGATCAACATTCTCGCGGCCTTACAAGCCCGTCATCTGGGCGTGCCCCGTACCGTCGCGGTGATCAACCGCCCGACATACCACCAGATGATCGCCGGGCTGGGGATCGATCATGTGTTCAGCCCACGAATCATCGCCGCCCGGGAAATCGAAAGGTTGGCGCAACGCAAAGCCGTCCAGGAGATCGCCCGCCTGGACGAACATGGTACGGGAATTTACAGCATCGAGATGGGCCCGAATGTGCCAGCCAGCGGTAAAACTCTGCGTGAATTGGAGTTGCCGCGCGGCTGCGTTCTGGTCGGCGTGCAGCGAGGAAACGACGTGCATGTGCCCGGCCCCAACGACCGTCTGGCGCCCGGCGACAAACTGGTGGCCATCGCCCAGGAAGGCCTGGTGCGAAAGCTGAACGCTCTGTTTACCTGATCGGGGACCGCGATGCGGATCGGCTTCGTAATCCGGCAATTGGGTCTGTTGTTACTGTTGCTAAGCGCAACCATGCTGCCCGCAGCGGCTTGGTCAGCCTACGACTATTATCATTACCGCGTACAGATGCCTGGGACGGGCGCGGCTTTTATTGCCCTCCTACTAAGCGCTTTGATCGGCGTGGCCACTGGCTTCCCTCTGCTAATTACCGGCAATACCCAGAACAAACAGCTTGGACGCAAGGAGGCCCTGTTGCTCGTGGCCTTGGCTTGGGGCGTTGGGGCAGCCCTGTCAGCCTTGCCCTATCGTCTATGGGCGGCCATGAACCCCTTGCCCCCAGGAACGGAGCAGGCTTTCGCCAGCTTCGTGAACTGCTACTTCGAGGCCATGAGCGGACTGACCACCACCGGGGCATCCGTGTTGACGGACATCGAATCCATTCCGCGAAGCCTGCTGTTCTGGCAAGCGTTCACGCACTGGATCGGTGGGCTGGGTATCGTTGTGCTGTTCGTAGCAGTCCTACCTATTCTCGGCGTGGGCGGAAAACGCCTTTTTCGTTTCGAGACCCCGGGTCCGAAGAAAGAAGGGGTCCGTCCACGCATCCGGGCGGCCGCCCAGGTGCTCTGGCTGCTTTATCTTGGCATAACCCTGGCCGAAGTGTTTGCCCTGCGTTTGGTGGGGATGGGATGGTTCAACTCGATTACCCACGCCTTTGCCACCGTGGCTACCGGCGGTTTCAGCACCCAGAACGCCAGTATCGCTGCTTTCGGATCCTGGAAAGTGGACGGCATCCTCATCATGTTCATGTTCATGGCCGGGGTTAATTTCGCCCTATACGACGCACTGTTGGCCGGCCGCTGGCGTGACGCCCTGCGCAATCCGGAACTGCGGGCCTACATCGGCGTGATGGTCCTGGCCACCGTATTGATCACGGCCTTGACCATGGGCAACCCCGTAGTGCTGACCGACGGCGCGCGGGCCGAGGGTTTCTGGCCCACCCTACGGCACGGCCTGTTCACCGTGGTCTCCATCCAGACCACGACCGGTTTCTGCACGGCGGACTTTGATCAATGGTCTTTCCCCGCCCAGACCATTCTGGTTCTGTTGATGTTCATCGGCGGATGCGCGGGCTCGACCGGAGGCGGCATCAAGGTAATCCGCTGGGTCATCCTGTTCAAAGTACTCTACGCCGAGTTGGAGGCCGTATTCCGTCCCCACGTGGTCCGGACCCCGCGCGTGGGAAACGCGATAATCGATCCCCAGATGCGCAGCGCGATTCTCGTATACTTCGTGCTGATCGGCATGGTGGTGATCGTCGCGACGGGGTTGTTTATTTATCTGGAAACGCCGCAAAAACTGGATAGCGATGGTTGGGACGCGGCCACCACCGCTTTTTCGGCCGTGGCGGCCAACCTCAACAATATCGGTCCGGGCCTGGACCGTGTTGGAGCCGCCATGAACTATGCCTGGCTTAATCCATCCACCAAAATTCTGCTCACCCTGCTGATGGCCTTGGGCCGGCTGGAATTGTACGCCTTTCTGGTTCTGGCCCTTCCGGCATTCTGGCGCGAGGAATAGACTTTTGGCGAATCCGGATAAGGCCTAACGATCACTCGCTGACGACGGGCAAGATCAGCCCAGAAATAATCCGTGTGTATGATTCTATGTCGATAGCTTCGCCGAATCGTAATCGTCCGGTAAGCCACAGGTAACATGCTTGGCCCCAGCGGTTGAGGTAGGCTAGCGTGAATCGAGCCTACGATGACAGCCCGCCGAAGAGTGCGAGAATCACCGCGTTGGCGACTAC
>JAAYCU010000153.1 GCA_012729595.1 Phycisphaerales bacterium
ACGCTCGCCACCTTCGTCTTACCGCGGCTGCTGGCACGAAGTTAGCCGTGGCTTCCTCTGGGGCTCCTCAACTTGGGGAAATATTAGTTCCCTTTGCTTGGTAACCCCTGACAATGGTTTACATTCCGAAGAACTTCATCCCATACGCGGCGTCGCTGGGTCAGGCTTGCGCCCATTGCCCAATATTCGTTACTGCAGCCTCCCGTAGGAGTCTGGCCAGTGTCTCAGTGCCAATGCGCCGGGCCAACCTCTCAGTCCCGGTACCCGTCGTAGCCTTGGTGGGCCGTTACCTCACCAACTAGCTGATAGGACATGGGCCGCTCTAAGGCCGGTAGGTCCCGAAGGATCCCCACCCTTTGACCCCTGCTCCATATGGAGCTGTGGTCTCATCAGGTATTATCTCGAGTTTCCCCGAGTTATCCCTGTGCCAAAGGTACGTTACCCATGTATTCCTCGCCCTTTCGCCACTTTACTTGCCCAGTTACCCAGGCTTTCTCGTGCGACTTGCATGTCTTAACCACGCCGCCAGCGTTCGTTCTGAGCCAGGATCAAACTCTTCACTTGATTTTTGTATCCGTCCGAAGACGGGTCAAATGCAGAACATGATTCTGTTGGTCAGGCGTTTTTGGGGTCGCCTGACCTGGTCTCTTATCCATTGCTGGAAAAGAACTTAGCTTAAACTCAAAATCCTTACTTGTTGCTTTTGAGGGCTTGTCACGAGGATTTCGAGCCGGTCCATCGTCGCAAGATGATGGACCTGCTTATTGATCTGCCCTATGAGCTCGGCGTGACGTCCGAACCCGGCGGGCCGCTTCCTCGTGACGGCATCTCTGTTTACTTGTCAAATTCGTTTCTGCGGGTTTTCACCCGCTCGTCCTGAGCCTCTTCGCTCTCAGACGTGAGAGAGCAATCTTAACTCTCTCGATTATCGGCTGTCAATCGACAATCCGAAATTTTGCATTTTTTTCTTTTCACCTGCCTGTTTTGATACGCCAACCACCAGGCAAGGTTCTATTAATTCGGGTCCGCCTCTTCGCGAACCAGCCCTTCCGCAAACTCCGGCCAGGGCCAGCAGCGGGGCCGGGTTCTGCCCGACCAGGGATGCACTCGACGTGATTCACTCACATCGTCCGGGTACTTATACGGACCTTACAAACCGGCGTCAAAGCCTTTTCCGGATTTCTCGCAAAAATCTTTCGTGCTCATCCGCCAGGACAGCAACAATTGGCGACGCTGTAACGTATTATATGGCAATGGGTTAGAGATCGTGTGCGTGTAAATCGCCCGACCGGCGGCGGCCTGGCGTAAAGATCCGGCGTTGTTTTGCCGCCCGTGTTCCAAAGCGGGTTTATCATGTTCGGCGTCGGCCAAACTGGCAGGAGAAAGCAATGAAACCACATCAGACAGGGTATGAAGTCGCCGCGATTGCATCGACTCTCGGCGAGGCGGATGTCATGGCGGCAAGCCTTAACGCAGCCGGCATTCCGGCATACGTGGTAGATGCACATATCAACAATACACTTATGGTGATGGGCTTCGCCCTGAGCCCCAATGGCATTAGGGTCGCCACACCGGCCGACCGCGTCGACGAAGCCCGCGAGCTGCTTAACCTCGCCCCCAGAGAAGGGGAGTGATCGAATCCTTGTATGTCGTTGAGAATATGGAAGGGGGCATAGATGCCACGCGTCCCGAATTATCCATTTTGTTTCGCGTTACATCCGTGCATCGCGACCAGCGCGACGCCCGAAGCCCCGCATGGCAATGCGGGGACCTAAATCCATGTCGCGGAGCGACACCTCGCCGTTGTATTTGTTTTGTTTTGTGCGATGATCACGACGCGAACCAAAACAGCAAACGGCGAGGATTCGCTGCGCGATATCAGTCAGGTCCCCGCATTTCCATGCGGGGCTTTAGCGTCGCGCTGATGATGTAAGAGAATTGACATGCTAACATTGTTCCTCATGTTGCACCATAAACTGGTTTATAACCTTCCCCATATTCGCCACAAAATCCATGCCGACGTTGTCGGCGAGCAGTTTCGTCAGCTCCATCGGGTCGGCGATGGGGAACCGAAGGGTAATCGTCGGCTGGCCGGCGACGACGCTTTTGCGAACCACCGCCGCGGCAGCATCCTCATCCGCCCCCGACCGCGATGAGCTCGGTGGCCCGATCT
>JAAYCU010000154.1 GCA_012729595.1 Phycisphaerales bacterium
AAACAAAAAAACTTTTTGGAACTCGCCGCTGGATCATCAAGAATGCAGGTCACTGCGGGGAAGGATTTCCGGACCGCTCGAATTCACTCCGCAAAATAAGGCGAACGTAAGAACGCAAGCGCCTCGTTTCCGGTTTGCGGGGATTGTCAGACGTTCAAATATCCCTACAATAGACCTCGGTCTATCCATTGCCTTGGGCGCCGGTGGCATCCCAGGGCATGGGGGTGTAGCTCAGTCGGTAGAGCAACGGCCTTTTAAGCCGTGGGTCCTGGGTTCGAGTCCCAGCACCCTCATTCGTTCGGAGTCATGGGATAGGTTTAATCTTCGGGTATCACATCGCCACAACCTCTGCCTTTACATCGTGCTTTAAATGATCCTACATTATTGATCCTGCATGGTCGGTTGCATCTGCGATGGCAGAGAACTTCGATCAATGTGCTTCGAAATGCAGACCAAGGCATGGGTTATATGCAGTAGTCGAGGGCCGTTTGGCGTTCTAAATCCCGTTCGCGATCGGCCAGATCCTTGAAGGTTGTGGAATCGTAAACCTGTTCCAGAGCTTCTCTGGCCTGGTGCCACAGAGCCACGAGTGAACACTGGTCCTTGAGAGGGCAGCATCTGCTTTCCTGATCTGCGGCGCAGCGGACGATATCCAGCGGGCCTTCGACGAGGCGAATAACCCGGCCTACGGTAATTTGATCTGGCGGACAGGTTAGGTAATAGCCTCCCTGCACGCCGCGGCGGGAATCAATCAGCCCGGTCGGCTTCAACTCGTTAAGAATGATCTCCAGGAAACGCTGGGGTATCGCCTGGCTGGCCGCTATTTCTCCGGCCGACACCGCCCCCCGGCCATATCGTTTCGACAATTCGAGAACTGCCCGAACCGCATACTGACATTTTTGCGACAAGTTCAAAACACACGCTTCCTTGAGTCGGCGGACTCGTTTTGGATTAGCCACCGGGAACAAACAGGTTCGTGTGGCCGAGACGCTCTAGGGTAGATTCCGATACCAAGCGTAAATACCAGCCCACAATTTCCCAATACCTCATTGGTCTAAGATAGATTATGCGTAATGAAGAGGATTTTCAAGCAATTAGATTTCGCAACCAGGAGTAAAAATGTTGCAAGTACATTAATAACAGTGTATTATGTAATTTATCATTATTATCATTGATTTAGTTGACATTAATTTGTTTTCCACGTATAGTGAAGCATCGTAATGCTGGTGCAGGCCGCACCAGGGGTTCTGCCGTGGATTATCCACGGAACATGTACTGGAGATGGATCATGGCCGTCATTTACAACGACATTCCCGGGACAATAGGTCGTACCCCCCTCGTTCGGCTGCGAGGTCTTTGTGGTAACGAGGTTACCGTCCTGGCCAAGATGGAAAGCCAGAATCCGTTGTCCTCGGTGAAGGACCGGATCGGGCTAGCGATGGTGGAGGCCGCCGAGCGGGCGGGTCAAATCAACGAGAAAACTCTCTTGGTCGAGCCGACGAGCGGAAACACGGGCATCGCCCTAGCCTTTGTGTGCGCGGCCCGCGGGTATCGGTTACTGTTAACCATGCCGGAATCGATGAGCCTAGAACGTCGCAAGGTACTCAAAGCCCTTGGCGCGGAACTGGTGCTTACACCGGCTGCCGAAGGTATGAGCGGGGCGATCCGTCAGGCCCAGGTCATCGTCCAGGCGGAACAGAACGCCTTTATACCTCAGCAATTCGAGAATCCGGCAAACCCGCAAATTCACCGCCGTACTACCGCCGAGGAAATCTGGGCGGATACGGACGGCAAGTGCGATATTCTGGTCAGCGGAGTAGGAACCGGAGGAACGATCACCGGCGTTGCCGAGGCCATCAAGGCCCGCAAGCCCACTTTTCGGGCCGTCGCGGTCGAGCCGGCGGAAAGTCCGGTCCTGACCCAGACGTTGGCCGGTCAGCCGCCGAAACCAGGACCGCACAAGATTCAGGGAATCGGGGCCGGGTTCGTTCCGAAGGTGTTGAATCTCAAGGTCGTCGATGAAGTCGTTACCGTCGGCCAGAACGAAGCCATCGACGCGGCCCGCCGGATCGCTCGTGAAGAAGGTTTGTTCGTGGGAATTTCCAGCGGAGCAGCCTTGCACGCGGCCCGCAAAATAGCCGCTCGACCGGACAGCCAAGGCAAGGTGATCGTCGTGATTATTCCCAGTTTTGGAGAACGCTATCTCAGTTCGGTATTGTTCCAGGATCTGGCCGTCTGACAGGACTTGGTTTGTCATTCTGATTGCGGGGTTATATGCGGTTTTCCACGAAAGCCATTCGGGTTGGACAAGAGCCGGATTCCGCCACCGGCTCGATTATCGTTCCGGTCTACCAGGCGGTTAACTATGTCTTCGACGACGTCGGCCGGCCGCGCGGTTTCGAATACAGCCGGACGGCTAACCCTACCCGGACGGCGTTTGAGGAGTGTCTCGCATCGCTGGAAGAGGCCCGGTTCGGGACGGCTTTCAGTTCCGGGATGGCGGCCGTCGACGGAGTGCTTTCGCTGTTACGTCCGGGAGATCACGTCGTTTCCGCCAGACATATTTACGGGGGCACGTCGCGGCTTTTCGAAGCCGTGTACCGCCCGCGCGGCGTCGATTTCACCTACGTGGATGGTACCAGGCCGGAAGCGTTCTCCGAGGCCCTGCGGCCGAATACCCAATTGATATGGATCGAGACCCCCGCCAACCCCCTGCTGCAACTGGTTGATGTGGGCGCGGTGGCCGGGATTGCCCGCGAACATGGTGCAAAGCTGGTCGCGGACAACACTTTTGCGTCGCCCTACTTCCAGCGGCCGTTGACTCAGGGAGTGGATGTCATCGTTCACAGCACGACGAAATACATCAGCGGGCACAGCGACGTAATCGGCGGCGCGGTCCTGACCAGTGACGAATCGCTCCATGAGCGGATCCGTTTTTATCAGAACGCGGCCGGGGCCGTGCCCGGTCCGTGGGATTGCTGGCTGAGCCTGCGCGGGCTGAAAACCCTGGCCGTGCGCATGCGGCAACACGCGGCCAACGCTCAGGCCGTCGCCGAATATCTCACCGGCCACCCGAAAGCCCAGGAAATACTATACCCCGGCCTGCCTTCCCACCCCCAGCACGAACTGGCCCGGCGACAGATGGACGGGTTCGGAGCAATCGTATCCTTCCGGCTGAAAGGCGGGGCCACCGAGGTCAGTCGTTTCATCAAAACGCTTAAGATCTTTCTCTTTGCCGAGAGCCTTGGCGGTGTGGAATCGCTGGTCTGTCACCCGGCGACAATGAGCCACGCCGGGCTGACCCCCGCGGAACGCGAGCAGGCCGGCATCACCGACCAAACCATTCGCCTGTCCGTGGGAATCGAGGATACAGAGGACCTTCTCGAGGATCTGGACCGGGCGTTGCAAGCGTGTTGACCGACGGGCCGGTTTGCGTACGGCCCGATCAAGAGTACAGGTATGGTATCGACCCGGGAGTTTATAGAACGTGACGGTAACCTCGCCAGATTATGTCCGTTTCGCCCGCCAGATAGCTTTTCGGCCTTTCGGCCTGGACGGCCAGAAAGCCCTGTCTCGCGGAAGGGTATTGATCGTCGGGGTCGGGGGGTTGGGCTCGTGGGTCGCCGAACTTCTGGCCCGGGCAGGGGTAGGATTTTTGCGTCTGGTCGATTCCGACCGCGTCGATCTGACGAATATTCATCGGCAGGCCTTATATGGGGCGGGTGACGCTGCGGACCGGCGCCCGAAAGTCGAGGCGGCCGCACGGCGTCTGCGGGATTTCAACGAGACTTGTGTCGTCGAGTCCGTCGAGGAACGTCTCGACCGGTCGAACGTGGACGGCCTGGCCGGGGATGTCGAGGTGGTCGTGGACGGGACGGATAACTTTACCACCCGTTTCCTGCTCAACGATTACTGCGTGAAAACGGGGCGGCCGTGGATCTTTGCCGGGGCGGTTCGGGCCGAGGCCCAGATGGCGGTCATACTGCCGGGGCGAACGCCGTGCTTGCGTTGCCTGCTGGAAGAACCGCCGCCGCCCTGTATCGATCCCGATTGTCGGCAGGCGGGGGTATGGGGCATGGCCGTCGCCGCCATTGCCTCTTTTCAAGCCATGGAGGCGATTAAGATTCTGGCCGGTCGTCTGGCGGAGGCGAGTCCGTATCTCTTGAAGTTTGACCTATGGTCGAACACACTACAACGATTGCATTATCGTGTTTTACGCCAGTCCTCGGATTGCATGTGTTGCCACTGGCGTGAATTTGAGTTTCTGGAGCCTTGAACGCGTGCGAGAACTGATATGCCCTCTCGAATCTCCCCTACAACCCGTAAAAAAATATCGAAGCGGCCCGGCCGGTTCCTGACGCTTGGCCTGGACGTGACTGGATGGAGATGTCTGGTGGTCGGAGGGGGGCGCATCGGGGCCCGTAAGGCCATGACCCTGATGGAGCACGGCGCGAAAGTCGTGGTCTGTTCTCCAAGGATCGAACCGGGACTGCGGAAAGCGGTCCAAGAACAGAAATTAGTCTGGAAGCAAGGCGAGTATAACCGGGCCAGGCTGCGGGGCGTTCGGCTGGTGGTGGCCGCGACGCATGACGCCGCGCTTAATTTGCGGATCAGCGAGGATGCCGAGGCTCGCGGTATCCCCTGCTGTGTGGTTTCGGCGAAACGTCAAACCCGCGTCCTGTTTACGGCCACGCACACCCGGGACGATGTGACCATCGCCGTACACAGCCAGGGGCGCTCGCCGCGGCGCTCTGCCGAGGTCCGGGACCGGATCGCCCGTTGGTTGAGCGCGGATGTCGAGTCCTCAGCCGCGCATATTGACGACGTAACTAGTTCGGGTAGGTGCAAGGCCACGTGTGGCAAAGTATATATCATTGGCGCGGGGCCGGGGGCGGCGGACCTGGTAACGGTGCGCGGGTTACAGGCCATCCGCCGGGCGGATCTGGTCATCTACGACCGTATCCTGGGTCGGGATTTTACGGAACAGCTAGGCCTGGACTCCAAGTACAGTCAAGTCGAATGGCTCGGGGCAGGTCGTATGGGTCCAGCCCGACAATCGGATATCAATCATCGCATGCTGGCCGCGGCGGTCTCGGGCCGGACCGTCGCCAGGGTGAAGAATGGCGATCCTTTTGTGTTCGGGCGGGGCACCGAGGAAATCGAATTCCTCCACAAGCATGGTGTCCCGTGCGAGATTATTCCCGGAGTGAGTAGTGCGCTGGGTGTGCTATCGGGGGCCGGCTACGCGGTGACTGCTCGAGAGCGCGGTCGTTCGGTTGTAATAACCAGTGCCCAACTAGCCGGCGGGGCGTTTAACGATCAATATCCCAAGGCAGACTCGGTTATCGTGCTCATGGCCATCGGCATGTTGGGCAAGGTAGTGGATCGACTTCTGGCCGACGGCTGGTCGCCTGATACGCCGACTGTGATCATCGAACGTGGAACACAGGCCGGCGAGCGGGAAGTTGCCGGTCGATTGCGGCAAATCAACGTGCAGGCCAAGGAACATGATATCGAGTCGCCTGCGATCCTGGCCGTTGGGACGGTGGCCGCCCGCAAATACGTCAGCGGCGGACCGACCGGAAGGCGATCTGCTGTCGGCCGGGAAGAGGTACTCAATAGCAGGGTGACTCGGCAACATCTTAGGATGTTGGAGGAGTTGGATTAGGCCCTTACACCGAAACTTCTCTGCGTTTTGCGCGCATGTTATCCGGTATCAAGCGGCCGGTCGAGCAAGGGCTTGGGGATAGTGATCATCATGAATCGCCAGGATAGCGGACATCATCGC
>JAAYCU010000155.1 GCA_012729595.1 Phycisphaerales bacterium
AAAAAAACTTTTTGGAACTCGCCGCTGGATCATCAAGAATGCAGGTCACTGCGGGGAAGGATTTCCGGACCGCTCGAATTCACTCCGCAAAATAAGGCGAACGTAAGAACGCAAGCGCCTCGCCATTAGTTGGTTGGCAATGCTTTTCGTAATATAATGCGTATCATGCTGGTACGATAAGGCCTTGAAACAAGGAGATCGCTCGATCATGATCTATCGTCCATGGAAATTCGACCGGGCTATTCGGCCGGTCCGGGGCTTTACTTTGATCGAAGTCCTCGTGGTCGTAGCTATCATGGCCCTGCTCATTTCTCTACTACTGCCTTCCCTGCAAAAGGCCCGCGAGCAGTCCCGGGCGGTGGTCTGCCTGGCCAACCTGCACCGCATGGCCCACGCCGTGGAATTCTACGTGCATCGGTACGATGTGTATCCGCCCGTTAGGCTCACGCGGACCTACGATTGGGCCAGCGGCGGATGGCGACCTTCTCCCTCAGTCTGAGAAACTCGCCCTGGCGGCGGAACATGCCCCGCTGGCACTGGTTCATGGATTACGGGGTCGGCCCGGTCATCAACCCTGGCAAGTACGCGACCGAAGCCGAATTCAACGCCGCCCTCGACGCCGACAACGACTTGTTTATGTGCCCCTCGCTTCGCGGGGAGCATGAACGCGACCTCCGCAATGGCGCTTACGGCTATAACTGGCAGTATCTGGGCAACTCCATGACACTCGTGGGCAATCTTTACTCGCGCTGGCCGCTGAAAACCTCCTGCATCAAGGCCCCCGCGCGAACGGTGCTGATGGCCGACAGCCGGGGAGGAGATTTTCCTCACGGCCAGCACTCCTACACGCTCGACCCGCCCCGTCTGGCCACCGAGCATGGCTGCGATCGCTTCGGGCCTGGGAAATTATTCGAATCTGGAGGTGTCACCTATAATCATTCACCAGTGGAGATGCGCCATAATCACCGCGGAAATGTACTATTCGCCGATGGCCACGCCCGGCCCATGCGCCTCCCGCAACTCGGCTACGCCCTCGACCCGGGCAATCCCGAAATCACTGTCCCCGACGGGCCCGGCGCTTCCAACGCCCTCTGGACCGGACTCGGGACGGACCAACAAGGCCAATAAATCCTTCAGGTTATGATGGGTTTCGGCTCCGGTGCATGCCGGGCATCGATGCTATCGGTTCGTAAGGATCCTGTGGTGGTCGGCGCACAAAAGAGGGCACGAGTTTGGCGGGCGGTCTTTCCGTTCAGATCACTTCGCTTCCTGGAGCTTTTCGATGTCGGTGCACTTACCCATGACCACCAGGGTGTCCGCCTGGCGCAAAGGCGTGTCCGCGGTAGGCATGAAAGTGATACGGTTATCGCCGGGTGTTTTGATGGCGATCACCAGGATACGATACTTTTTGCGCAGGTCGAGTTCGGCCAGGGTATGATTCACGAAAATTTCCGGAATCTGGGTCTCCACCACCCGGTATTCCTCCGAAAGGGGCAGGTAATCCAGCAGATCGGGATTCACGATCCGCTGGGCCATGCGCTTGGCAGTTTCCTGCTCGGGAAAAATGATCTCGTCGGCCCCGAGGGCATTGAGAATGGTGGCATGGTCCCGGCCGGCGGCCTTGGCCCGGATTTTTCGTACCCCGATAGCCTTGAGGTGCAGCACGCAGAGAATACTGGCCTCCATGTTTTCGCTGAAGCAGACGATGGCCTCATCGATATCGGAAGATACCACGGACGCCAGAGACTGCGGTTTGCGCACGTCGGTGATCACGGCCTGTTGCACTTCGTCGCGAATGGCGGCGACGGCGGTCTCGTCGTTGTCGATCGCCAGCACGTCGCAATTCAACTGGGCCAGGGTTCGGGCCAGGTAGTTGCCGAATTGCCCCAGGCCGATTACGCAGATTTGTTTTTTCATGGTGTCGTTCCTTTGTCTCAGCCTACCATCAGACGTTCCTCGGGAAGGCGGACCGTATCCGGCTTGTGTTCCAGAACCAGAAAGGCCACGGTCAGCGGCCCGAGCCGTCCGACGAACATACTGAGAATGATCCAGCATTTGCCGGCCAGGCTCAAGACCGGGGTCAGACCGGTGGACAGTCCCACCGTCCCGAAGGCCGAAATCTGTTCAAAAAGAATATCGCTCAGCGGTGCGTGCCCGGTGGCCGTGTTCATCTCGCTGATGGAAAGGACCAGAATACCCAACAGGTTGAAAACTACGGCCACGCCGATAAGCAAGCCCGTCCGCCGTACCAGATCGACCGGAATCCGCCGGCCGGCCACGGTCACGTCTTCGCGATGTCGCAGGCGTGCCCGCATACGGGCGACCCAGATGGCCAGCGAGGTGGTCTTGATCCCGCCCGCACACGAGCCGGGCGAGCCGCCGATAAACATAAGGACGATTAACATGAGTAATGCACAGGTCGGCAACGCCGCGATATCGAGAGTGTTGAAGCCGGCGGTCCGGGCGGTCACGGACTGAAAGAAGGCGTGGCCGACGCGCGGACCGACGCCGGTGGTCTGTCCGCGAAAGCCCGCCAGGTACAGAAACAGCATGCCCCAGACGATCAGCAGCCCGCTGGTCGTCAGGACCATACGGGTATTCAGGGACCAGGGGGCGAAATTCCGGCGGCGAGTGACCCGATCTCCGGCCCGTCGAAGGAGTTCAAACAGTACGCTGTAACCCAGTCCGCCGAGCACGATCAGCATTACGATGACCGCCATGAAGGGAACCTGTCCGCTCATGCCGACCAGACTGTCGCTGAAAGTCGAGAAGCCGGCGTTGCAGAAGGCGGAAACGGCGTGGAAGACGGCGGTAAAGAGGGCTTGGTCCCGAGGGAAGTCCGCCGGCAAGGCCCGGAACAAAAGGACTGCGCCGACACTCTCGATGGAGAGGGTCAGGATAACCAGCCAGCGAAGATGTCTGCGGAACTGCCCGGCGGCGGTCTGCTGGTAAAAGACATCGTGCAACGCCGCTTGGGAACGAAAGGAAATTTTCTGGCCGAGCAACTGGGCGGCGAAGGAGGCGAACGTCATGATTCCCAGCCCCCCGCACTGGATCAATACCAGGATCACGAGTTGACCGAAGCGGCTGTAATCGTGTTCCGTGTCCAGCACGGTTAGCCCAGTCACGCAGACCGCCGAGGTCGAGGTGAACATGGCGTTGACCAGCCGGTGGGCGTAAGGATGCGGTTCCGGACTGGCATGGGCCGCCGGCAGGGCCAGCAGGCAGGCGCCGATCAGAATCAGCCCGGCGAAGGTGGCAACCAGATATCCCTCGGGACGAACCATCGCCCGGATGAAAAGCTGCGTGTATTTTCGAGTGTAAGAACTCATGCGGATTGAAACGTCCGATTGATTGGCCACATCGTATGTGAGATACCTTTAAAACCCATGGTCCGCACCGGACTTACCGGTTTCTGTCACGACGAAACCGGGGCACGAATTATGAGTATGTGCATGTTCCATAGTTGGCCGTTGAGGATACCGCGCGGGCTTGCGGGATGCCAGAGCCATAGCTCATAAGACGCAAGCGGCGGAAACTTCTCTTGCCTGGATTCGTGGGTGCCGGCTAGTCCAGATCGACCACTTCCACCTCGAACCAGAGGATCGAGTTCGGCGGGATTCGGTCGCCGGAACCGAATTCGCCGTAACCCAGTTCCGGAGGGATGATAAGGATTCGGGTACCACCGACCCGCATGTCGTAATTCCCCAGGCCCTCCTGCCAACCGGCAATAACCCCGCTAAGCGGGAAAGTCCTCGGTTGGCCGCCCCCTTCGGTGGTGTCGAAGATGGCCCCGTTTTCATTGGTTAGTCGGCCGGTATAAAAGGCGACAACCATCGCGTCGGGAGTGATAACCGGTCCGTTGCCGATGATGACATCCTTGTATTTCAGGCCGCTGGCCGTGGTGATGAAGTCCTGCTCGTCATCACCGTCTGTCACATCATCACCCTCGTCCGGGTCGACCGGGCCGGTACAGGGAGGCTCCCCGCAGGCCCCGGTAATTTCGACCATTTCCTTTGGCGCACGTTCCAGCCCCGAGCCTTTGTTTTCCGTTTCCATACGGCTGATTTCGGCGACGATTTCCATGCCACGGACTATCCGCCCGATGACCGTATAGTCGGGCTTCTGACCGGTATTGGGGTCATAGTCCAGATACTTGTTGTCGCTGATATTGATGTGGATCGCGGGAATACCTTCCGTTACTCCGGCCGGGCCGTACAAGGCCACCCGACCTCGAATATTCCGCAAGCCATTCGTTGACTCGTTGCTCAGTGGGCGGTTCGGCTTGCCACGATAATCGGTCCTGAAACGCCCGGCCTGAATCGAGGAGTCGGCCGTCACCGAATATATGATGGTGTCATTATAATAACCATCATTGATATAAGTTTGGAAATTCTCGACGGATTGCGGGGCTTGGCGGGCAAACAGCTCGATCTCGATATCGCCCTTGCTGGTCTGGATCGTCACCCTTGGATCGGGATCGCCCGGCGTCCAATCGTCATCGTTTCCCGGTACACAACGTTGACCGGAAGCCAAGCCACAAATCAGCATAGTTAATAGCGTTCGACGGACCATGTCATTCCCCCCGTGATTATTTCATGTTTTGGGGTTAGTTTCTTACATTATATGCCTTTTGCGTGTCTACTCCAACTTGTTAAAATCAAGATCGGCATTGGCCGCGGGCTGCTTGCGGATTGTTTTGGAAACCATGGCCCGATAAACATTTACGGCGTCCGAAAATAAGGTAGTCCATGATGCATATCGCTTGGATCGGATTGGGTTCGAACCAAGGGGACCGGCGAGGTCTGATTCACGCCGCCGTCGATTCCCTATGCCGCCATCCGGGGGTGTGCGAAGTTCGTCTATCCAGTCTGCATGACACCGAACCGGTAGGTGGCCCGCCAGGTCAGGGACGCTTTCTCAATGCCGCCGCTCAGGTTGAGACTACGTTAGACCATAAGGCTTGCTTCCAGATGCTCCAAAGCATCGAAAATGCCCTGGGCCGAGTACGGGGCGAACGCTGGGGGCCGCGAGCTATCGATCTGGACCTCTTGCTTTTTGATGATCTGATCATACGCGAGGATAACCTTATCGTACCTCATCCACGGATGCATGATCGCTTGTTTGTCTTGGCCCCGCTGGCTGAGTTGGGTGCCGATATCGTACACCCCGTACTGGGCCGGACGATCCGCGAATTGCTGGCCGACGCTTCCGTCGCCTGATGAGCATACCGGCCGGTCCATGCGTTATCCTTTGTAGAAATATAATGACGTTCCACGGGACATCTCCTCTCTCATGCAGACGCCATCCCTTAGGCCCTTACACCGAAACTTCTCTGCGTTTTGCGCGCATGTTATCCGGTATCAAGCGGCCGGTCGAGCAAGGGCTTGGGGATAGTGATCATCATGAATCGCCAGGATAGCGGACATCATCGC
>JAAYCU010000156.1 GCA_012729595.1 Phycisphaerales bacterium
AAAGTCGAACATATGATATCGTTGGAGTATTTCGTTTAGCACCAGTTAAGCGGCCGGATGTATTTATCAATGTTATCGCTCATGTAGCCCAGAGGCATCCTGAGCTACGAGCGGCTATAATAGGCGATGGCAGGATGATGTCGGATCTTTGTAAGCAAACAAGAGAGAAGGGGTTGGATGGACGACTTGAGTTTGTTGGCCATCAAGAAGATGTTCCTGTCTGGTTGAGCAGGTCTAAAACATTTCTTCTGACCTCGGATTCAGAGGGCGTCGCCCTTTCGGTCATGGAGGCCTTGGCAGCAGGTACGCCGGTTGTCGCCTCTGATGTCGGTGACCTCGCGGATGTCGTGGTGAACGGAGGCAACGGATTTCTTACACCTCGGCGACAAGTCCAAGGATATGCCGAAAAGCTCTCTCTTCTGCTCGATGATCCTTCGCTTAGAGCATTGTTTGCTCAACATGCGACAATATCGGCTACTGCATTCTCCATCGAGGCCACAACATGCCGCTGGCACGAAATTCTTCATAGCATATGATAACCTTGCTCACTTTTGTGTAATCACTGCCAGAATAGAACAATGAAACGAGCATTGTCTAGAAAATACCTCTGGGACAAAACACCTTCCGCCGTAAAATCAGGATTGGCTCTGATCCTGGAGGGAATTCCAACGTCAGTCATGTTAGGCCGACGATTCCGCGAGAATCTGCGTTTTATCAAGCAGGCCCAGTGGTGGGATATTGAGCAATGTCAAGCTTATCAGTTGGCTCAGTTACAGCGAATCGGTCGTTTGGCCAACGATAAATGCCCGTATTATCGCCGCATATTTCATCAGATCGGGTTTCATCCCGCCGAACTGAAACAAATCGAAGATCTGACGGCTTTGCCTACCATCGATAAACAGACTTTACGCCAGAATCTTGATGAAATGTGCGCGGTTCCGTCTTCCTCGCGGGGAGTGGATTATATATCCACCGGTGGATCCAGCGGCGTACCATTATATTTTTATATCAACGCGAGTCGCTCCGCAATAGAGTATGCCTATTTGCTGACAAGCTGGGAGCGCGCCGGTTATCGGCTCGGCATGCCCATGGCCGTATTTCGTGGTCGGGTGGTCAAGCCCGATCGCGCGGGCTTGCGGCATGAGTATGATCCGCTGCTCCGGCATCATTATTACAGTAATTATCATATGACCGATGAGAACATGGCCCGCTACCTTAAGCATGTCGCCTCGATCGGCGAATGTTTCCTGCATGTCTATCCGTCGTCGGTGGCGACGTTGGCCCGATTCATAAACCGCATCGGCATGAAGGCCCCGACCAATATTCAGGGGATTATCGCCGAGTCGGAAAATGTGTATCCTGATCAGCGGAAACTGGTCGAGGAAGTGTTTGGTTGCCGCTACTATTCCTGCTATGGCCACACGGAGAAACTCGTGCTGGCCGCCGAATGCGAATATTCTACCGATTACCACGTTTGGCCGACCTACGGATATTTTGAGTTGCTGGATAAGGAAGGGCGACCGGTGAACACCCCGGGGCAACGCGGCGAAATCGTCGGAACCGGTTTTATCAATACCGTGATGCCTTTCATCCGTTACCGCACCGGCGATTATGCCACCTACGTCGGGGATCATTGCGAAGCCTGCGGGCGAAATCATGTCATTATCCGCGATCTTGAGGGGCGATGGCCTTCCGGAAATCTGGTTGCCCGGGATGGATCTTATATTTCGATGACCGCTATTAACGTCCACGACGACACCTTCGCCCGGGTCCGCCAGTTTCAGTTTTATCAGAATACCCCGGGCCGGGCCGTGTTGCGTCTGGTGCCCGCGCCGGGGTTTGATGATTCGGATCAGCGGCGCATCCATGACAACCTCGGCCGCAAGCTCGACGGTCGCCTGACCTTCACGATCCAGATCAACGATTCCATTCCGCTGACCCCGCGGGGCAAGGCCATTTACGTGGATCAACGCATCCCCGGAATCGAAAGCGCGGAAGTCTCGGAATCGCAACAACAAACAGGGAGTTCATGACATGCACTGGTTCTGGAGGATGGCGTTGTCCATGGTCGTTACCTGTATCTTGGCCTCACCTTTTGCGGTATTTGTTGACGATGTCTTTCCGGTGGTCATGAAGCTGACGAGGATTATCGGCCAAAGAACAACCGTGTTTATCCTTGGCGTTATCCCCTCGATGGTGTGTTCCATGTCCATTTACGGATTGTTGACCCGTTATTGTGGCCCGGAGATCCCCTTTGATGGCGAGACCCGCTGTCGCAAATGCCTATATATACTCAAAGGAATTACCAAGCCCCGCTGCCCGGAGTGCGGCGAGAGAATTTGACGGCGATTGACGATCATCAAGCGGGAGTCTGGGTTTATGGATTGGCGGGCTTTTCGACCATTCGCCCGGCCAGTAACCGCGGCACCATGCCGCAATCGCCGCTGCCGATGTAATCATTGTGGACCTGGATGGCCAATACATTGTCGCCGCTTTTCAGCAAATCGCCTTCGAGGGGGATCGCGAAAAGGGTTTCGGGCAGCCCCTCATCGTGGGCCTTGGCCGCCTTGGTCTTGAAGGTCGAGGGAACAGCCGGCGAGCCCATGCTCGGGCTGCGCACGACTTCCACGCCGTTGATATACGCCACGAAGCCGTCATCATATACCATACCCAGGGTCAGATTAGCATACGAGCTCGGATCTACTATTTGGAAGGTACGTCGAGCATAGAATGATATATAATTATGAGGCATATCGTTTAATGTGGTTGCATATTGAATGTCGTTGCTGTATCCGATACCAGAGGGGCCGGCCAACCAATCGGAATCATCGAAATCGAGCTGATTCCAAGCCTTGGGAGGTTCTTTCTGGCCCTTGAAATAACGCCACTCATCGCCGGGCTGAATCGGTATTTCCTGCTGGACCGCCGCCACCTGCATCTGAATCGGGATCTCCTTACTTCCAGCGGAACCACCATCGATCACCAGCTTGTCGTGATAAACGCCCGGCTCCAGTCCCTCCCGGCTGATTCGTAGCTGAA
>JAAYCU010000157.1 GCA_012729595.1 Phycisphaerales bacterium
TGATTCCATAGGCTTTACGGCCGTAAATCGAAGCGTTGACACGACCCACGGGCTAGAATCCGTGGGTCGTTTTTTTGCGCATCTCGGGAGATTGGGCTATTGTGATTAATGACCGCGGCTCTCTGGATTAATGGACGATCTTGACGCATAATGTCGGACGTGGTTTACATGTTAAAAGGGTTTAACGCGAGGATTATCTAATGGCCAAGAAAACAATATCGGCAGTGAATGTAAAGGGAAAGCGGGTTTTGATGCGGGTGGATTTCAACGTGCCGCAAGACGAAACGGGAGCGATTACCGACGATGCCCGGATTCGTAAAGCCCTGCCCACCATTCAACACATCCTGAAAAATGGCGGAAGGCTGATTCTGATGAGCCACCTCGGACGCCCGAAAGGTGAGGATCGCGAGGCGGACAAGGCCTGGACTCTGGCCCCGGCGGCCATACGACTCGGCGAACTGCTCGGCCAGCCGGTCCTGATGGCTCCTGATTGCGTCGGAGCGGAAGTGGAGAATATGGTGGCCAACATGCAGGACGGACAATGCTGCCTGCTGGAAAACGTTCGCTTCCACGCGGCCGAACAGATTAAGGACAAAAAGGCCAAGGATGACCCCGCCCTGAAGGAGAGCAAGCAATCCTTCGCCCAGCAGTTGGCGGCCTTGGCCGATATTTATGTCAACGACGCGTTCGGCACCTGCCACCGAGATAACGCGAGCATGCTGACCGTCCCGCAGATGATGGCCGGTAAGCCGCGAGTGGTCGGGTTCCTGGTAGAAAAAGAGCTGAAATACCTGGGCGAAGCCCTGAACATGCCCAAGCGACCGTTTGTGGCGATTCTGGGCGGGAAAAAGGTGTCTGACAAAATTGGCGTTATCGAGGCTCTCCTGGGTAAGTGCGATACCGTGCTGATCGGTGGAGCGATGCAGTACACCTTCATGCTGGCAAGCGGAAAAAAAGTTGGCAACAGCCTGGTCGAGGCGGACAAGGTCGAGGAAGCCAAGCAGCTGATGAAGCTGGGCGGCGATCGGCTCAAACTCCCGATTGACGTGGTAGCGGCCAAGGATCTGAAAGAAGGAACAGCGACCCAGGTACTCGAAGGTGACATCCCCGACGACTTGCAAGGGCTGGATATTGGTCCCAAGACGGTAGCGGAGTACAAAAAGATCATAGATGCGGCCCAAACCGTAGCTTGGAACGGTCCGATGGGCGTTTTCGAGATCAAGCCTTTCGATGTCGGCACAATGGCGATCGCCCAATCCCTGGCCGAGGCCACTGGACGCGGAGCCATCACCGTCATCGGCGGCGGCGACAGCGCTTCGGCGGTCGGTCAGGCGGGCCTGGAAGATAAAATGACCCATGTAAGCACCGGCGGCGGAGCCAGCCTTGAATTTATGGAAGGCAAACCTTTCAAGGCCGTCGAGGTACTCGACGAGGCATAGCCTCTGATTGTGCATCTGGTTTCTTCCATAGCATAGCAAGCCCGGAGATATCTCGTTCCGGGCTTGCTATGCGAAAGTAAGGGGCATGAGCAACGAACGATCAAACTGGCGATTGGCTGAGCCACGGTTGCGGGTTGCGCCGTCATTGCTGGCGGCGGACTTCTCGCGGCTGGCCGAAGATATCGCCCGTGTTGAGGCGGGTGGCGCCGAAATTCTGCATCTCGATGTCATGGACGGGCATTTCGTCCCGAATATTAGTTTCGGCGTACCCGTGATCGAAAAAATACGGCCGGTTTCCAAATTATTTTTCGATACACACCTGATGCTCAGCGACCCGCTGAAATATGCCGAAGCGTTCGCCAAAGCCGGAGCCGATCTGCTGACATTCCACATCGAGGCAATAGAAGAGCCGCGGCGAGTCATCGCACACATCCGCAACCTGGGGGTACAGGTGGGTATTACCCTCAACCCATCCACTCCGGTGACGGCCATAGCCGAGGTTATTCCGGAAGTCGATCTGGTCCTGATCATGAGCGTATGGCCGGGCTTCGGTGGGCAACGGTTCATAGAATCATCAGTCACAAAAATTGCCGAATGTCGCGAGTTGTTGGAACCATGGCAACGCCTGGAGGTCGATGGCGGAATCGACCCGAAAACGTCCCAAGCGGTAATCGCCGCCGGAGCAGACACTCTCGTAGCCGGCCAAGCCGTTTTCGGCCGTCCTGATCCGGTCGCGGCCATGGAGGAGATTCTTCATCAGGCATGAACGGGCCTTTCAATTCGTGATCGAGTTACACCTCACTTCGTCTCCAACAGCTCAGCCGCCATTAGGATCCTCTGCTATCCCCCCGCAGATAACATAATGTACGGGGCTTTGATCGGTGCCTCGGCGCTATTGACAATAACCGTCAAACAGGTTTAAATTCCATTATTAAGACATGGGGCCGTAGCTCAGTTGGGAGAGCGCTTGCATGGCATGCAAGAGGTCGTGGGTTCGACTCCCATCGGCTCCATTAAGCAACTGCTAGTAAAGGACTTATAAATCAGCAGGCATATTTTTTTGATTTCTCACGAATGGCCCGCCCCCTTGTCCTGGGTGATCCGAAGATAACCGATCGTGCGGCATGGCGCCGGATAGAGCGTTGATGCGCATTGGTGACATGGTTTCCACAGGAAGCCGATCCATACCGCCAGGATGGCCGTGAGACATATTTTGTCGACGGCGTGCCTCCGTGGCCATGCAAGCAACCCTCATATTGGACCGCTCCTATTCTACGATCTACAATCAGACGTCATGGGCGAAATCCAGACTCAAGACGCGGCCAGCATACCCCAGGCTTCATCATGCACGGGAAAGGTGGTCATTGTGGGTGCTGGGGCGGTAGGAAGTACGTTTGCTTACGCCATGCAATTACGCGGGGCAGCCCGTCAGATAGTGCTTATCGACCGGAACCGCGAGCTGGCCGAAGCCGAAGCTTCTGATCTCAGTCACGGGGCATTGTTCGCCCCACCCGTAGAGATTACCGCCGGGGATTATCCAGATTGCGCGGATGCCGACCTCGTCGCCATCTGCGCGGGTTCTGCCCAGAAACCGGGCCAGTCCCGCATGGAACTGGTCAGCACCAATGTCGGGATCTGTAAAACAATCGTGCGGCAAGTCGTTGAACACACCAGCAAGGCAACTATTCTGATAGTAACCAACCCGGTTGACGTGTTGACTTATGCGGCCATCAAGTATTCCGGTCTGCCTACGAATCAGGTCATAGGCTCTGGCACGGTGCTGGACAGCGCTCGCCTACGGTACATGCTGAGCCGACATTGCCGGGTAGATGCCCGAAATATTCACGGCTACGTACTCGGAGAGCACGGCGACAGCGAGATGGTAGCCTGGAGCGCAGTGACCATCGGCGGTATGGCCATCGGTAAATACTGCCCAGCCTGTCCGCGGCATTGCCCACCTCTGGAACAGGAACAACTCGCCGCACAGGTGCGCGACTCCGCATACCACATCATCGAGGCCAAGGGGGCGACCAATTACGCCGTCGGCCAGGCCATGACCCATATCGCGACGGCCATTCTGCGAAATGAAAACAGCGTGCTCACCGTCTCGACCCTGCTGAACGGGGAATACGGCCTGCATGACGTCTGCCTTTCCGTACCGGTCATCATTAACCGCTCGGGAGTAGAACGCATACTAAATCTGCAACTGACCGAGCCCGAACTACAAGCCCTGCAGGCCTCGGCCGAGGCCATCAAGAACGTTCAACGCGAGGTGGGACTGTAAGATCGCTTCCGCGATCGACCGGCCGTTATCTTGGGGGACACCTACGGATTATTCGAAGTAAGCAGGGTAAACCCGAGGTTTCGTCTTTCTTTTCTGGTAGGCGCGGGCCAGGTCGAGGAAAATTTCCAGGTCACGGTCGATATTTGTGTTTACTCCGTCGAAGTAGAATATTCGAATGGGCAGATTATCGTAGGCCTGACTAACCGAAGGGTAGACGGCCTCGCAGATGATACCGTTCATGCAGGTGAACGGACTGATGTCGATGATTCCGTCGGCGCCTTTCTCGTGCAGGTATATCGACTTTCCCACGCTGAGAACCATTTCGCCGATGCACCCCTGAGGGGGTAGATAGGGTTCGGAAGCATCCAAAACCTCGCGGATGTTGTGCGGTTCCTCGTAGCCTTTCAAGTCGTCGACCACCGGGTCGAGCAGAGCTTTTTCGTATCGGTGTTGCCAATGGGCCTTGATGCGATGCTTGAGGTATTCCAGGTTCCAGCGGCCTTTTTTACGGGTTATCTTATCGGCCACGTACCAGTTGACGTACCAGACCCATTCGGCGATATCAGAGATCCAGCACTCGCCACCGAGCCGCTCAATACGCCGGGCGATATCGTCGTTGCTGAACGTGTTAAGCCGGCAGAAAATCTCGCCGACCAGCCCGATCAGCGGCCGTCCTTTCTCGTAACGGGCGGGAATCGCTCTAAAGCGGTCGCGCATACGCACAACCTCGGCCACCATTTCCTTGCAACGCTGTTTAATCGACAGATCGGGACGAGCCAGAATGTCCTCGAAAGCCTTCACCGCCCTGGTAAAGTTCTCGTCGCTATCGCCCTCCCGGGTTTCGTATGGACGGGTCTTGAAGAGGAATTTCTGGGCCAGATCGCCGGCGACCATGGCCAGCCACATGCTGATGAGCAAATCGGGCCGGCCGGCAGTGATCTCACCGTACCCATCTCCGCTGGTTGGCGAAAAAACGAGAACGTCGGAATAGCCCAATTCGTCGAGTACCTGCCTCAGATAGGGAGCATATTGCCCGAAGCGACACGGGCCGTGGGCGGTGGCCATGAAAAAAGCCGTTCTTTGCGGATCGAATCCCGGCGCACGACAGACCTTGAGGAAATCGCCGAGTGTAACCTTATGCGGCAGACATTCCTCACCACCGCTATGCAACCCGCCGAGTTCGAGCGTCTCGCCGTCGGAATCCGGGGCTACGGTCGCGTCGATACCGGCCGATCGGAACGTGGCGGCAATAAGCCGGGCTCCGGCATAGGCCATCTGGGGGAAGTAGAGGGTTCGACCTTCGAGGCTTTTTCGCTCTTGCACGTTCGCCACCATCGTAATATCCCTTTGCTGTCCAGGTACGCTTCGCAGCGGGTCATCATACCGGCATCGTTGGAATGGCCGTCAAATTGCAGGGTAAGGAACGGCTTGCCAGAGGCCGGTCGGATGAAGCCCTTGACGAAGGAGTCCGGGCCGCACTTGAAGTTCGTGATATAGATAATGTGCAGGTGGGGATAGCGGCCGACAATCCGGGCGGCGGCCAGGATCTTCCGTCCGTATTCCCAGAACATATTGTCATTGACATCGCGGATGTCCACGTCGTCTACGGGCAAGGCATCAATGGGCAACACGTTTACGCCGTAGAGTTCGCGCAGCTTGCGGGCCACGGACAGGCTTACCCCTCCGTCATGCACGTTGTAGGGCCGGCCGACCAGTACCATCCCGCTCTCACCGCTTTTTTCGAGAATATCCAGGGCCTCACGCCCGGCTTTCTGGTATTCGCGGCGGTAATGGTTATAGCTGTTCCAGGCAAGATCAAACGCCCGAGTAGCCGTTGCCCGGTCCACGCCCAAGGTACCGGCGGTTTCGATCAGCACCTGGCGTAACGCTTCGGGGCCCTCGCGCAGGCGGACGGTCGGGCAAATAATCCGACCGTTCCATTCGCGGAAAGCCGGGGCCTGCCGGAGTACGAAGGGCAGGGTTTGGCCCCACGGACAAACCTGGCTTTCGTTATCCATGAAGCGTGTCGGGGCCGACAGAATGTTCGGCAGCCAGATGTAATCGACGTTTTTCTCGACCAGATCGGCCGCATGCCCGTGGGCCACGATGATCGGGAAACACGGCTCGGCCACCACGGAATCCAGCCCGAGATGCACGGTTTTTCGGTTGGTCTCATCGGAGACTATTACCTTAAAACCGCACTCTCGGAAGAACCGCCGCCAGAGCGGCAATAGATCATGTGTATACATGGCCAGGGGAATGCCGATGCTGCGGGGCGCATCCTCGTTGAGCGGCTCGTCTTTCGGCTCATGCAGCAGTTTGTAGCGTAACGCGACCAGGTCGGGAATGACCGGCTTGCGTTCGGTCTTGGCCTGTTTACGGTAACGGTCCGAGCACTTGTCACCCCAATAGGTTTTTTCGCCCTCGACCTTGAATTCCTGCACCGAGCAGAGATTGCCGCATCCGCGACAGGTGAATTCTCGAATCGCGTAATCCACCCTGCTGATATCAAAGCCGCGAAAGCGGGTCTGGCCCGCCGTCGCCTGCATTTTCTCCTTGGCCAGCAGAGCGGCCCCGATGGCCCCAAGCACCGCGTTGTGTGGCGGTACGATGATTTCCTTGCCGGTCACTGCGCTGAAAGCGGCGGCCACGGCGTCGTTGTAGGCCGTCCCGCCCTGGAAAAAGACGCAGTCGCCGATCAGCCTTCCGCGAACCACGCGATTGATGTAGTTGTAGACCACGCTATAGGCCAAGCCGGCGATTACGTCCTCGCGTTTCGCCCCCCGCTGCATGGCCGTGTTCACGTCCCGCTCCATGAACACCGTGCAACGCTCGCCGAGCTTGATGGGGGCTGTCGAACTGAGGGCCAGTTCGGAGAATTCGCCCTTTATGGCCACGCCCAGCTCCTCGGCCCGCTCCTCTAAAAAGCTGCCGGTACCGGCGGCGCAGGCTTCGTTCATGGTGAAATCGACGACAATGGTTTCCTTCGAATCGCCGCCTTCCTGCTGGAGGCTGATATATTTACTGTCCTGTCCGCCTATCTCAAAGATCGTATCCGGCCGCTTGCCCAGCAACCGGTCTCCCACGAACGTGGCCCCCATCTTATGAGCGGTGATTTCATCGTTAATGCTATCCGCCCCGACCAGTTCGCCGATAAGTTCGCGTCCGCTCCCGGTGCTGCCGACGCCACAAACTCGGATATGCTTTCCGATTGCCTGTTCCAGCTCGCCCATGATGCGGGTGACGACCTGAATCGGCCGGCCCTCGGTACGGGTGAAGATGTCATGGATCACGTCGCCATGTTCATCTATTACCACCAGCTTGGTGCCCACCGAGCCGATATCCAGCCCGAGGTAGGCGTCGATTTTTTCACCGTTTGAGGGCAGTTGGTATGGTTTCACCCGATCGCGGAGCAGAACCACGCGGTCCAGATTAAGCGGGCGGGACCGGGCGAGTGCGTCGGATTTTTCCTGGCCGTCGGCGGCCAAACGGTTGAGCCAGTCCGTCGGGGCGGGTCGATCCTTTAGCGGAATTTCCGCGGCAATGATGGCAGCGCCCACGGCCGCCAGGGATTCGGCCGCCGGTGGGACCACCATCTCGCCATCCGCCAGCTCAAACACTTCGGTCAAGGCTCGTACGACCGCCGAATTGGCCGATACCCCCCCCAGCAAAGCGATAGGAGCCTTAGGTTCGCGTCCCTTGACCACCGCCGAACGATAGTTGGTCGCCACCGCGTTACACAATCCGCGCAACACTTCTGGAGGCGAAAACCCCTTCTGTTGGGAATGGATCATGTCGCTCTTGGCGAAAACGCTGCACCGCCCGGCGATCTGGGCAGACCGCTCGGCCTCCGAAACAACACGGCCGATATCCTCGACCGCATACTTCAACCGCGAAGCCTGCTGATCCAGGAACGCACCGGTCCCGGCCGCACAGTCGCCGTTGGTGCTGTAGTCCATGATCCCCAGCATACCGCTCCCAGGGTCTGGCTCCAGACGCAGGAATTTACTGGTTTCGCCACCGATTTCGAAGACGGTGCGGACCTGTGGATGTAAAAGATCGATTGCCCTGGTGATGGCCTGAAACTCGTTACAACGAGGTATTCGCAAAGCCTTGGCCGCCAGATCGCCACCCGAACCGGTAACGGTGATTCCACCGATTTGATCGCGGCCGATCACATCAAGCAGTTGGCTGATCCACTGACTCAAGGTTTGCATGGGACGGCCGCGGGTTCGGCGATATTCCGCGACCCATATTTCGTATCGGCCATCCGGGGAATCCTGGAGTCGTCGCAGGGCCTGGCCGCCAATTTGGCCAGCCTGAACCGTGCCTTTGTCCGCCAGCAACGCCGCCTTCAAGCCAATCACACCAACATCAATGCCAATGTGCATGCTCATATCAAAATCGCTCCATACCGAGCACAGAGCCTGGAATGAATAGATCCTATTGGTAGAGCCAGAGAGATGCGGAGAGGGGAATAATATACTTGCCTGCCAGATCCCTCGGTCTTATCAATGAATCGCTGACCTCAAGCATCTCCATTTATACTCAATAACCGCAATCTGGTCATTCTCCAGCCTTCTATCGCAAAATAGTAAACACTAACAAGCGGACTGTCAATAAAAAGATTGCTCGGAAGGCATGCCGCAGGGCAATCCGATCTGTGCACGAAATCGCATTCCAACCCACCCAGATGTTAGACAAATGTAAGGATTATGCGTGCCAGCCGTTCAGGCAGAGCAACATTGAGAATAGTCGATCTGCGTACTCAGTAGCGAGGATTCGGTTCGTGAGCGAAGGTCAACCGGTTTTTCTGAATTGCAGGGTTTGCGCGTCTTGTTCGGTTTCGACACACGATCGTCGATCTGATTGGGGCAACCCAGAGGGCTTAGGATGAGATGGTTGGGGCGGCACGGAGGTCACCTGCGAATCAACAGACGGCCGTGTCTGCGGGCTGCGCCGATGAGCAGCAGGATTATCCTCGTAATCGAAGAAATCGTCGTCGCGACCTTCGCTGAGCCATGCGAGAATATCTTCCTCGGTGGGAGGACGCAGGCGGGGTGATTCAACTTGACCGACCCGGAAAGTGGCCTTGCATTGCAAGCATTTTGCACGATGCCCCACGGCCTTTCGCGGGACGCGGTATTTGGCCGCACAAATCGGGCAACGCGTTTTGACCTTTGCCTCCATAGTCATGGCCGGTCTCCGGCTGACTCTTTCTTCCCTCCGGATAGCGAATCCCCTCCGCACCCGATGTGTCGTGTTCATCGCGTACACATTGTCGAGCGCCGCATCACTCGTCAAAGGGACAACCAATGGGTAGGTCTTCGATCGTTACGCCATCGGGCGATCACGATCAACCACGTGATGCCTTCACTCGATTCTATGCCCGTGAACGTGCGAAATTCCACTTAGTTTGACAGGTTCATCCGGCCCGCCCCTGGGCGGACCTCCGCGAAATATCCGCTAGATCAATTCGCGGGCATATGTTATGCGTCGGATAGAAAAGGGTTCGACTTGCGTTGATTTGCCACGGTAGTTTTCGGCCCATGCCCGCTGTACACCCTGGTCTCCGGAGGAAGGGATAAAATATTCTTGTGCAGATTGGAAATCAGCCGCTGGTAATCGGAACCGGGAATATCACATCGTCCCACACTGCCGGCAAACAGGGCATCGCCCACAAAAACCACCTTTTCCGTGGGGCAATGGAGGGATCTACCCCCTGGAGAATGTCCTGACGTATCTATAACCCGCCACGTCAAATCGCCGAGGGTAAGCTCGGTATCCGGCACGAGGTCGCCGTCGGCCTGTGCTTCAATAGTCAGGGGCATCCCGAAAGGAGCAGACATGTTTAGCTCAGCGCTCTGAAGCATGGGCTGATCCGGATTAGCCAGAAATATACCGGCCCGCGGATGAGCCGCACGGACTGCGTCCACGCCGAAAATATGGTCGATGTGCCCGTGGGTCAAAATAATTTGGGCGTAACTCGCCAAGCGCGCCCACGTAACGTCCTATAATACAAGCATTTACAGCTTGCGGTTGTTTGATATAGTGGGCCTCCCGAGGGGAACATTGCTTGTCAAGGACGATGTTCGACCCA
>JAAYCU010000158.1 GCA_012729595.1 Phycisphaerales bacterium
GAAACGGCCTTTGCTCAGCATCATCAACCACCTTTGTTTTGTTGTCCCTGCCCCGCCCGCGCAACCCGGCATGTCCTTAACGACGGCCTGGCGGTGCGTTGCAAGAACGAGCACCCAATACACAACATAGCGACCTGACAACCATTGTATTGCATCACACGCTCGCAAATCCTGGCCACGCCACGCCCAACTCGCCATGACGCCGTGCACCCACGACCTGGCATGGAATCGAGCGTAAGCACTCGGACCTTCACCCTATTTTCAATACCTATCGCTTTCTTGATCAACCGCGGGATTGAGAAGAAAATCCAATAGCGAAACAACCTCTATGCCCTGAACACGGTCACCATATACCGGCGCGAGCGATATCACCGTCTTGGGATAATTGTCGGGGATGGCCAGCAATGAACGGGTTTCCCGTGCCCGCGTCACCGGATCATCCATGGCTGTGGTCACCTGATAATAATGGGGCTCAGACGATTTTATGGCAACGAAGTCGACCTCATAACGGTCAATCTCGCCGCTGCACACCCTGTCATGGCGACGGCACAATTCTGTATAAACGAGATTTTCGATCAGTTGGGCGATGTCCCCAGCCCGAAATCCCACCCGCGCATGCCGCAGGCCCACGTCGCTCGCATAAAACTTGTTGTTGATCTCAAGGTACTTCTTACCCTTGATATCGTAGCGGGGCACTTTGCTGAACAACTGCGCGTCTTCCAACGCACGCAGGTAATTGATGACCGATTGCACGTTGGTCTTAAGCTGCTGACTTTTCAAATAGGCGCTGACACGCGACGCCGTCAGGGGATTCGCAATGTTGTCATAGGCAAAGTTGCAGATCGCATCCAGCAAGGCCGCGTTGCGAATGTTCTGCCGCCGCACAATGTCCTTTAGGACAATCGAATCATGGATGCCGTTCAAGAACAACAAAGCCGTGTCGTCACTCAGCGTATCCAGTATCCGCAAGCCCGGCATGCCGCCATAACGAAGGTAGAGCTGAAAAAGCTGCTCCGGCGTCGATACTTCCGGATAAAAATCCCTGAATTCACGCAGAGAAAGGGGATAGAGCACTATTTCAACGTAGCGACCGGTCAGTTTCGAGGCAAGTTCACCGGAAAACAGGGTCGAATTCGACCCCGTTATAGTCACGTCATAGCGATCTGGCTGACCAGACCAGGACGCTACCGCCCGCTCCCATTCACTGATGTCCTGGACCTCGTCGATCAAAACATGAATCTTGCCGGAAACATGGGCGGAGCGTGCAATGACATGGTCATTCAAGGCGCGGTAATCACGTATGAAATCATACTCCAACGATTCCATATCCACGTAGACAATGGCATCCGGGGCTACACCCTCGGTGCTCAACAGCTCCATGATCTGCCGGACAAAGACGCTCTTCCCCACGCGACGCATGCCGGTGATCGCTTTTACCACCGGCTTTCCAAGAAATGGTCGGATTTTTTCCAGGTAATGCTCTCTAATGATCATACCGCATCACCCTTCACTAATGACATCGACACAGCCTCGCACTGACAGGACATTCAACTACGTTTGAAATTATAGCTTAGTCAACGGTTTATTCAAATACAATTGAAATTCTTGCCCATTCACCAGGTAATCGGTCACCCATTGGTAGAGATCATCCGAGAAGTCCCGAAACGACTTTTGCCTGTCAAGACAACCTTCGCCCGGCGTTCTTTTGACCACATATTTGGTATGCCTTTCGAAAAACAACGTTGAAAAGTTCCGCACATACTATCGTCTGTTGACGCTCAGCGCATTGCGGCTGTCGCTTCGCGACAGCCGCAATGCGCTGAGCCGAAAATGGATAGGTGGGGGAGCGCGAGGGGGAGGAAAGGAGCAATGGGCCGCAGACCTGCGCCGCAGGCGCAGGGATAGTCGGATAGCCGCGCAGCGGCGGCCCGAGCGAAGCGAAGGGTATTTTCCTCCCCCTCGCAAAAACCAACTATACCAACGTCCTCACAGGTGCAGTGGGCGGCACCAGATATTGCGGAAGCGAACGCGGTCGTTGTGGTCCTGCAGTTCCAGTGCGCCGACAGCGGGATGCGGCTGCGCGTAGGTGGCCAGCTTCTTGAATTGGGTCGGCCCCAGCATGGGCTGCATATGATGGAGGAGAATGCC
>JAAYCU010000013.1 GCA_012729595.1 Phycisphaerales bacterium
AGCGAGTACTACGACCGCGACCGCGCAGCATTCTACGCAGCCATTCAGGGCGTGCGCGATGGCGGGATGGACCTGACCGCGTGGCTGGAATTCTTCGTCCAGGGACTGGCCACGCAGCTTGGGGAGGTATCTGAGCGCGGCAAGAAGGCGATGACGGCCGACCTGATTGCGCGGCAACATGAATTGAGCGAACGCCAGGTCAAGGCACTGGGGCACGTGATGGAGCATGGTGGCCTGACAATCCACGACTTCGAGGCCCTCTGCCCCGGCGTAAATCGCCGCTCGCTCCAACGCGACCTTAAAGCCATGCTTGTCAAGGGCTTACTGGACGAAAGCGGGACCAGCCCGACCGACCCGACCAAGCGATACACCCTCGGGAAAAGGGCCAGACCATGAGTTACTGTGACAAGCTGCGACAACGAGCTATGACAAGCTGTGACGGGTGGGCGTGACACCGAATCGCGACAGCTCCCGACAAGCTCGCGATACGACTCGCGATGGAGGTCGCCTGATGCCGGGCCAGCATACCGAATATGCCTTCGAAACCGCCATTGAATACCATCTGACGGAAGTCAGCAAGGGCTACAAGACAGGCAATCGCGAGAGTTTCGCCCTGGATCGGGCGATCTTCCCGGCCGACTGTTGGCGTTCATCAAGGAAGTGCGACCGGAGGAATGGCACTATATAGAGAACCTCCAGAAGGACAAGGCCGCTGAAACCTCGCTGGACGACCTCTGCCTGGCGCTGGATTCCGAGCACGAGGGCTGCTTCTCGGTCCTGTGGCACGTGTTCCAGAGCTTCGACAAGCTGTTGCACGTCGCCTGCTTCGCCTCGGCCAGCGGAATGAACCAGAAGACCAAGAAGTGGTACGAGGCCAAGGACTTGTACCCATACATCCGCAGCGCGGAGGCCGCACCGTCTTAAACATCAGCGGAAATACACCTTCGGCTGGCGCAGCGGAATCGTTGCCGCCCGTTCCGCGAATCCTGCTCCCCCCGGCCCACCCCCGCGTGTTCTTATTGGAAGGGCTGTGTGGTACGGCCACGGGAATTCTTACATGCCGTCTGCTTGTATGCCAACTTATCTAATTTCAGAATCGCACAGTCTCTGGTATCTCCGTGACCTCGGTGTCTCGCTCCGTCGCCATAGCTTCGTCCTCCGCCATAGGCTTCGGCCGACGGCGGATGGAGCGTCGGCGACCATGGTAAAAAACAAAAAAGCGCCAAACGAAGCCAAACACGCGGAAATATGCCGTATGTGCCTATCGCACAAGGGCATACGGTGGGTAATGGGGGCTAACTTACGTCCATAATGGGGGGGTGCTATTGCACATGCGATATGACGCAGGCGTGTTTGCCGGAGGCGGTCGGTTCGATGCGATCGAGACGGTGGATACGGATGTCCACCTGTTCGCCCATGCGGCGGCGCAGGCCGTCGCGGATGTCCTGCTCGGTTTGCGGGCCGTAGCGGTCGTCGGTGACCACTTCGATGTCCAACCGGTCGAGGTCCGGTTGAACGATACGGAACTGGCGCAGGCCTTCGGCTTCGCGCAGTACGTAGATCAGCGACAGGGCGTGCATGCGACGAAGGTGCTTACCCTCGCGGCGAACGATATGGTCGGTCAGACGGCCGCGGACTTCCGCGATACTCGCCAGGGTCGAGCCGCAGGAACAATGCCGCGATTGGTCCGCGGCCCGGGCCAGGTCGCCCAAGCGATAACGGATGATCGGCATGGCGAACGCTTCGAGGTGCGTGACCGTGACATACCCGATCCCACCCGGGCCGACCGGGCGATCGCCTTCATCGAGCAACTCGACGATCACGTTTTCCTCGGGCACATGGAGCGTGCCGGCCGGACAGGCGTGGGCCAGCAGCCCGCCGTCGCGGCAGCCGTATTCGATGGCCGCCGGCACGCCGAACGCCTGCTCGATTACGGTCCGATCCGTATCCAACAGCACCTCGCCGGTGACGAACACCGCCCGCAATCGGGCCGAACCCAGGCCGCCGGCTGGAATCCCGTTGTCCAGAGCGTACCGGGCCAGCAAGGCCAGGCTGCTCGCGTAGCCGTACAGGCACATCGGCCGCTGCTCGCGGATCGTTTGTACATAGGAGCCCATCGTCTGTTCGGTCATCTCGAAAGCATTAAGAATTCGCTGATTGAGCAGGCCGTCACGCCATTGCCGCAGCCGATCGTTGGCTTTCAATTCGATCGGTGCGCCCCAGAGCAGTATTTCCGGATCGCCCGGCCGCACGTCCCACCAGCCGCGAGCCCGCCAGCGGGCAGCCTGGTCCGCCGCCGCCCGCGACCGGTCGAAATAGAATTTCAACGCCTTGCCGCCCGAGCCCCCCGTACTGTATGGCTGCGGCCCGCCGCGCGGGCAGCCGTGCCAGGTCATTGCCTCGAGTTGTTCGCTGATCTCGTCCCGGGTAAGGATCGGCAGGCGGTGCAGATCCTCGACATCAAGACGGGGATCGCACGGATCGAAACCGGATCGGAGAAAGCGTGCGGTGTAAAAGGGACAATGCTGGGCCGCCAGTTGTACGAGTCGTTGCAGTTTACTTTGCCGCAACCGGTGGAGTTCCGCGGCGGAGGCGTTTTTTGTTTGGCGCAGTTGGCCGAGGCGGCGCATGGTATCCCGTCGTCGCAGGCGTTCGGTGAGAGGCCAGAACAGATGACCGGCCAGCAAGCGATTCATGGCCCCACCTCTGTGCGAGCTGCTGGCGTCTGTTCCCTTTCAGATGCGTAGCGGTAGCTCATGGCCGAGGATGCACCCAGGATCGCGTTGGCGATCCAGGCCCTACGATGTTGGAGCACTCGGTTGAACACTGACCGGACCTCGTCGGCCACGTGTCGCCAGCCGCGAGCCACCCCGTGGGCCGAGATAAGCGGGCGGTTCCAAGCCTGATCGAGAACCTGCCCCATCGCTCGACTCAAGGCAAACGAATCGCCGTCCGGGACGAGAATGCCTAACTCGCGTGAGCAGACCTGCTCGTAATTGCCGCCCACGTCGGTCGCCACTACCGGAGTGCCGGCCGCCAGGGCTTCGGCGATCGCGTTGCTGCATCCCTCGCTGCGCGAGGCTAAAACCATTGCGTCGGCCGCGTTGTACATCAGGTTTAGCTGATCGGCCGTGACCGGGCCGGTAAATTCCACGCACGGATTGCCCGTATCGCGTATTGAAAGGGCGTTGCATTGGTCTATCATAGCCTTAACCTGCCGACAAAACCGACGTTCTCCGCGCAAGCTGCCGGCCAATACCAGTCGCACATTACCGCGTGCGGCGCGCACGGCCGGCAAAGCCTCGACCAGACGATCAAAACCTTTCAGCCATTGCAGGTGTCCAACCGAAAGCAGATATCGGTTTGCCGGGTTCCAGCCCAACGCCGTGCGGGCCTGTTCGCGATCCATAAGATGAAAGGTATCAGAGTCGATACCGTTGGGGATCAGATCGACCTCCAGGTCGCTCCCGGCTACCCGGTGAATCCAGTTCATCAGGCTTTCGCTTACGGAGATTCTTGCGTCTACGCCGCGGAGCATGGCCGCGATTTGCCGGCGACGAATCGTTCGCTTGCTGAGCGATACGATCTTTCCTCGCACGGTCACGACCACGGGCAACCCCAACCGTCGGGCGGCCAGCCAGGCGCCCACGCCATCGGGATACTCGAAATGGGCGTCAATCAGGTCGATCGGCTCGGGCATTCCTTCGATGTAGCGCCGCAAGGCCCACCCGTAGGCCAACCCGTCGGTGGCCCAGCCCAGTACCGGTATGCTGAACATACGCGGGTAATCGGTGGGCAACGGATGGTTCTGGGCGGCCGGGTTGGTGTTATGCCTGAGACCCGGACACCATGGCTGCGGCGCGACCACGCGCAGATGGATCGGGTCCGCGTAGGGCTCGTCGGTTATGTCCTGGACGGGCAAGGCCGCCGCCCGGCGTTGCACGAAGATGCCCCGGTCCGGATGGTCCGGCGTCGGATAACACATGGTGGTGGTCAGTATGTTCATCGAACTGCTACCTGCATCGCGGGTCCGGTTTTGGCCACCTTCCCGTGTTCGGCATTCCGGTGGTGTCGCAGAGCCCACAATTCCAATGTACAAAGCGTCCAGAGTACCGCTCCGTAACGTCGCAACCCGCTGTTATGAATATCGAGTGTTCGCCGGATCACGGCCGGGTCGATCCATTCCCCGCATTGCGTGTCTCGGGCGGTAAGCAAATCCCTTGCCCAGCCGCGTAACGGTCCTTGAAACCATTCGTCCAGGGGCACGTCAAAGCCTTTCTTAGGCCGCTGTGCGATGCCGTCACCGACCCAGCCGGCCAGTGTCCGCCGTAGGACGTATTTGCCTGTTGTCCCGTTAAGCTTCATGGCCGTCGGCATGCGGGCGGCCAGTTCCACGAGTCGATGATCGAGCAGGGGTACACGCACCTCCAAACCGACGGCCATGCTGGCCCGATCAACCTTAGTCAGCATGTCGTCCGGCAGGAGGGTTTTCATGTCCATATACAAAAGGCGGTTGAGCGGGGCTCGTGATGGACAACGAGCGAAAAGCTCCCTGCCCCGTAGAAAGCTGTCATACCCCCAGGTTTCCTCCAGCAATTCCGGCCGCAGGAGCATTTCAGGCAATTCGCCGGCGGCCAGCGATACACTGCGTAGATGTGCGGTCGCATCGTCGCAGGCTAAGTTTTGCAATGTGCGTTTGGCGCGTAACGGGCGGGGCAACCAATCGGCCTTCGGATACAGCTCTCCGGCCATACCAAGCGCACGCCGCAGTACGCTCGGTATACGAGAACGCCATATTCCTTCGGCAAGATCGAAACGATAGCGGCGGTAACCGGCCAGCATTTCATCGCCCCCGTCACCGGACAGAGCGACCGTAACCCGCTCGCGGGCCGCTTGGGATAGATAATAAGTAGGAATCGACGACGAATCGGCGAAAGGTTCGTCGAAGTAATAGGCCAGATGCTCGGCCGCCAGGATGGTGTCGGGAGCGACGATAAACTCGCAGTGTTCGCAATCGAGTCGCTCGGCGAAGTTACGAGCAGCGGCTCGCTCGTCGTGAGTATCTTCTCGAAAGCCGGCCGTCTGGGTCAGTACCCGGCCCGATGCCTGCCGACACATCGCCGCCACGATCGTGGACGAATCCACCCCGCTGCTCAAAAACGCGCCTAACGGGACATCGGAGATCATCTGCAATCCGACGGCATTCTTCAATTCGGCGGCAAACTCTTCGATCCAGGCCGATTCGGTATGCACCTGGGTATCGTCGCGAAATGGGATATCCCAATATCGTCGGATCATGGTTCCCGATGCCCGACAGACGGCCATGGTGCCTGGTTCAAGTTTACGCACTGAACGATAGATTGTCCGGGGTGCGGGCACATGCCCGAAGGTTAAGTAATCCTGCACTGCACAGGGGTCGATATGCTGGTCCCAATCACCGAAGGCCGACAACGCCTTGAGCTCCGATCCGAAAAGCACTCTGCGCCCGTCATCGTGCCAGTATAAAGGTTTGATACCCAGCCGATCGCGGGCCAGGATCAACTTACGCTGATTCTTGTCCCACAAGGCAATCGCGAACATGCCGTTCAGGTGCTCGACAAATGCTTCGCCGAAATCCTCGTAAAGGTGGACGATCACCTCGGTGTCGCATTCGGTTCGCAGGCGGTGCCCGCGTTGCCGTAACTGGTCAGTTAGTTGGCGATAGTTGTATATCTCTCCGTTGAAGCATACCCATATCGAGCCGTCCTCGTTCCCGAGCGGCTGAGTTCCGCTTGCAAGATCGATAATACTAAGTCGCCGGTGTCCCAGGCTGGCCCACTCGTCGCCGTACGCGCCACTGTCATCCGGGCCGCGATGCGCTAGAGAGGCGGCCATGGCCGCCCCGGCCTCTCGCTCGCCGGCCCGCAAACCGGCAAATCGCACCAGCCCCGCTATTCCGCACATACCAGTTCCTCCATGATCCCGTGGCCGACTGTGCCTTTTCGTTCGGCCACTGAGCGGTACAGCCTGTGGTACCGTTCGATCCATTGCTTCAAGGAGAAACGACGCAGTATTTCCTCGCGGGCGGCCGTCCCCACCCGTTGCCGAACGGCGGAAGCGAGCAGGGTGTTCAAGATCATCTCGGCCAGACGCCCTGCATCATCCGCAGGGACCAGCCACCCGGTCCGGTTTGGATCGAGGACTTCTCGATTACCGCCAACGTCGGTGGCGATGACCGGCAGACCGCAGGCCATCGCCTCCAGAAGCGCATTACTGCTGCCTTCGTATCGGCTGGGCAAGACGAACAATTCCGCCGCCCGCAGCAGGGCGGGTACATCCTCACGTCGGCCCAGAAATCGCACCCGGGACGCGCAGCGTAATTGCTCCGCCTGAATACACAAGGACTTATCTAGTGGACCTTCTCCGACAATCAGCAGGATTGCCGATCGGTCGGCCAGGCATACCTTTCGCCACGCGGCCAGCAATACGTCGAGCCCTTTGATCGGCAGCAGGTTGGCCACGCAGAGTACCGGCACGGTCCCTTCATCCAAACCCAACTCGCGACGTAGTTGTTCCTTGTCTTGATGACTTTCCACCGGGTAATAATATACCGGGTCGATTCCGTTGGGAATAACGCATACCTTCTCGCGGTCTATGGACCATTCACGGTGCAGCATGTCGGCCGCATCTTCGGAAACCGCCACCACCGCATCCGCCCGGTTGGCCGCCAGACGATTCAGCCATCGACGCCGACTGGAAACAGGTTCGATGTGCGTGCGGCCGTGGAAACTCAGAATCAGACGCGTGTCCGCCAACCCACGAGTGGCGAGAACGGCGTCCACCCAGGCACTGGTGCCGCGGGCGTGTACGACCTTCGGGCAGGTGGATCGGCTGATCCTGCGCAATTTGCGCCAGGCCCATCGGCTTCCGTGCAGAATGTGCGTCGAGGCGTGCCCCCGGCATTGGTCTATCAATGATTCGTCGCCATCCTTCAGGATACATACGTCATGAGCCATGCTCTCCGGAGTATGTTTTAACAGGCGGACCAGGGATCGTTCCATACCGCCGGCGAAAAGCGAGGCCGCCACGTGCAGGACACGGACAGGTTCTAACGGCGACCGGCGGTCCTCGATTGGCGGAGTATATGAGGGCATCGTGTCGATCAGCATTGTCCGCCCTCCGTGCCGGTGCATGGAGTTGGATCATGCCAGCCCGTGTTTTTGCGGATGAGCCAGGAAAAGAGCGAACCATGTTCGGGCAGGGCGGCATGAACGAGCTTATCGACGATCGTTCGGACGGTTGGCAGCCGTCGAATACCCAGGCCGAGATAATCACTAAAGGTCAGCCGGCACACTTCGTAGCCCGGCATTACCCGACGCAGCAGGTCCGCCGCGTCGAAGCCGGCCGAAGGGCCTGCTCCCCGTGCATGAGGATCGACCAGATTCAGTAGCGATTCCTCGTTCAGCGGTGTGGGTAGATACCCTTCCGCGATCAGTCGGGTATTGAGGGTAGCGACCCAGGTGTCTTCGTGTACATCCGAAGTATCGATGCGTTTGCCAGCCAGCCAGGCACGCAGCCGACGCCGATTCTGTTGTATGTCGGTATACCAGACGAGGCGGTCCATGCCTTTCGCCATGCGGTTCATGTACGACCCGAAATGAGTATGGTTCGGTTCAAAACCAAGAGCGAAATATCCTCCGGGTCGTAAAACCCGGTCTATCTCGCGGAGAGCGGCGACCGGATCAGGTACATGATGCAAAGCGGCATTGATTCCGACCAGATCGACGCTTTCATTCGCCAGAGGTAACGAGGCTCCGTCTCCGGCTAAAGGAAAATAACTTGCATATGCCGGTGTGTGATCGTTGTTTATCCACTTGGAGCGGGCCGACTGGAGTGTGCTCAGCCCTAAATCCAAGGCGATCAGGCTATCAGTACCCTTGAGATAGGGTCGCCATATCTCACTGACAAATCCAGTCCCACAGGCCAGATCGATAATTACGCGGGGTTTGCTGGCGGACGAGGTGCAGAGAACCTGCCTAGCGACCCTTTGCCAGAAGGAGCGTTCCACGCGATGGCGATAACGGTGTTCGTTATCGAAGGCATGTCCGGTCAGTTCATGATAGAGCTGGTTGACTCGCCGAACCAGAGCGGCGTGTTCCCTTGGCCCTGTGGGGAGGGGGAGCGAATGATCTGCAGTAGAATGTTCGACGGTCATCACGATAACACGACCTCCTGGGCCTCGGGGTTCCATCCGAGTTGCGGCAATTCTACTATGACCGCCTGGCCGGCATGTTCACGTACTTCGTTGTATACCGCCCGGTCGATACATGCCGGTAGTGCAAGAAATAGCCACATACCTTCTGTATAAAGGCGACTGACAAAAAAACCGGAAACCAGATACACCAGTAACGACAGGCGATTGGCGAAAATAATTAATTCTAGACGGTCTGGGTTCTCAAGGGTGCGTACTTGTCGGCTAAGTCGCCCCAGAGTCCACCAGGCCGTGCCGATAATGCCAAGGAATGAAGCCAGGCCGATGATGCCCAATTCCGCCGCGCAAAGGATATACGTGTTATGCGCGTCGCGTCGGGCGGTTTCAGCGATGATAAACACTTCCGGGGGAGCGTAATGACCGATCTCGAACTCGAAACGCCCAATGCCCACGCCCATCGGTCTTCCCTGGATCATTCTCCAGGCTGATTCCCAGATCAACAGGCGGTGCGCCGAAGACTTGTCCCGTTCCTCGGCAGAACTGAAAATGGTAACCATCCTCTCTCGGAAATAGCTGTCGCTGAGAAACACGCCTCCGCATAGTCCGATCAGCAGCACGCTCACCGCCCAACGTCGATGCCGTTTGGGTATGTACCAGAGGGCCAGAGTTCCCGCAATGATCCCTGACACGAAGGCGGTTCGAGCCCTGCAGAGCAGTATCGCGTTAATGCTGAACCCAGCGGCCAGAAAGGCGAGAGATTTCAAGCCCCAGGATCGCTGCCTGAATACTATTGCGACAAAGGGGATTAAAGCAAACAGGTGGATAGCTAAAGCCGCCGATTCGCGAAAGTCCGGCCCCCCCAGGCCGTCCAAACGATTCTGGTTGAAGGCGCTGGGCGGAGCGTTCTTCGCTTCATATCCGAGATACAATGATACAAGCGTGAATACCAAGGTCAGTTGCCATAGTCGGTGACGGGTAACCACGACATGAGACAGCATGAAAACGAACAGGAACACCTTCAACATCTTGTCGAGGGCAACTTCGCTGCGCGGATTCCATTCCGCAACCATAACACTGGAGACCAGGACCGCGAATATGAAAACCGCAAACCCCCATTCTACACCGGAGACGAAATGACGACCGAACCGAAGCCGGTTAAGGTTGAGTAGCGTGCCGACCAAAAGGCAGACGCCGCATATGAAGGAGTAACGAATCCCCAGCGGTTCGAGGGCGGCACCCCACCAGGTTGTCTGAGGGTAGACATGATACAGCACGATATAGCAAATCACGCCGATCATGGGCACCATGAGGGTGGCCGTGCAACTCCCGCAGAAATAGAGCATGAATACGATACTACGAAGCGGCATGGGTAAGCGCCTCCTCGCACAAGGCCGTGGGCGACAGGAACGTTTGCTTTGCCGAACAGGCCGTCATGGTTTCAGGTTCGGGCCGATCTTCGCCGGCCAGAATCGTCGTCAGGCAGGTAGCCATGCGCGGCCAGGAAAACCGCTGAGCTACCATATCTTTCGCTGCCAGCCCCGCCGTGCGGGCGGCATTTTCGTCGGTCAGCAGGGTATGGACCCGGGCGGCGAACCGGTCGGGCTGGTCCTCCACCGATAGCCCGTGTGTTTCGCTGATCGGCAAGGCCGCGGCCCCTAAAGACGTAGCCACCACCGGGCAACCTGCTGCGCAAGCCTCAAGAACTTTGTTTTTGATCCCGCTTCCGCTCAGCATCGGCGCCACCGCCACTCGCGCCCGGGCCAGCCAGGCGGTCATGTCATCAACGTAACCCGTGACGGTTACTCCGGGGATGTTCGCGAGCGCCCGCACGCGCGCCGTTGGATTGGCGCCCACGATAGCCAGCCTGATCGAGGAGGCACCATTCGCTTTTCCGTGGGTGCTGGCATACTGCCATTGACGCATGACCAGCGGCCAGATTTGCCTGGCCAGATACACCGCCGCCGTTTCGTTTGGGGGGAAATCCATAGCCCCCGTGAAAACCGCGAGCGGTTCCGTGGTATCGCTGTTGGTCGGCGGCAAACGCACGCCGTTGGGAACTACCTGTACCGGCCGGCCGGACACGGCCGAAAGGGTACGAGCATCCAGCGGACTGACTGCCACCAAAGCGTCGAGTTTTGGGAGGGCCAGCTTTCGAATGCGGGCGATACTCCATGCGGTTTTCCAGCCTGCCGGCGACCAGCGGTGTCGACGCGGAAGACTCTGGTGCAACAGCCAGGGATCGTCAATCAAATCGCCGACCACTCGCGGTGAACCCGTTGAACTTTTTGCCCGTACGGCGCCCAGCAGATATATCACCGAAGGCAGATCGAACCCCAGAACAGCATCATAATCCGCGGCTCGGTGGCAAACATCGGCCAGCAGCGCGGGCTTATAACCCAGGAAAGAAAAGGCCCTGTTCAGCCCCAGGGGCATGGGCAAATAATATGCAGGCAGTTCCTTATTGACCGCCTCGACATGGACATCGGGCAGGGCGTTCTGCACGGCCTGGGCCCATGTCGGGCCGGGCGTGAGGCAGGTGATCCGACACGATCCGGCCATTTCGCGCAGCAGATGCACGATGCGCAGATTGCGCCCGTGGGCCAGATTCGTAAGGTCGAACGGTATAGGTACAAGCACTTTCATGCGCTGATTAATCCTGTCCGTATGTCCACGATGCGCGATTCATCCATGCCTCTCAGGGCAGCCAGTGTTTTCTCCAAAGTCGCCTCGATACCAAATTGACGCAGGGCGCAGATCCGTCCGGTTTCCCCGAGCCGACCGCGAAGGTTCGTGTCCGCGGAAAGTGCGGCCAGGGCCTCGGCCAGTACCGTGGGCTCGAAACTATCCAACATCCAACCATTCACATGATGTTCGATCTGCCGACGAGCCCCGGCCGTGGGGGTTGCGACGACCGCCCGTTCACAGGTCATGGCCTCGGCTAAAGCCAGACCGAACGATTCCGTTCGACTGCAAAGAGCAAACACGTCCAAGGCACTATAGAAGGCCGGCATGTTGTCCACGAAATCGACAAACTTGATCATCTCGGCCACGCCTCGACGGGCGGCGAGTTGAAGCAATGAGTCTTTTTGATCCCCTTGACCGGCGATAACCGTCAATATCGGAATCCGCCGTTCTCGAAGCCGGGCCACGGCCTCGATCAATAAATCCACGCCTTTTTCCTCGCTCAGGCGGCAGGCGGTGCCCACGACCAGAGGCCGTTCATTTTCGTTTATTCCCCATTGTTCGCGCCAGCGTCGCCGGCCCGACGGATCAAAGCGAAAGACCTGTCCGTCCACGCCGTGCGGGACGACGTGAATCTTTCGCCGCGGTACGCCTTGCCAGCGGACGATCCGTTCGTGGTCCTCGGCGTTCAGGGTGATCACCGCTGTCGCCGCCGTGGCCGCCAGCCTATGCCGCAGGGCCTGCGGCACTCGCCACAAGTTCAGCCCTTCCATGCGCCCACCCAGTCGTCGAGGCCGTAATCGGCGATGATCGCGGGCATCCACCATCTGATGCACCCAGACTGCCGGTACTCCCGCTCGCCAGGCCAGCCAGGGCAACAGCCAGTAACGCCGCCGCCCGTTGGCATTGATGATCAGAGCGTCCGGACACTCCTGATTGATCATCTTCGCAAATGCGTGCGAAAGGCCGATTACGCTACGGGTATGCTCGGACGTGACGGAACTTATGTTTATTCCTTCTGCCCGGGCCTGGCCAAAGATGTCCGTATCGCTGCCGGGCATGGGGATCCAGGAAATATGCGGTTCGATCCCGCGTCGGGCGGCCGCCTGGGCCATGGCCACCAGATACCGCTCCGCGCCGCCGAATTGCGGAGCGTCGGTCAGTAGAACCAGTTTGCGGATGGACCCTTTCACGCTACCTCCAGGCGGCGGCTATCAGATGCCGCCTTTGAATCAAGTTTCGTTTCATCGTCGCCGGTCCGCCCGCACGCCTTGTCCAGGACCGCCCCGAACCACGCGGCAAGCACGCAGCGGTCATACCGGTCGATAGTCGCCCAATCCCGCCTGGCAGCCAGACTTCCCTCCATGCTGGTTTCGATGATTGTTTCCATCGTTTCGGCTACGCGTTCGCCGTCCTCGAACGGTGCTATACTCACCGCCGCGCATTCGCGAACAATCCGTTCCGTATCGCTGCCAGGAGGTACCAAAGCCAGCAAATGCGTTGGTAACGCCAATAATTCGTATGTCTTGGCCGGTATGCTCATGTGGCCATGTCGGCAATCCGGAACTACGACGACATTACACGTCGAGCTCGCGGCCAGACGAAGCGCTGCGGCATGGTCCAGATAGCCCGTGAAGGTCAACCACTCAGGTATGCGACCAGCCCAATACCGCCGTTGCTCGGCATCGATCGAGCCGGCGATTATCAGGCGAATGCGGCCGTTCCACGATGGCTGACGGTCGAGTACGCGCTGTAACGGATGCACCAGCCGGGCAATCTCCCTTCGCCCATAAAACGAACCCATGGCCACGAATGTGCAAGGCGGCTCCTTGGTCGCAGGGCGTCCTTCGGGGTCGAGCAGGGCGGCCACGTCCTCGCGATCGAAGCCATTGGTTATCGTTTCGATGGCATTGGCTCGTCGTGGATAGCGCTGCCTTAGATCCTCGCTGAGTGAAGGACTGGTGGCGACGATCTGGGCGGCATGGGCCATGATCTCGCGTTCCAGACGACGCATGGTATCGAGCCGGCGTTGATTGGCCGGGCTGCGATCAAAATCGCTGACCAGTGGATCGCGCAGGTCCGCTACCCAGGGCAAGCCGGTCCGGGCCGCGATTTGCCGGGCGACGCGATGGACAAAATGCGGTGGACCGGTGGAAATAACCACGTCAAAAGGTTGTTGGCGATGGCGGTTCAATGCCGCCTGCACGGCCGGCCGTACCCACGCTTCCTCACCGTTACCCCGTCCGAGCCGGTTGGTCAGCCGGACCAGACGCCAATAGAGCCGGTCGGTCAGCCACGGAATCGACCAGGCAGCGTCATCAAGGCGATTATGCCCTGAACCCCACAAGGGCTTCATGAGTGATGCGATATTGTCGGCCAGGCAGGCCGGTTCATATCCAGGGACACGATGCACCCGAACGTCGGCTGGAATGTCCGACAGGAGGGTTTCATCGAAGGAATCAAAGCGTCGATGACCGGCCGTCAACACCTCGACCGACCAGCCGCCGTCGGGCAGGTACCGGGCCAATTTCGCGGGACGTTGTACCGGACTGCCCCCGACAGGTGGGAAGGGGTAACTAATCAATAATGCACGCCCTCCGCTATGCCTACCACTTGACGCATTAACGTTCGTAGCATACGCGATCCATTCGTTCCATTTATCGGAGGACCGTTCGACGAGAGGGGAGGGATTCTCCGTTCTATCTGGCGAACATGGCCGAACCCGGGACGGTTCGACCATGCCAGGCAACGTGAATGTCGGAACTTGAGGGATGCAATTCATGTTATCGCTATCCGAAGAACTCCCATCGAAATACCGCTCATGCCCGCACCCATACCGCCAAGTTGTCGCCAAGGAGCCGAGAACTCGTATAATTTTCCGGCCGGACAGCCAGCAAATGCTCCACACGGACGAGGGCCTCATCGAGATTCCGTGGAGGATTCTGATTAAGAGCCATCCCCAGATTTCGTGGCGTTGCCCACGATAACAGCTTTCGAGCCCGCCACTGCAAACCCGCGGGCAGACGGTTGCTTAGTGGGGCCAGCTCTGGGCGCCATGCCCAGTCAACACCGCTTGCGCTGGTCGACGATCTCATCTCCGACACCGCCAGGCCGCAATCCTCCATCAGGCGACTTAAGGATTGCCCGTCGAATAGAAACAGATGGAAACGATTCAAACCTAACCATCGCCGTCCGCCCAATCGTCGCCACCAACCGCCCCAGTTGGGCGTTTCCACGATTGCCCAGCCTCCGGGAACCAGAACCTGTCTTATCGCTTGGACAAACCGTTGCGGAGAGGTCACGTGCTCAATCACGTCCGTGGAGATAACGACATTGAACGGATCGATGTGGCTTGCATGGTCCTCCAGGGTTCCTACTCGGATCGTAAGGTCGAACTCAGCCGATGCCGATGCCGCCGCTTCCTGTGAAATCTCCACACCTTCGACACACCACCCGCGGCCGCGAGCCAGCGCAAGCAAATGCCCCTGGGCACAGCCTACGTCCAGCAGCCGGTTTCCAGGGCATCGACCCTCCAGAGGTCCCAGTAAGCTCACATAGGTTTGCACCGCCCGGCCCCAGCAGCGTTCAGGTGGTGAGGAGAAAACATAGTAATCGCCATTGTATTGATCGTGGATCGCCTCGGAGGGTTGTCGTGGCCAGTTGAAGACCACGCCACAGCATTGGCACTGCCAGAGACTGAATCTGCCCGGGTAGCCATCGAAATGAAGCGACCATAGCCGACGGGCGACGTTGGCGCCACAAAGCTCACAACCTCGTGGTGGCTTGGCCAAGTTTTGATCTAGCATCATGGCTACACCCACTTGAAACGCACTAGGCGTTGTACCGGCCAGGGCCAAAGGCGAAACGATGGGCGTCGGACCACCCGTCGCACCAGTAAATCCTTGAGATACCATCGCCGGCGGAAGCAGGACCGGGCGTTTTCCGTGCCCGTCCGCCGGCCAATCCGTTTCAATGCGCCAAGCACCCAACTTTCAACTTCCACGACCGTTGGCAGCCTGGATAGTGCGTGATACTCCACCGGCGTGCCTAAAGGGTTCCACATCGTCTCGTAGCGCTGGCGGTTGGTCATCTCCAGAGGCGTCCAGAGTCGATCGTCCTCATCTGACCATACCACATGTGGGCAACCACACAGCGAAGCCAAATGTAACCCCCCGGTGGATTGCCCGATCGCCAAATCGCAACTGGAGAGCATCTCGATCGCCGCCTCCGCCTCGCAGGGAAATATCGAGGTTCGTATGTTGTGGGCGTTTAGTCGCTCAGCGATTTGCATCCATTCGTCATTGGTCCAGTTCTTGCTGCCAACCGAACGAGTCCGTTTTACCAATACCACCCATGGAGCCGATGACCGTTCCTTCGACGGTCGATCGAACCGGATGAAATGTTGATAGGTGGGCTCGCAAGGCCAGATTTGGCAGGAGTAGCCTGGCCATACCGTCTCTGTATCCCATCCCATCGCCCGGTATTGGTCAACGATCGTAGCGACGGCCGGTTCAACCAGACGGTGAATCGTTTCCGGTGAAACGGACTCAGCGGTATTCCAATGCAGCCGGCGGTCCTCGTAGGCCGACCCTGGCATGGGCGACATATCGAACATCCGATAGTCCAATGGCATGTCCGCGTAAAACCCGGCTTTGCCTTCAGCTCCCAGCACCACGAGTCGATCAAAACGACCATGCTTAAAAAGCCGGCGCACCCGCCCTTGCCACGACATCAGTTCCCAACCGATTTCACCGACGTAGGGGCCGACGACTAAGGCCCTCATGCCGTCATGAAGCGGAGGGGATCCGTTGACAACCAGACCTGATCGAGGTCGATGGGGCAAAATGTCGCCTCCTCAAACAAACCGTGGTGATTCATCGCGATAAACGTCTGGACGCTTCAGAGGCGGAGGACACAAATCTGGTCCTCACCCCATTTGCGCCTGAGCGAACACTTAACGTCCGCCCCAACGGCGTATACCATCTCCGAAATAAGCTCTCTTTTTAGATATCGGTCTTTGACGGGCGAAGTTGAGGTCTGCCTTAGATTAATGGGCTGTTCGGTGGCGGCCCTTGCCATGGTTGTCTCAGTGGTTGATAATGGCGATATTATCGGTCGTCAACGCAGTCGGCACAGCCATGTATGTGAAGGAGATCGGGGCGACGATTTCTTCCGTCCGTCGTCGCGACAGCTCTTCCAGCCAGCGAGTCATGAGCTCGATGGTGGCCAGTCCCAACAGGGGCGTTGCCTGCAGAGGGTCGGCCGTTGCCCGATCCCAAAGGGATTGGAAAGAATGGCGTCGTACCCAGTTGTAAATCCGGGCATCGGATTCGGCTAGGATATCCAGCACACCGCACCGCCTCCATAGATCGAAAAGGCACGCCCGAATCGCTGCTCCGCCGATCCCCCATCTTTTCGTCCATGGATAATGCCGCCCCAACCACCAGCGAAGGATTTTCTCGCTTTGCCAGCAATACTCGCGTAGCCAGCGGTTCTCGGCGATGGGCAGGCAACTGCTGCTGGTACGCTGGACCCGGGCCAGATCGGGAAACCGTCGGCGGAACAATTTGAGAAATTGCTGCTTGCCACGCCATATGTTCGGATCGGTGGTAGTATACCAATCGAGCATCCAACGATCGCAGGCCGGAGTTCGCACCACTGCGTGTTCGCGAAGCAAGGCCGTACCCAGCACGTCCATACGCCCACTGCGCCCGCTGAGTATGGTATATTCCGCGCGTTTTCGTGGGTCGGCAACGGGGGCGGACCGATACGTGTTATCGATGTACGCGCACCAGCGCCGGCAGCTTGCTTCCGCCAATTCCGGATGCAGTAAGCTGTTAATTAGTTCCATCGGGCCGCTGGAATGCAGGCGAACCCGGGCCCATGGGCTCTCATGGGGTATGGTCGCGGCAACGGCCGTGGAATCCGGCACATAAGCCCCACCCAGCACGCCGTGATAATAACCTTCCAGCAAGACGCAGCCATGGTGGTTCCGGAGATAGGCACGTACGGCCGCTGCTGGTGGCAGATGGCCCACATTGTGCAGGCCGTCCGTGTCCAGCATGGTTGGTATGAGGTTTTCGGGTAGCAGGTAAGGATCCAAGCTGACCCACTCGTATGCGGCTCGCGCCACCTTTGCCAGCTTTCGACCAAAACGTACGTCCTCGCCGAATGACCAACCGGCAGTGAAACATGCCGGGAGCCGACCAATGGCTCGGCATACGGCCAGATAGGTCCGCGAGTCCATTCCTCCACTGATGCCCAGGCGTAGTGGAGCTTTGGTAACGGTCTGTCGCCGGATCGACATTTCCAGGAGATCGTGGTAGCGGTCGATTTGCTCCTGTTCGCTGACGATGCTAGTTGACGGAAAGGAGTAATCCCAGTATTTCGTTCTGCACACACTCCACCCGTTCCACTGAAGAGCGTGGCCCCCGGTCAACCAGTGAACATTGCTGATAAGGGTGTTCTCCTCCGTCATGTTCTGAGTACGCAGCAGGTCCGTTACGCCAGCCTCGTTGATGGCCAGAGGCGCGCCGCTGCCCAGCCAGGTTAGCCAGGCTTTGGGGGCCACGACCAGGCGATCACCCTTCGCGAAATAAAACACCGGCAGCAGGCCCATCCGATCATTGAAAACCGTCCATCGGCGACGGTCATGGTCGTACCATGCCCCGCAGAACGCGCCGTCAAACGTGGCCAGAGCGTCAATACCACGCCGGCTCAAAGCTTCCAATAACAACTCGCTGGTTGCGCATCCGTTTTTTTGACTCGATCCCTCAGAGACAATCGAATCAGGAGGAAAAATCTCGCCCGCCCAGACCAGGATGTCCCGCCCGTAGGTGTACACCTCGGCCCCGCAGGTGATTTCACTCCCCGGTGGCGGTATCGCGACGGCCGCCCAGTCCTCGCCGCAGGCGGCTGACAGCGGGGTGTCCTGGGTTGCTCCCAACGCATCCAACATGCGGGACGCGGCTTGCTTCGCCTGCCCGGGGCGTGGATCACAAACTAGTATAATGCCTGGATTCAAACGTATTATCTCTCACCAAACAAGGCCGCTCTCCCCGCGTTTACTGCTATGAATATCGGTCTTTTCCTCGATGAACTGAGGCTATCCCCGATTATCGGACGCTGTTTGCTACGAACGGGCTGCCGAGTCGATGTCGCTGTCGGCAAAAGTGGCTTGCCAGTGATGACGACCATCCGCGGATGGCAACGATGTACTCATCCACAGAGGAAGGGGTAGTCGGGCCAGAAACCGGTTGCGTAGCAGGGCCCGCGCCAATGCCGATTCCTTGCCAGCCAGACATTCAATTTGTGCGGCTCCGGCCTGGACCATGCATGAGACCGCCTCGCTGACCAACCAGGACCAGCCCTCTGCCTGGTCCGCCGGTAAGGCCGCGTCCACTAAACGCCCCATGGGCGTCCCATCATCTCGCTGGCCTCTGCGCCAGATGGCGTAACCGCATGGCCCGGACGGATCGCGAGCCAGTAACAGATGGTATCGAAGGCTGGGATGTGCCTGAAAATGCCAGCGTAAACACTTCGTCGACCGGGCGAAAAACGATCCCGTGCCGCGAGGGCCCGCCTCGATTCTTTGCATGACAGTCTCCAGCCTGGACCAGTCCGCATCGCCGTCGCTCAACGTCCAACCGCGCGGTGCGGATATATGCACCGGATGGAAATACAATCGCCAAGCCGCTTCGGCGGCCAGGGTGGTCAATCGATTTCGTTTGGGTTTGAACGAATCAGCTCGGACATTCAGCTTGTATATCTGCAACCCATGGCCGGATGACCAGCCGAGCTGAGGTAGCACCCGCTGGGTTTCAGCCGAGCCTTGAATGGTTAGCAAGCATCCGCCAGCCGCCGCCTCACGAAGCAAAAACACGCCGATCCCCCGGCTGCGCAGCTCCGCCTGTACCATCCAGTCCACGAACCAGCCCGCGGGTATTGGCGCATGACCCTTATCGGGGTAGATACGCGTCGGTATGATTCCGATATGGCCCACGATGCGTCCGTCGTGAACCGCCACCCAGGATTTGGCCCCCTCGCATTCATCCGGTGCTTGCCAGAATTTCCAATGCAGGTAATCCGCAGTCCGGGGCATACCCTGCTCGGTCAAAAAGGATCCGAGTTCGTTCAACTCGTCAAGTTGGGTGGGGCGAATATCCATGACGGTCGTTATGATTCCATTGATATACAATTATGCTCGTTATTCACGGCATTGTTCCGATCTTCCCTTGTAACGACGGCGGATATTTCCTCGTCGATCGCGCATCTGACGGATCGGGTGAATATCTCATAATATTCGCGGCTCGTGACCGGCACGATCCCGCACGTATTCACCAGATAATCCAGCACGCCGCGCAGCCGGTCCAGAAACGCGTCCCTGGCCTCAGGTGTGGGGACATATGGCGTGCCCCCGATCCCGATATTCGAACTGTGAAACGTCAAATGGAACAGGTCGTCGCCGCGTCGCACCTTGGCCCGGCACAGGCGTAGCAGATCATCCAGCGAGGTCATTTCCGGATTCAAACGTATCAGACGCAGCACGCCTAAGCGATATAGGATACCGATCATATGTAGGCGGGAATAGGGCCGGCGACGTAGTATTTCATGTATGCGTCCAGCCAGACGAAAATGACGCACGTTAAACCCCGCGCTGATCGGTACGCACAACAGCCGACCCTCGGATTGCCTTTCGAGCATATCTTGCTCGCCCAGCCAGTAAGGTTCCAACGGCGCGTGGGTATAGTCCGGCCCATCATATTCGGTATGCGATACGAACGGGCAGACGCTGGTTTCCACGCGGTATCCCAATTTCAGGAGGATCGGCGTATGCATCGCGGCGCTGCCGTATCGGCCTGAACGATAGGTTACCGGCTGAATGCCGAAACGATCGTGAATCTGTTGCGTTAGTGTTGTGAGTTTCCGACGCACGCTATCGAGCGGTAGCAGGCAGGGCATGGAATGGGCCGCGTCGGCCGGTTCGGCATAAGGTTCCGTTGCCCATGGGTGTAGATGGCCGCCGATATCGCACCGGCCCGCATCCAGATATTCCTGTAAATATGCACTGCCAACGCGGTCCTGCACCACCGGGGTGGTAACCTGATAGGTCGGTCGTACCCCGAAGCGGTCGAAGATGTCCTGCAGGCGAGGTAATTCCGTAAGGTGCCCCAGCCGCCAGTCGTCGCGCGGATAGCAGGCCCCGAACAGTCCTTCCTCTTCAGTATCAATATTGATTAGCAGGTATGCCATCCGCAGAGTCCGGCGCGCCTTTGTCGACCCTGCCGCCGGCGCGCGGGCGACCAAGGCTCAGCCGGCCCAGACGATGGGCGGCCACTTCGCCGAGCAGCGCCAGCCACTGATGACCGACCCGCTCGGCATCATGGGTGTTTGTGACTTCCCGCTCGGCCCGCTCGCCAAGGGCCCGGCGTTGTTCGTGCCCCGCAAGCAGCCCCACCAGCGCATCCGTCAAGGCTTCCACGTTTTCCGGTGGGACCGATACACCCAGTCGGCCGAAGCCGATTAATTCCGGTAGTCCGCCGACCTCGCTGACCACTACCGCTTTTCCGGCAGCCATCGCTTCCAAAACCATGTTGCTCGAAGATTCTCGAGGCGAACACAAGCAAACGATATCCATCCGGGCATACGCCGACCAGATATCGTCGGTTGCGCCCATCCATTGCACGTGGTCAGCGATGCCCAAAGCTTCGGCCAGAAGGGATAACTTGTTCCGTTCCGGCCCGTCACCGTAGATCAATATACGCAACGGCCGATCGATATGCAGGCACGCCACCGCGCGGAGTAGAATATCCAGCCGCTTCTCCGACGCCAGTCGTCCGACATAGCCGATGGTCACTGGAGATGATTCCTGGTTTATGATCGACGCTTCGTCCGCTTTGAACTCCTGACGGGGACGCACGGCGTTCACAATCACCTGTCCCTTGCGTCGGGGAAAACGATAATCACGCTCGTAACAACGGCGCACGTTTTCGTTGTTATACACAATCCGATTCGCCAGTAGGGCGGCGATACGTGTTCTCCAGACCATTTTGTGATTGTGTAGCCCCAGCCCGGAGATCAAGCCCCAACAATGTTTCCGGGAAGGCACGAAGTCCCTGATCCAGGGCATCGTCCGTTGGGTTACGACCACCGGCACCCCTGCCAGCCGGGCTCCGACGATCGAGGCACGAAACGGCATGTTCGACGATTGGACGAACAGGGCAACGTCCGCTCCGGTCCGGCGAAACCATTGCCGTCGCGCGTTGATAATTGACCAGCGATACGGACGATCGCCAGCCATGGTGGTGTCGAGCCAGTTGACTGTCTCGATACGCAGCGGCAATTGCTCGTCGATCGCCGGATCCTGATAAATATTGTCGCCGGACAAGGCCACCGTCACTCGCCAATGCGCTGTCAGCAGTGTATCCACCAGTTGACGGGTGAACTTCTGCATCCCACCGTTGGGGATAGGGTTGGCGGTTACCAGGACCAAGTGTGGCCAGCGGTCGGGTTGGCTTGCCGGTATGTTCACTAGCGGGCCTCCGGCGCCAAGGTACGTTGCTGGGAACGCAGTCTATCCCACACCCGTAAAAACGACATAGGCAGCCATCTTCTCCGCCAGAGCTTGCCGATCAGTGGGTCAGTACTGTCCAGACGTACCGCCAAGTCCAGCAGCCGCCGATAGTCGCGAGGTTCTCGTCGCCAGTAAGCTTCTTTCACCGTCCGTAAAACGGGTTCGACCATGAACTGACGCACCAAATCAGCCGGTAGGCGACCGAACGCTTCCGGGCATTGCTGCCGGAATTTATCCTGAGCCAACCAGTGTACGTAGGCCATGTGCGCCTTGCGGCCGGTTATGTTGGTCGTGTGCTGACGCATCCGGTACAGCGGCTCAGGCACATAGATAAACTCGCAACGTGTCGAGGCGACCAAGTTCATCCCAAAATCTTCCGTGCCGAACAGGTCGGGGTCATAGTTGCCCAAAGCCAGGATGGTTTCCCGCCACAGCATACTCGACGCCCCGCAGACCGGATTACGGGCGAAAACTAACTGAGTACAATTCCGACCGACGGCCTGTTCCGCTCCTGTCCGCTGGTATGCAGGCCGGCGGCCGTCCGGCCAATATGCTACCGAACCGGTATGCACCAGGGTGAACGGGTCGCTGTTTTCCAGAATAGCCAGTTGCCGCTCGTGCTTGCTCGGTTCGATCACGTCGTCCGCATCGATAAAAGCGATAAATTTACCTTTGGCCTCGAGTACCCCCAGCCACCGGGCTGCCCCCGGTCCGCGTGCCGGGTTTTTCAGTACCCGCACTGTCGGCCCGAAGGATCGGGCGATTTCGACACTGCGGTCCGTGCTCTGGTCGTCGATAAGCAGGATTTCAAGAGGTTTGACGCTCTGAGCGAAAACGCTTTCCATGGCCTCGGCCAGAGTGCCCTCGGCGTTACGGCAGGGCACGATCACCGTGATAGGGCCGGCCGATGTATTCACGGCATCACCCCCATGGAATGACAGGGGGGCTCGACTGATTCCGGATAGAAAGGCTCAGGCCCAACCCCATTCGCTGGTTGGGCATCATATTGTTTTGTTAATACCTGCCAGGTGCGAGGCTGATAAACCGGCCCGTCCGTCTGGCTATCGGCTACCACGTTGATACGATAGGCCCGGTCGTGCCAGTCGTGTTCGGGCAGGCCCTTCTCATCGGCCAAAGCCACGCCGATTTGATATACACCCTCGCCGAGCGACAATCTCGGCAACTCGACCGCCACGGTGCCACTGCCGACGCACGACCCCAGCCGTAGACCGTCACGCAACGATTCGAACTGGTAAAATAGTCCGGCCCCGAACATATGAACCGAGATCGCGAAGTTCGGATCGACGATGGCTCCCGCGGCCGGATCGATTCTGTAATCCAGCTCGATACGAACCGGTCGGCCGGAAATCAGGGTTCGCGCCGGTTGTCCTGCCTCGTCCAGTATGCGCACCGCCGTGATCGCCGCCGGTCCGAGGGCCTTTGCCCGTCCGCCGATGTGCGAATTTTCCACACCGGTCGGATTGGCTTCCTCCAGGTCACTGACCAGCTTGCTATATTCGGAGATGGCCTCGTCGGGCGTACCGATCAGGCGGATACGTCCGTGGTCGAGCAACACAACGCGGTCGCAGAACCGCTTGATCGCCGCCAGATTGTGGGACACGAACAGGATCGATGTCCCACGCCGCAGAAAACCGCGCATCGCCTCCATGCACCGGGCCTTGAACTGCACATCCCCGACGGAAAGCACCTCATCCACCAGCAGTACATCCGGTTCCATGTGGGCGGCGACGGAAAACCCCAGTCGTACGTACATGCCCGATGAATAACGCTTCACCGGCATGTCCAGGAAATCTCCCACCCCCGCGAACTCGATAATACGATCAAATTTATCGCGAATCTCTCGCCGGCTCATCCCCAGGATCGAGCCGTTGATGTAGACGTTTTCCCTTCCTGACAAATCGCCGTGAAACCCCGCCCCGACCTCGATCAGTCCGCTGAGGCGGCCGTTGACCTTGACTCGCCCCCGCGTCGGACGCAGCACCCGCGACAGAATCTTCAGCATGGTACTTTTACCCGCGCCGTTCGGGCCGATGATCCCCACGGCCTCTCCCCGCCGAACTTTCAGATCGATATCCTGTAAGGCCCAGAACGTATCCGCCCGGCCCGTTTCTCCGGATATCATGCGGCGTAACGCCTTGCTCAGGGTCAACCAGAGCAGCCCTTCGTTGCCGCCCTTGTAGAACCGCTTCCAAAGCCCTTCAATCTCAATGGCTGATGGTCGTTCACTCATCGGCAATATTCATCTTTCAGGTTACACATCCTCATCGATTCATACTTCAGAACACGTTATTATTTGCACGGGACCGTCGCTATACCGAAAACGTTTCGGCATGCCGCCGACTTGTGGGCGAACAGCCGTTCCGTCCAGCGGGCCCGCAGGCAACCCTCGTCCTTGAAGCCACGATGGGCGTGGGTCGCGAATGTGCGCACGTTATGCCAACCCGCTTTTTGCATCAGATCGCGCAGGTGAACCGGGTCCATGCAGTTGATATGCCCGTATTCCTGGCGATAGAAACCGACCGGTTCGCGGCGTAGGCGGCGGATGTACCATCGATCCAGCCAGTGGACGTAGGCGGTGAACCAGCGGTCCGGCAGCCAAGCCAGCGGGGCCAGCAGAGCCAGCAGTTTCTTGCGGTCCGGGTCGAACCAGTAGTAATACAAGCCCGGCGAGGTCTGCACGACCAACGTACCGCCCGGACGCATGACCCGCCGCAGGCCGTGCAATACGTCCAGCAGGGCTGCGTCGTCCAGATGCTCAAAAATGTCGCAGGCGACGGCCGCGTCGAAAAACGAGCCTTCGAAGTAATTCTCCAATTTACGGATGTCGCCGACCTGTAGATTGGCTCGACCATCCAGTTCCAGCGATTCGATCAGCTCGTTGCCGCGTTCGATCATGGCCGGCAGAATATCCATCCCCCAGGTCTGATGTCCTTCCATGGCGAACTCGATGGCCTGACACCCGACGCCGCAACCTACGTCCAGAATGCGTAGCGGCCGGTCACTGTCGAGGAAACGCTTGATCCACGCCGTGGTCATCGTCCAGTAGTTCTGCTTGCCGGCCAGACGTTCGGCCAGCGGACGCATCTGGCTGTCCACGAAAGGCATTTTTTCCGCAAGGATTTCGTACCCCTCGCGGTAATGGCCAGCTCGCAGCAAGGCCACCATCTGCCGCGACCAACTCAGCGGTTGTTCCGGATCGACGAACGCCTCGACATCGATTCGTTCGGCCGCGGGCTTGCGTTCCATCGTGCTAACAGTCAAGTTCACACCTCCCGGTTGGTCGGTCGCGTGGGATCATACTCGCTCGGCGAAGCGGCCTTCCATGACTCTATACATCATCCAGCCACTGACGAAAAACACGACGGCCATCATGGCTGCCGTCGCCAGCGGCAAACCCGCCGGACAGACGCCGCGAACCACGATGTCCCGATACGCATCGATGATCGGTACCATCGGGTTGGCCGTGGCCAGCACTCGCATGGTCAGCGAGCCATCTCGCGGCAATGGATACAGAACATTGGTCAGAAACATTCCCATCTGGATCACTGCCGTGAAGAGGTATTTCACGTCGCGGTACCAGAGATTGCCCAAAGCCAGCCAGAAACCCAAGCCGGCCATCAGCACCAGTTGAAGCAGAACCACCAACGGCAGAAGCAGAAGGGCTGGGCTGGCGGTGAACGACCACGCCCCGGTTACATGAAACCAGACTACCAGTCCGACCAAGACGACGGCGGCCACGCAAAAATCGAAAAACGCGCTAGCCACCCCGGTCAGCGGCAATATCTGTTGTGGGAAGTAGATTTTGGTCACCATGTCCCGGTGGGCGGTCAGGCTTGAAACGCAGTTGCCCAGCCCGGTGGCGAACAGGGTCCAGGGCAGCACCCCCAGATATACGAATAACGGATAGGGCGCGCCCACCCGCTGGGTAAAATCCTGGGGAACCGCCCGGGTGAATACAAAGGTGAACAGCAGCATCATGCCCAGCGGCTGAAGCAGGGCCCAGCCCACCCCGAGGATCGAGTGCCGGTAACGGACCAGCACCTCCCGGCGGATCAACTGCCATAACAGGTCGCGATAAGCCAAGAATTCGTTCATCCTCACCCTGTTCAGTAATGCCCCCGTCCGCGGGCGGAGTCTAAACTCCGCCCGTTTGGTCGCAATGCAGCCAACTGCAGAGCCGGGATAGGGGCGTAAACCGCTATTCCAACCCTATTTTCGGATGATTCTGACTGATAGATCAGTTAGCCCTATAAAACTAGCCGGTGGGGCGATTTAGCATCGCGGCTATTTATTCCACAATCCCGTTTGGAGAGCTGCCCCCTCAAGATGGGGTAGACGCGATGGGGGGGATGTACAATAAAGGAAGAGTACGGCCCATATGCCTGACAATATGACTAGGGCCATTTCTGATGAAAAAGCATGTTCCCCAATACGTGAGGCCGCCTGCGGGCCATCCGACGGCCGGTACATTTGCCCCGCGTGAAAGCGATATTTTGCCAGTTCAAGCATGGCGGTAATTTGCTCGATCACTGAGTCTTTCGCCCCGCGAATTAGTTAGTCCATAAACCCACGGCCTTTCGCAATGCGAACCACCGAGTTGCGGAGCGATCCGGTGTTTACACTCGCCGGTCCGCGCGTAAGTTCTCCTTCTGGGAACGCCTCGTTGGGCGGAGGAGAACCTAAACAAGAAGATACCCCGTTTGGGAATATCCGGGGGCATTACTAATGCCATTTAGTCAAGTCGAATCCCTTTTTTGTCAGGCGTTTGCGTAACACCTGACGGGCATATTCATCAGAGCGTGAGACTTTATTGGACGATTACGGCAAAGAGCTTATCTCTCGTCCGAGGCGTTCCGGATTATCGAGTCAGCAATGCCGTCGCGTTACCGTATTGATGCGTTCCGGCCTCACTCCTCGTATCGAACCGGATTAATCAGTTGCCCGATGTGTTCGACCTCGACGGTAATGGTATCTCCCGGTTGTAGATAAACCGGCGGCTTGTGGGCCTCGCCGACGCCCGAAGGCGTGCCGGTCAGGATCACCGTGCCGGGGAGCAAGGTGAACTGGTGTGATAAATAACTGATGAGTTGAGGTACGGAGAATATCATATCCACCGTGGTTTCGTCCTGCACGATCTCGTTGTTCAGGGTAGCCCGTAGGCGCAGGGCGTTAGGATCAACCGTTGGGTCCAACAGAAGGCATGGCCCCAAGGGGCAGAATGTGTCAAAGCTCTTACCTCGCGTCCATTGTTTATCACGGCGAATCTGGCAATCCCGAGCGGATACATCGTTGGCGACGGTCAGACCCAGAACATAATCCAGAGCCTCGGTCTCGGATACCTTTCGAGCCTTCCTGCCGATTACGACCGCCAGCTCAGCTTCCCAGTCAACCTGGTTCGGAGCGTCAGTGGGTAGAATGATCGGATCGCGCGGCCCGGTCACCGATGTAGTCAGCTTGGCGAATACCACCGGATACTCCGGGATCGCGAACCCGCTTTCCTCCGCGTGTTTGCGATAATTCAAACCGATAGCAATGATGTTAACCGGATCGAGTGGAGCCAATAGTTTCCTTACTCGGGCGGTTCGTTCCGTGACCGTATATGCTCCGAATAAATCGCCCTCAATCAATCGTGCCGAATGTTCGCTAATCGGCTCGCCCAGACGTACCGAACCGCTTTCATCCTCAAAACGAATAACTTTCATGATTTCTCCTCAAGGTCTCTCTTGCTACGAGGCAAGGCCTAATTACTATACCGTCAAGGACGAGCCTGGCAATCCACCGCCGTGTTCGTGGCCATATCCCGCACCCGTAATTCTTCGGGATTTTGCTTGCCCTGCAAGGGTTTATAGCGTATACTGTAGTGGAGAAAGCAATTCTCCGTACTAGCGGATAGGCGACACGTTGCAGGGTGGACAACCTAACAGTAACCGAGGTTTTTAAGGCACTCTCTTGATCTTTTTGTTGAGAGGTGCGGTGATGGCGCTTATGCCAGAAATTATCGGCGAGACGCGGGAACAGGCTCTCGAACGAAACGAGCGACAAGAGCAGGGGGCTTGCAAAGAGCCGAGTATTCCGCC
>JAAYCU010000159.1 GCA_012729595.1 Phycisphaerales bacterium
CCTGGAGGACTTCAACAGAACCAATCCAAGCCGCTTTCGCCCTCTCTCGCCGACAGGGTTGGCTGCTTCGGCATGGCTCAACCCCCTCCGGGTTCACAGATATAGGGACTACAACGCAACCGGCTCTACGCATTGCGACCAGGTCGTGATCCCATAGTGCATACATCGCCCGATAATTCCAGATCAGGGTCTCAGGGATATGGGACTGGTCCTGGTATCTTTGAAAAAATACGGGTGGTTGACACGGTTTAAGTGTTGGATAAACTATCAGGTAAGCTGATTCGGCCTACCCTGTTCGATCCGTTTTCCGGATGCTGTGGTGGGGAGGCGACAGTTGTGTAAGTCGAATATTCCCCGATAGCTCAATCGGTAGAGCGAGCGGCTGTTAACCGCTAGGTTGTAGGTTCGAGTCCTACTCGGGGAGCTTGATATAAAACGGCGAACTACTCCGCCGAGGACAGTTAACGGAAAGCCCCGGAGCGAAAGCCGCCGGGGCTTTTCTGTAACCCGTTGGAACCAAAGGGTTATGGCCGATCGCGAACGACAGCCCGACTCTCTATTTCGCACCGTCTGCGCGACGTTGCGGCAGGTAAGGTACACGTTCCGCCTCGGCACCCAAGAGCAACACGCCGAACTCTCGGACTCTCTCGTAAACAGCCCTCGCCCAGTTAACAGACCCGTTCGCCTCGGACCCTACCATGATTTCGAACTCGTTGGCCAAGGGTGCGCAGCATGATCCCATCACAGCCGACGCCCGCACCCCGCGCCTTGATCCTGGCTGGTCCCAACGGTTCCGGCAAGACCACCTTCGCCAGGGAATTTCTTACCGCTGAAGGCAACTGCCCGACGTTCCTCAACGCCGATCTGATCCGCGAATGGAAGCAGGTTGGCTACGTTGTCAAGATAGTGTTCCTGCGGCTGGACTCCCTGGAAATGGCCATCGCCCGCGTGCAGCATCGCGTTCGCATTGGCGGGCACAACATCCCTGAATCAGTCATCCTTTGTCGCTTTGAACAGGGATGGGGCAACTTCCAGAACATCTACAAACCTCTGTTGGATAGCTGGCAGGCCTACGATGCCATGAAGACCCTGCCGGTGCTCATCGACGAAGGAGGCCAGGCATGATGAAGTGGTCAGACAAGAATAGCGACATGGCTGGCACGCAGGCGGCAATGCTCCGCGCCACCCGCAAGGCGATCAACGAAGCCAAGCTGCGCGGCGAACTCGTCCCTCAGTGGCGCGACGGCAAGGTCGTCTGGGTTCGTCCGGAAGAAGTTGAATTGCCTCCAGAACCAGAGGATCAAGCTGCCCCGGCGAAACGATGACAGAACGTAAGCAAAACACCGCCCATCCGCTACGCCATCTACACCCGCCAGTCCGTTGAAAAGCTGGCGGATTTCTCTTCCTGCCAAGCCCAGTTCAACACCTGCCAGGACTTCGTCGCCGCGTTGAACGATCCGCTTTTGCGCTGGTGCGGTCAGCAGTTCGATGATGAAGGCCAGTCCGGCTCGACGCTCGACCGCCCCGCGATGCAAAAACTCCGCAAGGTCGTGGTCCGCGCCGGCCTGGTCGATGGGCGTGGCCAGGGATTTTGGCAAGCGAGCAAAGATGCAATACTGCTTTGGGATTCTCCATATACAGGGCCGCGAGACGACGAATTGATGCCTCGGGGGAGCGTTCTTTCTGTAAAGCCTGGCTATGATTCGTCGGTGCCGCCCAAGTAAATGGCCACACCCCTGGTCGATTGTCCCCGGGAATATCGCTGGAGCAGTGCCTCCGCCCACCTCGCCGGCCGTGACGATACGCTGGTCAAGTTTGCCCCGCTGCTGGAGATGGTCGGGGACTGGAACAAATTCCTGGCCGTGCCCGAACCCGCCGACCTGGGGGACCGCCTGCGGCACCATGAAAGCACCGGTCACCCCTTGGGTACCCCGGATTTCCTCGCCCGCATCGAGCTAATCCTTAACCGCGTACTTAAACCTCGAAAACCAGGCCGAAAACCCAAAACCAAAGCGAATTAAGTATGATGTCCTCTGAATTGGGAAAAAACCCCCGGTTATGCCCCGGGGCTATGCTCAGAGACCAGGTGAAACGACGGGGATCGTTACCCCTTGGCGGAACTGGCGTAAAAAGCGACAACGCCGCCGAGTTCTCTCGACGGCGTTCCGTATTAACCGGTGGGCCGGTGGCTTTTGCAACCGACCTTCAAATAGCGGGGACAGGACTCGAACCTGTGACCTCGAGGTTATGAGCCTCGCGAGCTACCAACTGCTCCACCCCGCAATCGATTACTCGGCAGGTTAACCGTTCTCGTATCATCTGTCAACAGCAGTATTTCGTCGATACACTTAGCATCATATTGGCTTCAGCTCATTCCCTGGACGTGATTCCAGTTTTGGAAAATTAGCGGTTTGGCCTTACCATGCGGGTAACACCTTCCGGGTTGTTAATTCAATTCCGGCTTTCCGGGACCGGTGTTTGTCGGCCACGCCAGATTGGCGTAATGGATGGCACGATGCATGTATAGGATGTCCCTCGGTCGAGCCGGAGCCGGGCGAAAGACGAGATTATGATCCCTAATCGTTTGCGACGTTGGATTCGCTATCACGAACCGGCTACGCGCTGGGGTAAGATGTTTTTACTCAGTGTGGTGGTAGGCATACTGGCCGGTGGGGCGGCGGCGGGTTTGCATGTCGCTTTGCACGAGGGCGTGGAAGCGCTAATCGGACGGTTCTCGTATATCGGTGGACCGGAATGGTGTACATTCCGTTGGGAGATCCTGTTGTTGCCGATTATCGGAGGTTTGTCCAGCGGCCTTCTGGTACAGGGTTTTTTCCGGCTCGGTCCGGGGCATGGAACAAACAGTTTTGTTAGTGCTTTTCACGAACATGGCGGGCATCTGCCTCTGCGCGGCCCAACCGTCAAAGCCGTTGCGGCCGTGGGTGTAATATCCTGCGGTGGTTCGGCTGGTCCGGAAGGCCCCATCGCGGCGCTGGGGGCGTCCATCGGTTCCCGGCTGGCGGATGTGGCAGGCCTTTCCTCACGCCAACGTCGGATCCTGCTGGTAGCCGGATGCGCGGCGGGTGTGGGGGCGATTTTTCAATGCCCGCTTGGCGGGGCCTTGTTCGCCACCAGCGTGCTATATCGTGAAACGGAGTTCGAGACCGACAGCATAGTTTCGTCGGTCATCGCTTCGATCGTGAGTTACTCGACGTTTATGGCGGTGTTCGGTTTCGGCCGCCATCTACTCCAGGGCGCCGAGTCGCTCGTTTTTACCCATCCGCTGGAACTGATCCCATATGCGGTGCTCGGCGTGGTCTGTGGTTTATTGAGCATTTTCTTTCACGGTTGCATGCATACGGTAGAGTCGCGCCCCTTGCGTCGGCTCCATCTTCCCCCCTGGCTGGTTCCCGGTCTGGGCGGATTGCTGGTCGGTCTGCTGGGCTGCATTCTGCCGCAGGTCATGGACGCCCGTTATCAGTTCGTCCAGAACGCGATGGACGGTCGGTTGTTCGCGATGTCGGGCGCCATGGGCTTGAGCTGGGGGCAATGGGCCCTGTTGTTCGGACTGATTGCCCTGGTCAAATGCGTGGCAACCGCCTTGACCGTCGGTAGCGGGGCGTCGGGCGGCCTGATGGGGCCAAGTGTGTTTATCGGGGGAATGGCCGGAGCGTTCGTGGGCGCTTGCTTAATGGCCGTCGCGCCGGAGAGCATCCCTCACGAGATTATCGAAACAACCCGGCGGGCCTTGATTCCGGTGGGCATGGCCGGCGTATTGGCAGCTTCGATGCGCACACCTCTGGCGGCGATCGTCATGGTGACGGAGATGACTGGCAGCTATGGTCTGATCGTCCCTCTCATGCTGGTCTGTGTCAGCGCGTATCTGATCGGGCGGCGCTGGGGGTTGAATCCGGCTCAGGTACGTTCGGCGTCGGAATCGCCTGCTCATGCCGGCGACTTGCTGGTGCATTTGCTGGAGTCGTACCATGTGCGCGACCTGATGGAGACACGTTGGCCATTTCGTGTTTCGCAAAGCGTTGCACTGGGCGAAATGGTTATCGGATTATCTTCCGGCTCGCGCCCGGTTTTCGCCGTTCTGGATGAGGCGAGGTTGGCGGGTGTCATTTCTATTCCGGAGATACGGCGAGCTGTGGGGGAGCCTGGAATCTCCGAGATCGTAATTGCCTCGGATATTATGACCAGTCCCCCGGTTGTCGTTTATCCGGAAGAGAGCGTGTATGACGTGCTTGACCGGTTCCGGGGCAGCAACCAGGAAGTGCTTCCGGTTGTTTCAAATGAGCAGGAAGGTGTATTTCTGGGTATGCTCCCGCGTGATTCGATTCATCAGGTTTTACGCCGTCATGTCGGGGAAATCCGCCGTCATTTGTACAGTGAGCATGCGGGTTTGCAGGCTATCGAGCAGGATGAGCAACTTTATCAGTTGGTTGCGGGTGTCTCCTCGGTGAGCATGGACGCGATTCAGCGCATCCCCGTTCCGCTGGAGGTGGCGAACCAATCGTTGCGTGGTATAGATTTTCGCAAAAAATATGGTATGCAGGTCATCGGAATCCAAGACGAAAGTGGTCAGTTGCAGTGTCCTCCAGACATCGATCGGCCGCTGAGAGATGACCAGATGCTTGTGGTAATAGTTCCACAAAACGCGACCTAGTGACATCAGTAATGCATATATGTAAGCACCGCGTCATAGCTGGGTTGAGTTGGGCTTGTTGATTCTTACATTCGGGTTGCGGTTAATAAAAAATTATCATACGCGCAAATCAATCGTAAATCATTATTTATTAAAAGCATACATGTTCTTAGATGGCTATGTAGGCCATATATTTCTTTGTATATCCGATTATAGGACAAAATATGTACTTTTAGGGTTGCATTTGCCGATGGTATGGAGTACATTGGGTATAGTACATTTTATGTGCTATATGCCTGAGGAGCCAGCAGAAAAGGACGGTAGAAATCATGATTATGTTGAAACAGGAACGAATCGTTAAGCGGTCAGAGGGTATTAATCCAAAGAGTCTCTGGTACGTGCCGGATCGGCGGATACGCACGTCCACCTCGGCGAAACGGGCGATCGAGATCAGCAAGTGGATATCTTCCGACCGATTGGAAGCTGAGCGACCCGACGAACAGGCTCTTTTTGCAGCGATGCATGTATGTGCGTTCAGGGCCGTACGCGGGGCGAGTCAATTCAAGCCGCTGAGTGCCGCTCAGCGAAATGTTTGGGTAAATCGCTGGCGAGCTATTCGTGAATATCTAGTGGAAACGAATCTTGGTTTGGTATATTCGACGATCGGAAGGTTCGGCTCCCGTCGGATTGACGAAGACGATTTACTAAGCGATGCGATGCTGGCTTTGAGCCGGGCAATTGATCGCTTTAATCCTTGGCGAGGTTTTCGTTTCAGCACTTATGCCTGTAATGTTATCGTGCGTTCCCTGATGCGTCGGGGTCGGGTGGAGGGCAATTATCGGCGATTGTTTCCAGTGCAGCATGAGGCCGGTCTGGAACGCCCCGATGGAATTCCCGATGAGCAGACGGAATTATATGTCGAGCGTCTGCGTCGCGTGATGAGTGAGAATCTTGGAGACCTGACCGATCTGGAGAGTCGGATTCTAAAGCAACGATTTCCCGAAGCGCAGGATCGACCGCTTACATTCCAGAAGATCGGTGCGGGTATTGGTTTAAGCAAGGAGCGCGTTCGACAAATTCAGAACGGAGCCTTGCGGAAACTTCGCGAGGTTCTCCGTGATGATCCGGTCCTGCAATAAGACGGCTTTTGAATAGTACCACTGAAACTTAAGACAATACCTCTTCCCCATTATTGCCGACCCCGGCAGCAATGCCGGGGTCTCTCTTGGCCAAGCCATTGGCTGGTGTGGTATCCGGGGGCAAGAGGGGATTATATTTGAAAAGCTTCTTCTTGATCGAAGGCCTCGCCGCCTTCTTCGCCGATTAGGAATATGCGATTTTTACCGGCGCGTTTGGCTTGGAGCATGGCGCGGTCGGCCTTTTCAAGAAGCTCATCACCGTTCTTCCCGTCCCAGGGGAAGGTGGCCAGACCGCCGCTTATGGTCACGTGGCCACATGCTTCCGGACCTAGCTTGGCGAACTCGTGGGTTTCCAAGGCTTTTTTAAAACGCCGCAAGACGCCCAAGACATCGGTAGGATGGCTGGAACCTGCTACTCGTGGTCCCTGCTGGTCCCAGAATACCACTACGAATTCGTCACCGGCATAGCGAGCTACGACATCTTGTTGACGGCATAAACTTCGTATCAACTGGCTGGTTTCCCGGAGCACCTCGTCACCGGCCGCGTGGCCGTACTCGTCGTTAAAATGCTTGAAGCCATCCATGTCGAAAATAAGTACGGTTACGTTGAGCCGTTCACGGCCGGCTTGTTGAAGGATCTGTTCAATCGCGCGGGTCAGATAGCGTCTGTTGGGTAAGCGCGTGATTTCATCGATATAGGCCAGCGTTTGCCACTGCTGCTGCTGTTCGGCAGCTTCCAGTACATGTGCAATCAGGCGGCCGTAATGTCGCAGCCTTTCTGTTTCCAAACTGGAAAATGGTGCTCGTTGCCGAGGCCCGACGAGGATTTGCCCGTAGGTTTTTCCGAGGGCGGTTATGGGTTCAGCCAAGGCGGGTTCAAAGTCACTATTGCCAACGCCAGCCTGGTCCGGAGGCACGATCAGACGCACCTGGGGAGCCCGGATCGAGCGGGCAATCATTTGACAGAAGCGTTCGAGCATCGGTTTGCGCCCATTGCCGAGGTTAGCCAACGCGCTCGTCAACTCGGATAACTCTTCCCAGGAAGGCAGCCTGGGCGTTTCGGAAGTGTCCTGAGCATAGGATGCTTCCAGCGACGTTCGTAGAGACTGGTCGAGCTCAAGACCATCGGGTGGACAGATTATGTAGTCATCCGCGCCTGAGGACAGGGCTTCGCGGGCTGATGGTTCGTCGTTGGGCGGACAGCAGATTATCAAGGGAGTGTCGGGCCCGGCGGCCTTACGAAGTCCGGCGACGGCTTGGGCCAATTTTCGGTGATTTGGATCGATGCCCACCAGCAGCCCGCGAGCTGATCTGCCGTTCAGGGCGGCGATTCCCTGAATATAGGTCGGGCTGACCAATACATCCCACTGTGGGTACCGTTTACGGGCGAAACCGCCGATATCCTCGGGGTCGCACACGACAAGGAGACGATCCTTGGGGTTGGCGAGCAATGGATCGATCAGCATTGTCGTCGCTCCTTCCTCGGCTCATCGGCGTCCGATTGAGTACGACCCATCAGGGCATTAATTTCTTCCGAGGTCAATTCTACGGGTGGAGGGGCGGACGAATCGTTTGGCGGCGGCTTGGCCGGCGAGGCTGCTGGGCCGGCTTCCGGATTGGCGGCGGACGCGGCTTTCGGGGGTGTGCGCTTCGGCCTACTGGGGCTTGGTGACCAGGGAAAAGCTATGGGGGGCTCATTCTCCTGCTGCTCACTGGGCATAACCAGACGCACCGGCGGCTCAGCACGCGGTTCGCTTTTAATCGGCGGTGTGGCGGGCTTGATTCGCGGGGTTGGGGAGTGCAGATTGGCTGGTGAGTCGGCTTCCCCCTGTACTGGCCTAAGCGAACCGGCCAATAGTCCCCCGTGTCCTATTGTCCGGGCCGGCGGGGGCGGTTTTTGCAATATTTCCGCAATGGCTCGGGCGTCAAGCAAACGCGCGCCTTGCCTACAGGCGGTTTCGAGCTTGGCTTGCTGGTAGCTAGGGCCGGTCACGAAAATTTGCATTGTACGACACACCGGACCTGCCTGGTGGAAAAACTCCATTTCATTCCAGTCTACCGCATCAATATCGACAAGGAGTAGCTCTGGTTTATGACCAGCGACCAGCAAGGCCAAGGCATCGTAAAGATCAGGGGAAATGTCATAGGAAGCACCGGATTCGGCCAGCCAAGCGCGAAGCGTCTCTGGAAAGGTGTTCAATGATGGGGCTACAAAGAGAAAACGCCCCTCGGAATGGCTTGCCGCCGACATGCAGATTCCCTCACTCCTTCCAGGCTTGATCGATTGGCGTCGTTCACCTAAGTTTATCGTTTGTGGGTGGGCGGGTCAAACCCGACTGCCGAGGTTCGTGAGCAGACAAGGAGGTCGCGATGAACATTCGTAAGAGACCGGCACGGAAGATTGTTATCGGGCTTGTGGGGATTTTTTCGTCAGTGGGTTCGGTTGGTGCCGCAGGCCCCTATGACGGTCTATCGGAAAAGATGCGGCCCATGTTAGCCGATAGTCGCCTCGGTAACATGGACATCGGCGTACATATTCAGGCACTCGGTCCCGACGGCGCAGTCATTCTGGAGCAGCGCGCCGATGAGCCATTCAAACCGGCCAGCAACCAGAAACTCCTCATTACCGCCGCCGCGCTGTCAATTCTTCCAGCCGATTTTACCTATCGGACGATTCTGGCCCGGAGGGGGAACGATCTGATCATAATCGGTTCGGGTGATCCCTCGATCGGCGATCCGCGCTTACGCGAGCGGCCCGACGTACCCATTACCGCAATATTCCACGAATGGGCCGATAAACTGCGGGCCGATGGCCTGACCGAGGTCTCCGGCGATCTGATATTTGACGATTTCGTTTTCGAACAGAAGTTTGTGCCGGCAAGCTGGACCCGCCAACACAATCTTCAAGGTTGGTCGGCCGCTCCCATCGGCGGGCTGAACTTCAACAACAACTGCGTGGACGTGCAGATCAAGCCGGCCCCCCAAATCGGCGCGCCGGCGGAAGTGACCTTGATCCCCGACTCTACCTACACACGCCTGGCCAATACGTCCCAAACGGCGTCCAAGGGCGAGCCAGTTATCCAGCGTTCCGGAGAGTTGCCCATGGTCGTTCAGGTAAGTGGGCCGGTTTCCAGGGGCAATGTGGGCAGCCCGTTCTCCCTGGCCGTGATCGATCCGGGGATGTTTTTTGCCTGCGCTGCTCGCACGTCTCTGGCGTCCAAGGGCATCCGTATTGTAGGCCAGACCCGACGCCAGCGCATAAGGCGGATCGATGGCGACATACCCGCAGATTTACGCATCGTGGCTGTGCACGAATCGAAACTGGACGACTTTCTCTGGCGGGTGAACAAGAGCAGCCAGAATATGTGTGCCGAAGCCTTGCTGAAAACCGTGGGGGCGTACGGGGCTCGCCATACACCGTCCCAGATCGGAGGATACGACACCGGTCGCGAATCCATCAGCGCGTTTCTGAAGGGGATCGGCGTTTCGCTGACGGGGATCGTGATCGACGATGGCTCCGGCCTCAGTCACGACAATCGTCTTACGCCGGAAGCGATAGTTAAGATTCTTGCGTATATGGACCGGCACCCGCGCCGCGAATTATTCCAAGCCAGCCTGGCCGAGCCCGGCGATCAGGAAGGAACCTTGCGGCGGCGGATGCATGACCTCAATGGCCAAGTGTACGCCAAAACAGGTTACATCAGAGGAGCAAGTACGTTGAGCGGCTACGTGGTCGGCCCGGACGGGCAGCGTTACGCATTCAGCGTATTGTGCAACGAGACCACGAAAGTCAAGGACGGGACTTCGGCTGCTCGGCGGCTTCAGGATGCGATCTGCAAGACCCTGGCAACTTGGTCGATGTCGCCGGTTGCGACCCGATGATCGCCGATCTTACGCTGCGGGGACTAAGGTATCTATTATCCCGCCGCCCGGGATGCGTGCATACGAACCATCACTGCCTTATCGTAATACGACCGGGTTTAAGTGTTGCCGCTGCAATCCGAGGAAACGGCGGTGGCATCAGCATTTACGGATTATTTCGCTCGGTATTCATGGATGGGTATGGTTCGTTCTGAAGCGTGTTGCAAATCGGCTGGACATGGCATACCCTAACCATGGCATTCCTCCTGCGTCTGGAGTGTGGAACATGGTCGATACCGAGAGGAGTTTCCAGCATGTCGGATTATAACATTACTCGCCGTGGTTTTATTGGTAGTTCGTTGGTTTCGATGGGCGCCGCAGTCTCCGCCGCCCGTGGCACTGTTCCTCTTGCGGGGTTGTCCGGTATTAGTGCCGGGGTGTTAGGGGCGAACGAGAAGGTTCGGTTGGGGGTGATCGGTTGCGGCGGCATCAGCAAGGTCAATCTCAACTTGTTCCTGAAAGAGAATCCGGAGGTCGAATGTCCAATTATCTGTGATATCGACGATGCCCGACTCGCGGAGACCGTCAAATTCATTGAAGCTTCCGGTGCCCAGGCACCGGAAGCGGTTAAGGACTTCCGCGCTGTGTTGGATCGTAAGGATATCGACGCTTGCATGGTGGCCACACCTGATCATTGGCACGCGTTGCCGACGATTATGGCCTGTCAGGCGGGCAAGGATGTCTACTGCGAAAAACCGCTGGCGACCACCGTTCAGGAGGGTCGCGCTATGCTCGAGGCCGCCCGCAAGTATGACAGAATCGTTCAGATGGGTACGCAGTGGCGCAGCGGCGAGCACTTCGCGGAAGCCGTTGAATATATCCATGCCGGTAAGCTCGGCAAGATTCGCACGGTCGAGTTGTGGACTTTCCTGGATTGGGCGCATGCTATCGGTAATGTTCCGGACAGCCCCTGCCCGGACGGTGTCGATTATGATATGTGGCTGGGGCCAGCCCCTGAGCAGCCTTTTAACAGGATGCGGTTCCATTTTAATTTCCGCTGGTTCTGGGATTACGCCGGTGGTCTGATGACGGATTGGGGTGTGCATCTGATTAATATTGCCATGTGGGCGATGCGGTATCCGCAGGTCAGCAGCGTCATGTCCGCCGGTGGCAACTTTACGAAACCGGATACCATGCAGGAAACGCCGGACACCCAGATGGCGATCTACACCTTCAAGGATTTTATTATGACTTGGGATCACCAAATGTCCGCCCCCCTTAAAAACGGACGCGACGGCCGCGCGCACGGCATCAAGTTTTATGGCACAGAGGCCGTACTGATTCTCGATGGGGCAGGTTGGGAAGTAATCCCCGCCGAGGGCAAGGAGGGCGCCGCACTAAAACGCACCCGCGAGCAGGATAGCGGGCGTTCCATGCATATTCGCAACTTTCTCGACGGTATTAAGTCGCGCAAACCTTGCGTTCAGGATTTCGAGGTAAGCCACTTGGTAAGCAATATGGCTCACCTGGGTAATATGGCCTTGCAGACCGGCAAGACTATTCACTGGGACGCGGAAAACGAGCGGGTGATAGGCGACGAGGAAGCCAACGCTAATCGGATGATAAGTCGCCCATACCGTGGACCATGGAAGCTGGAAGTGTAAGCTGCCCTTGCAGGGTACTGTATACCCTTGGAATACCGTGCCCGATTGCGTAGCCCCCGTTAGTCTGGTGGGGGGGCGTACGAATATGTCCAGTCGGTTCTGGTTGCTTTTGTGAGCCGGCTTGTCTGCTGCGCTAATATGTAGTCTAATCGCGGATGTTGCCAGGCCGCTTTCTTCCATGTTCGGGATTATGTTATAATTAGTGTAGAATCCACATCGTCCCACGGTCGCTGGTAGAAGGGCAACGATATGAGCAATCCAAAACGTGGCATGGCTCCGATCGAGTACGAAAAGACTCTGGGCAGGGAGTCCTGTTGGCAAAATGGCCTGTCGTCTGTATGACCGTGCCTTGGCAAGATCTATTATCGTGAGGCTATGGGCCTCAGACCCATCGTCTATTGCGGCGATGTGGACGGTTCGTCAGTCAGTCCGGCACGGTCACCGGCTTGCGAATTCGCCATGGGGTGACGAATCATACCAGTTGGCGAGATCGACCGGCCGCCGAAATCCTTCAGGTTTGTTGTGAGGCTTGTGGAATCTGAAGATCAATCATGCCTAGGGATGAACTGGAAACTCGTTTCGTTGAAGCCCTTCTGGCCGAGCCTCTTCTCGAACCGGATGAGGCCGTTGTCGTCGGCGTCTCCGGTGGAGCGGATTCGGTAGCACTGCTTTGTTTGTTGGAGGCTCTGAATGAAACCGGATCATGGGCCTTACGGTTGCACGTGGCTCATTTGAATCATCAATTACGCGGCCAGGCGGCAGATGAGGACGCCAAATATGTCGAGGATTTCTGCCGGCAGCGACGCGTGCCTTGTACGTGCGCGTCGGCTGATGTTCGGGGCCGGGCGGAAGCGGAGCGGATATCCGTGGAACAGGCCGCCCGCCAATGCCGCTTTGAGTTTCTCGAGCGGGTCGCCCTTCGGCAAGACGCGGACAAGATCGCCTTGGCCCATCATGCCGATGACAACGCTGAGACGATACTCCATCGCATCATTCGCGGGACCGGATTACGCGGTCTGGCGGGGATTCTGCCTAGCCGTATGCTTCGGCCGGACAGTACTATTCGGATTATCCGCCCTTTACTCCGATTCCGCCGGGCGGAGATCGAGAAGTATTTGCATAATCGGAATATTCAGTTTCGACGCGATGCCTCCAACGATACGGTGATATACACGCGTAATCGCATAAGGCTTGCGGTAATGCCCCTGCTCCGCGAGCACTTCAATCCGCAAGTGGAGGAGGCTTTGACGCGTCTGGCCGAGCAGGCCCGCGGAGTCAATGATTATCTGGCCGAGACCGGGGAACGCATGCTGGAAGCCCTTGTAGTCGAGCAAGACGAGCGACAGATCGTGCTGCATTGTCCTTCGCTGACTAAGAGGCCGCGAGTTATTCAAACCCAGTTGATTCGTCAAGCGCTTTTGCGTCTTGGAGTATCCGAGGGTGAAATGACCTATGTGCATCTAAACCGGGTTGCCGACCTGGCCGCCGATATATCCGGCTCGAAGACTTTGGATCTACCTGCCAGCCTGCGGGTCAGCCGGCGTTATACACGTTTGGTGCTTGAGCGACTGGATGATAGCCCGTTGGACGATCCCTCGGTCGACGAAGTGCGTTTGCGACTTGAAGGGGCAACGTTCCTGCCCGTCTGTCGCATGGAAATCATTCTCGATACATTTGCCGCAAGCGAATCGACCATTGCCGAGCATATTCATAAGCGGCAGAATCAATCGGATCAGGCTTGCTATGAGGAATGGCTTGATGCCGAGCATGTGCATCCTCCGCTGCTGGCTCGATCCCGTCGTCCAGGGGACCGGTTTTATCCACTGGGCATGGCAGGCGTTAAAAAACTGTCCGATTTCCTGATTGATCAGAAAGTCGATTTCGACTTACGTGACCGGACGGCCGTCGTTTGTGATCAATTGGGGCCGATCTGGGTTGTGCCTTTTCGCATAGATGATCGGGTTCGCCTGACGCGCGGTACGCATCGCATACTCCGCTTGCGTGCCCGGCCAATACAAGAATAATCGGCGCCCAGTTGCTGTATTACTTAATTTATGTCAGTTTGTGCGGGGTGTATTCCGAGTTTGCTGCCTGTGGAAAGATTAAATTGTCTTGCATAAGCTTATATTTTTAAATGTCTTATTTTATCCTGATTGCCGAATTGCCCTATTTTCCATTATTGTGATCTTGAAACTTTATCAGGGTTCTATTACTATGAGTTAATGGAGGGGAAGGGAGCAAAACTCTCTTCCCTGAAATCGGAGATGAAACTGGAAAAAGATCTCGCCAAACGGCGGGATTTTTTTTCGCCCATCTTGAACCGCTTTACTGTTTCCGCATGTGTTTCAACACCGGGACGCACCGGGCGCCGTGCAATTATTGATATTGACGCTTATAAGGCAATAAACGATAGTGTCCGATCATGTCGAGTTGGTTCCGTCGCTGGTTGTTGGTTTTGTTTCTAATCGCGGCTTTTTTTCGCGTTGGCTATGTGACTGCGCGTTATGCCGGGGAGCATCGCTGGAATGCTCTGAATTATCCTGATGAGCAGGCTTATGTTTTAGCTACGCAGTCGTTGGCCGAGGGGCATGGTTTGGTTGATGAGTTCGGATATCGGGCGACTTACATGCCCGGCTATCCTTTCTTTCTGCTGCTTTTTCATTCCCTCCCCGGATGGTTGTTTTGGGCGCGTCTGGCCCAGGCGTTGATTGGGGCGTCCGCTGCTCCCATGACCGCTCTGTTAGCCTGGTTCTGGATTCGCCTTGCGAAGGATACGAAGTCTGAAATGCCGTGTCGGATCGGCAAGGACTGGGTTGCCGTACTAGCCGGGTTGGCGGTAGCGGCAGACCCGTTTTTGATATTCTTTACCGGTCTTTTACTGACCGAAACCCTTTTTACGTTCATGCTTGTTGCGGCTTGGTTGCTGATTCTTCCCATGCATAATGCGAGGATCGGGGTGACGCTTCGGCAGGCTCTAATTGCCGGCCTGATGTTACTCGGCTGCATTTTCGTACGCCCCTCGACCCTGGTCATGGTACCACTGATTGCTTTTATCATCGCGCTTTTTCGACGGTTTGACCGCGACGGGGTGATCGCGGCGGCCGCGATCTTGTTCGTGGTCATCATCGGCCTGACGCCTTGGGGCTATCGCAACCGCGTAATAATAGGAGAATGGCGCTGGCTGACCACGCGGGGGGGGGTATCGCTTTACGACGGCCTGCAGCCGGGAGCCAGCGGAGCAAGTGATCTGGCCCACACCAAAGAATTTCCTGAACTGCGCGGTTTAGGCGAAATCGAATGGGACTCATGGTTCCGACAGAAAGCCCTCGATACGGTTCGGCGAGATCCAGGGACCGTTTTGCGCCTGGCGGCCGTCAAGTTCGCCAGAACCTGGAGCCCTTGGCCTAACGTAGAACAGTACCGTCGTGGTCCGATCGCCTGGCTTAGCGCTGTCTGGATACTCGCAAGTCTCGCTTCGGCCGCAGCGGGCTGGTGGCATTATCGCCATCAGGTGCGCGGCTGGGTACTGTTGTTGCTTCCGGTGATAACCATCACCCTGTTGCATACAATATTTGTAGGTAGCGTGCGTTACCGCGTTCCATTGATGCCGTTGGTCTACGTCTTGTCAGCATCGGGACTTATGGCTTGGCTCCGATGGTATGGGATCCGCAGACAGGATTCTGAATCAGCGCATGATCAGGGAATTGCCTTGTGAACCAAACGTTACGGACATGGTTGTGGTCCCAGGGCAGCTCACATCGGCCGGCATCTTACTGGCGGCGTGGCTTGGGCATCGTTCTACTTGGACTGCTTATCACTGGGGGGATTGCCTATCATACGCTGACCGAGGAGGCCCGGTTACGCGGCTACGCCGAACATTGGCTGACACGTTTCACCGGTGGACAGGTGAAGGTGGAACAAGTTAGCCTGAGTCTGTTTCGCGGGTTGTCCCTTGTGGGTGTAACAGTGGCCCTGCCGCCAGGTACGGGGTTCGACCCCCACGATGATTCGCTCGAAGGGCGCACACTCTTTCGTTCATCCACGGTGTTTCTCCATTTGCGGCCCCTGAGCTTGCTTACCGGTCGGCTGGTTGTGCCGGAAGTCGTTGCGATCAATCCTGAGCTTACTCTGGTGCATAGGATATCTGACGGCCTGGGCAACTGGGAGTTGATGTTAGGGCAGCGAGCGGAAACCGAAACGGTGGGCAAAACTCGACTTCCGGTGATTCGTCTGCGCAATGTACGCTTTCGGCATGTACGCCTGGATGAGTTTGGCCGCTCTGGGGGGATCCCGGAGCCGATCTGGGCCGATGCACAGCCTCTGGCGGATCGTCCGGCGGTCTACGACGTGAAGATTACCCGGTTCATATCCACTGCCGAAGCCGGCGAAATGACCGGCCGGTTCCAAATCGATATGAATACATTGGCCTGTTTCGGTAGCCTGCCGATCCTGAGTTTGGACGAGGCATTTTTTCCGGCATCGCCGGAGATTCATCGCTGGTTCAAGGTTCTTAATCTGCGCGGTTATGTACGGCCGGATGCGATTCAGTTCGATCCGGAGTCTGGAGCCAAAGTAACACTTTCGCTGCGCGGGGCCGGGCTTTCCCTGCCGCTAGATGAAATGGAAGAGGCCCGGTCGCATGATCGCTACGTCCAATTAAGTGACTTAGCCGGTAGCCTGCAATTCGACGGGCGAACCGCTCGAATCGATATTGCCGGTCGATTCAGGCAGTGTCCGATCCAGCTCAAGGGAGAATTGTTTCTTGCCGCTGGGCAGGCCATGGGACTCGACGCGATGGGTTTCGACCTCGAAATCAAGGTCGAGACCGTCCCCATGCCGCGAGATGACGAGAATGCCGACCCGGCCGAATTCCGTTTTGTGCAACGTTGGGCGCGGCTCAAAAAAATGGTGGAAAAGTACGACATTATCGGTCCGGTCGATCTGGCCTTGCGACTGCGCAAGGAGCCTGGGCCGGGTGAGGGCGTGGAAATTGTATCCGGAACCCTTGCCGCCCGCGGGGCGTCGGCCAGTTATTCGCAGTTTCCGTATCGGGTTCACAATTTGAGCGGGGCGGTCCAATTTCTTCCAGATGGTCGCATCCAACTTGACCGTATCAGTGGGGATCATGGCAAGGGAAGGGTCGAGGTCAACGGCTGGGTTGAGGGATGGAGCAGTGCCGCAGCCTGTCAACTGGACATTACCGGGACTAACATTCATCTGGCTGACGATTTGTTAAATTGTCTTTCCGAAAGTAACCAAGAGCTTTGCCGGCTATTCAATATTCAAGGGCGAATCAATCTTGGTATACGCATGGAACGGGCGGCCGCCCATACGGACGACGACGAAGAACCTTGGCGGACCGCCGTCGACGTGCAATTTCTCGACGGCTCATTGAAGTTCGCCGCGTTTCCTTACGCGCTGGACCGTCTGGCTGGGCGTATGCGTATCGAGGAGGGGCGGTTTCGGATCGATCAACTCACGGCCCGTCATGGCTCGGCAGTTATTCGTGCTCATGGGACAGCGCGACACATAGAGGGGCATCCGACCGAATTGGATTTGTATCTGGATGCGAAGGGTGTTGTGCTTGATGGGGCACTGGTCGATGCCTTGCCATCCGATGTTGCCGATCTGTACGCTCGTTTTGATCCGGCCGGAGTGATCGGTATTAATGGTCGCGTATTCACCGTTCCCGGCGATATGGCTATTCGTTACGAACTGGCCCTTGCCTTGGATGGGGTAGAGTGGGGCCTGCCTGATGGCGAGGCGAGGATAGCACGTACGGCCGGCACAGTGCGAGTCCTACCTGATCGGTTGGAGATCGAATCGGTTACGGGCCGTTTCAGGGATGCATACTTGGCCTTTGCTGGATGGTTAAGTATGCGCGATTCAAGTTTTAACTTACAGGTGCGCTGCGACCGGTTACCACTCGATCAGTCGTTGTACGATACACTGCCTTTAGGTGTGCGGGCAATGTGGGACATGTTCGATCCGCACGGGACGGTAGCTTTGGATTTACGATACACCCGGGAGGGGGCGAGTACTCAGCAGGCCGAGGAGCCGATGTTCGATTACGAGGCGGTCATCGAGCCCCGCGATACACAAGTGACATATAGTGGGTTCCCGATTCCGCTGACGCAACTTAACGGCCGGCTAACCGTTCGACCGGGCCAAGTCGTCATAGAGCATCTCGAAGCCAGGCACGAGGGTTGCGCAATCCGGTTCGACGGGCAAATAGGCTGGTCGCGGGAGCAAACCGAAGTTGAACTGTCTTTGCAGGCCCAAGGATTAGCCTTTGCCGAGTCGTTGCGTCAAGCGGTGCCCTGGCGTATCCGACGGTTGTGGAACGATTTACGTCCACAAGGGCTAATCGATATTGATTTGGATAGATTCAGTATAACCTTGCGCCCGGAACAACCTGTGGACGTATTTGTGGGGGGGAGTATTGCCTTGCGGGACTGCGGCTTCAGCCTTGGTCTGGAACTGACGGACATCAACGGCTGGCTGAGCGGGCACATGGCCTGGGGTGCGCAGTCCGAGATAACTGCCGATCTTGCATTGTCCGGCATGCGTGTGGATGGGCGAGAACTAACCGATGCATCCGCCCGGTTGAAACGCGAAGTAGGCAGCGCTCTCTTGAGCGTGCAACAGATTCTAGGGCAATTATACGATGGGACTGTGGTGGGGCAGGCCGAGGTCGATTTTTCCGCGGACGTTCCAAAGTACGGATTGTCGATGAGTTGTCGGGACATGTCGTTGCAACAATTTCTCAACGCCAAGCTGGCCGCGGATGAACAGCCCATCGAGATCAAGGGGCAGGTCGAGGGCACGCTGTCTTTGACCGGTAGGCTGGGGGACCAACGCAGCCGCCGGGGGGGGGGGAGCATCTTTATTAACGAGGCCCAGATGTTCAAAGTGCCGATGATGCTGACCATCCTCCAAGTGATACATCTGGCGACTGATGACGATAACGCTTTTCACGATGCGGCTGTAAAATATGTGATCGATGGGGAAGATCTAGTTATCGAGGAAATCGATCTACGTGGAAAGTCTTTTTCGATGATCGGGGCCGGGCGGGTACGCATTCCGACCCTTGCGTTGAATCTGACTCTGCTAATAGGTAGCCCATTGGAACTTCCCCGGTTGGCCGTCCTGTCTGAGCTGGTAGAAGGTATTGCCCGGGAGCTGGTCGAAGTCCATATACACGGCACACTTGATAAGCCGGTTTTCCGTACTGAGATCATTCGAAGTCTAAAACAGGCCCTGGAAACCCTGTTAAACGCCCGTCGGCCGGCCGAAATGTTTCCTTCGCCCCCGTGATTGCCTATCATGGAAAAAGGGACTTTGTATTCCGGTCCTGCTCGTTCAGTTCGTACGCTACCTTCGCATTGATAAGTAGATTGATCACGATATGATGATTTGGCACGCACGAAACAGGGGTGCCCCGGGACAGCCATAGCTTGATTTCATGATATCGCACATGTTTTCAATATGCCATGGGAGGGGGAACTCCTATTCTGCCGTGGCGATCAAGGGACGGATAGGAGCTTGAAATGGCCGACTAACGCAAACCGCCGGAACAAGGCCTTTTGGCCCTGCTTCGGCGGTGCGCGAAGGAGGTACAGATTTCATGGAGGCATTGAAAAGAGCTTGTCTACCCTTTATACGGCCAGGATTTTGCACCGGTTCATCATAAAAACAGATTTTTTTAAGGCGGCGGAATGTAGGATGATTCCAACAAATTCTTCGCTGTTAAGCAGTCATAATGGAGGATAATTAATGTGTAATAAAATTTCCAGAAGGGAAATGATTGTCAAATCGGGCACCGTGGCCGCGGCCGGGGCACTCTTGCGCGGATGCGCGTCCACTCGATCGGCCGTGTTGCCCCGAAAAATCCGCGATGCCTCGGCCCGCCGACCAGCCGGAGACCGGCTAGCGCTCGGTTTTATAGGTACCGGAGGTATGGGGCAGGACTTGCTGCGTACTTTCATGGTGCACGATGACATTGATATTGTGGCCATGGCAGACGTTTACGACAAACACGCTCATGAGGCGGCCAAACTTGTATCGGAAAAAGGCTATAAGCCGCAGTTATATCGGGACTTCCGTAGGGTTATAGACCATTCTGACATCGATGCGGTGGTAATCGCTACTCCCGACCATTGGCACGCGATTCCTACGATCTTCGCCTGTCATGCGGGCAAGGATGTCTACATAGAAAAGCCGCTAAGTCACAGCATATTCGAGGGGCGTGCGATGATTGAGGCCGCCCGACGGTTTAACCGCGTTACCCAACTGGGTACCTTGATTCATTCCAGTGACACGTACCGACAAGTCGCCAGTATTATTCAGTCAGGGGTACTCGGCGATATTTCTCGCGTTCGTATTGGACTTGCCAATAATAAGATTCCGGACGGGATTGGTCGGCCGGCGGATTGTTCCCCACCTGCGGATTGCGATTATGATTTCTGGCTGGGGCCGGCTCCTAAGCGACCCTTTAATCCAGCACGTTTTACCTTCAACTGGCGGTTTTTCTGGGAGTACGGTGGTGGACAACTGGCCGATTTCATCTGCCATTTTGTTGATTTGGTCTACATGTCGTTGGATTTGAAAGCTCCGAAGTCCGTCACCGCCGGCGGGGGGCGTTATATTCTTGAAGATATTGCCGAAACCCCTGATACGCTTGATGTTATCTGGGAATATGAACCGCAGGGTCGCTGTGCCAAGCCATTTCAATTGGTCTGGTCCCACAATGATGCCTGCGGCCGACGCTTAGAGGGCGGGGAATGGAGTATCGCCTTCTATGGGAGCAATGCGACATTATTGGCCCATTATGGCGCATACTTGATTATTCCGGAGATGGACCGCCCACTTGAAGGGGTCAAACTAGAGGAAGCCGCGACCTGGTCCGGATGCGCGGAAAGACATAGTCGCGAATTCCTTACCAGCGTTAAATCTCGAAAGCGTTGCAGTTGTGATGTCGAATACGGTCACCAGATGACCAAGCTGGCCCACATTGCCCATATGGCTCTGCGTACCGGCCGAAAGTTAACCTGGGACGACGAAAACGAACGCTGTATAAATGCACCAGAGGCCAACCGCCTACTCAGTCGCGAATACCGCGCTCCTTGGGTTTTACCAACCTGAGTATGTGGTAAATTGTTTTATGGACATGCCACGGTGAGGTGTGGTGTATCGGCGGGTATGACTTGGATACGTTGCCCGGACGGACGGCCTGTATTCTCATAAGTTACGGAGGGGCCGATAGTTCTCCCTTTGTATCCGATGCCAGGTCGGTACAGTGCGGTATTCATATTGGATCGTGGTCGTTATGGTCTTTGTTGGGGTTTAGCCAGGTTCTTGATCGTGCGGATTGCCCGACTGAACAATCTTCCCGTATCGCAAAAGCGCTTCTCTCCGTGAGCCGATATCGGGATAGAGGCCGCCACACCGCCATTTGCGGGGACGGCCGGGAAGTCCCATAATCATGATCCGACTCAATCCATCGTTGCTCGCTCCGGAAATCGCCACCCAGTTGATGTTACGTGGCACCGAACTGCCGCCCCTGGAATGGCACAGAAGCGCCAATCGGGCGATCAAGCTGAAACTCGAATCGCTCGACGATGCCCGTCTGTTTGCCCCGGCGGCCGTACAGGACGCGGCCATGGTCGCCGCTATCCGCTCCTTGTTGTATTTGTGGAGCGGCGGGGTGGGCGAGGCTGGAACGTGTGCCCAGTCCGCCCCGGAACAGGAACGCAATTATCTTGTGGCCCTGGGCGAACGATTGCAGGGTGTTCCCGATAAAGCCAAGGCTTCTTTTCAGAAATTGAATGCACATCCGGTTTACGAGCGGCTTGTTCCGTTGGCGATGGAAGAGATGAAACCGGTCAACGATTCGCGGTTGCAGAGAGTGCGGCAGATTCTGGAGATGGACGAGCGGTGGGAACCGTTCGTTTTCATCGATTTGTTCGAGCAGGCCCGGGCCGGAAAACTGAGCCGCCCGGCCGAGGAAGTCGTCCGCCGGATCCAGGTGTTGGAATTCGAGCTGCTGTTCGCCCATTGCTATCTGAAGGCGATTGGCGATTCATCATTGGATTTATTCCACAAGCCGGCGGCTCCGGAGCCGACCGTCGTGAAACGCAAGAAACCGGTCGAATCCCATCGCCGCCATTCGTTACCCCCTTCATCCGCGAAGCCCACGGATGACCAGCCGAAACCGGAGCCGGCCGCCAAGGCGTCGGCCCGGCCGGAAAAAATCACCGTGAGCTGCCCGCGATGCAGCGTCAAATCGATGATTCCCGCCTCGAACCGGGGCGCCAAATGCAAGTGCTACAAATGCGGACACCTCTTCGTGGTCGGCGGCGGGCTGATGCCCATTGGTAAAAGCGGCTCGCCGCAAGACGCGGCCGCCTCGCCGGCCAAGGCTGCCCGTGGGCCGACGGATGAGGTTCGCGTATCCTGCCCGAAATGTGCCCAGGCGTTCTCCCTGCCCGCCTCCGCCCGCGGCAAGAAAGCCAAATGCGCCCGCTGCGCCGCCTTATTCATGGTCCCGGAGAAGTCGTCCCCGGCCCTGGCGCGTTGACCTATTGACTGTCTCCCGTGCTTGGTCCGATGGATGCCTTCTTGCCGCGTAGAGGTGAATTGTCCATTGGCCGATACGCAGCCAGCCAGAGCGCGTGAACGTCGGCCACGCCGATTTCCCGACGGAGCAGGCGTTCCTCGGCATCAAGCGCGGCCTGGGTGGTCAGCGGGGCGGCCAGACGCAACTGGCCGAAGGTTTCGATACGCCGGTCGCTCGACGCCAGGTCGTCAACCCCCTTGATGTTTTCGTAAATCGGGCCGGTAAAACCGGCGAAGAGATTGTCGCTCGCCTCGGCCATCGTGCCTTGCAGTCCGGCCTGATCGAAAACCGGTGCCCGCTGATAGCGGGTGAAAACGTTATTCTTCAACTCGGCCCCGACCGCCCCGCGCGCCAACAGATTGAAATGCACCGCCCGCCTGGCCGCATCCCATCCGTCGAAAAGATTGTGCTCGATCCGCGGGGCCTTGTCCGGGCCGGAGATGGATAAGGCCGCATGCGTCGGCCCGAGCAGCAGGTTATTTTGGATGGATGCCTCGTTGGCCAGTCCGGTTATCAAAGCATGGGTGGTCGCCTCCAATTTGGGCACGGCGATCTTGATTTCCTGCATGACCACCTTGGCCTCCAGGCCGGCCACGCCGATCAAGACGTTGTCCCGCACCGTCCGTGGAGCGGCCGCGACTACGTACGTCCCGCCGATCAACACGTTGCGGGTCAGTTCCGCATGAGGCGTATCGCACTTCAGGGCGTAGCGCCCCTCGTCCCGCTTATAGGTGCAATGCACGTAGTTGCGGTCCAGGCGGATTCCCTCCTTGGTGAGCGTGGGGACACTGATGGCCGCCGCCGGGCCGACCAGCACGTTGTCTCGCAGGAGCAGATCGGGACAGTCCAGCCGAAAACCCGCGTCGGCGATATTGTCCGTGACGGTTTTCTCGCCCGACCCGCTGCCCCCCAACAGCAGGGCAGTATCGCCTTGCGTGTCGGCGAAATCGCACCGCTTGATTTCGGCGGCGGCGGTCGGGCCCAGAAAATCCATCCGCACCGGCCCACAGTTCTCGAAGCGGCAATCGATGAGCCGCAGCTCATTGCCGACGGCCGACAGTTGCAGATCAAGCGCGTCGGCATTTCCACTGGTCGATCCGCCGAGGCGACGAAAGACCACGTGTTGGGCGATCAGCGTGCCGTGACTGCCCCGGGTAGTACAAATCATTCCCGGCGGCAGGTCCTCCGGCGTTTCCACGATGATCGGCCGATCCGCGGTGCCCTCCAGCATCAGGCGCGGCTCGTTGCCCGCCGTGGAATTCAAGAATACCGCCGGCGGCGAGGCCGCGCCTTGCTGACCTTTGAACCGGATGGTCGTTCCCGGCGCGACCCGAACGGTCACGCCCATGACGGATACCGGCTCGCGTATCTCCATCTCGCCTTGCCAGACGGTGTCCTGTCGCACAACGCTCTCGGGAACCGTCTGGGCGTACAATGGGAAGGCAAGGTGCAAGATAGATGTAAACCAAAAGACACTTTTGAAATGTATCTGGTGAATCATGGGACGCTCTGCTTCCAGACAAGGTAGGGAGATTCCTTCTGTCGCTCCGTCGCGCTTTCCCTCCGTCTCTCCGTCTCGCTCGATCCCTCGCTGGCCCGCGACGGCCCACCAAGGCGAGGCGAGCGAGGTAAACTGCTTCGGGCTGGCATGCGGAGTCAGGAGCGCAGCTTGAGTTCGTTCCGTTCCAGATACGCGATGAAGTCCGCGCGGAAGCCTTGAATGTCGTCATCGGTCAAGGTACGCGACGACTCGGCGATGGTCGCCCGGAACGTAAAGCTACGCTGCCCGACGGGTACCGACCCGCCCTCGAAACTGTCCACGAAAGCCAGCCGGCGAAGCAGCGCGTGATCGTATTGTCGCAACACACCCTCGATATCCGTATACCGCCGCTCGGCCGGGGCCACCACGGAAAAATCCACGTCCGTGGTCGGGTAGACCGGTACCGGAACCAGCTTCCTGACCGTCGGTTCCCGGCCGGCCAGGGCTGACAGGTCGATCTCCGCCAGGGCAATGGACCAGGCCGCCAGGTGCTCGTCGATTTTACTCCGGCAAGCCTTGGGCACGACCGTCAAGCGCCCGACACAGCGTTCGCCGCAATGCACGTCGGCGGTCTTGCCTTCATGCTCCCACGGCGCGCCCGCGCGCCCGGCGCTGTATCGCAGGTTGCCGCCGAGAATCTGTCGGGCGTACGTTTCCAGATC